>JBHRQN010000021.1:0-26354 GCA_042645485.1 Pauljensenia sp.
TGAGGGCGAACTTCGACGCGTTCAGCACCTTGATCGCTAGGCGGCGACCAATCTTCATCTGCTGCTCGTCGAACGCCGCATCCAGGCCCAGGCGAGCTGACGCCGCCCAGTAACGCACGGCATCCGAACCGTACTTCTCCAGGATGCCCATGGGGGTCACGACGTTGCCCTTGGACTTGGACATCTTCTTGTGGTCCGAATCCAGGATCCAGCCCGACAGGCCCGCGTGCTTCCACGGCAGCGCACCGAACTCCAGGTCCGCGCGCACGACGGTGGAGAACAGCCACGTACGAATGATGTCCTGGCCCTGGGGGCGCAGATCCATCGGGTACGTGCGAGCGAACAGGTCCTCGTCATCCAGCCAGCCACACGCCAGCTGCGGGGATAGGGAGGACGTCGCCCACGTGTCCATGATGTCCAGCTCGCCCACGAAACCGCCGGCCACGCCGCGCTGCCCGATGCGGTCCGAGGCCCAGCGCAGAGCGCGGAAGTAAGAGTCATAGAGGCTGTTCTGTTTGCTCCGGTTGACTTAGCTGCGTAGGTGGCCGCGATGCGCTCGTCCAGGCGCGGATACGCTAGGTTCTGGGTGTTATCATTCGCGCTGTTCTGGCCCGATGAGTATGGCGGATTCATGACGATGACCGTGATAGTCGAGTCCTTCTCCGCCTTCGCACGCTCCTTGTTGGCAGCCAGGCCATCGAAGTCCTCGGTGATTGTTCCGTCGCCCTCGTGGAGCTGGAAGGCATCCGTAAGTGGTATGCCCGGAAACTCAACATAACCCTCATCCACGCCCTGCTCGGCGCGGACCTGGTGGTACACCTGCTCGATGTTGATAGAGGCGATGTAGTAGGACAGCAGGACGAACTCGTTCGCGAAGATCTCGTTCTTGTACTTGTGTTCCAGGGCCTCGGGTGGGATGACGCCCAGCTGCAGCAGGCGCGCCACGAAGGTGCCCGTCCCCGCGAAAGGCTCTGTGATCACCTCGGTTTTGATACAAAGGGGTAAGCGCTGGGCAGGTGTCAAAACCACTGAAACTCAAGGGAAAACCAGCAAATTGCAGGGTTGAATTAGGGCTGCGATCAAAGGGTAGATGCGCCGATAGTCGACTCCGGAACAGGAATGTCCCCAAGTCGGCTATCAGCGATGCGCCCGTTAGCGGTGTGTTAGCGCATATCGGTCGCTCAGCGCTGCCCCTCCAAGGTGATGACCGTGTCATAGAGGCCGAGGATGCGCTTTTGCTCGGGGTGGGATCGGATGCCGGTGTAGTGCAGGGAGGCGTCCTCATAGCGGCGGAATGCGAAGACCGCCTGGTTCATGTGGATGGAGTTGAAGACTCCGAGGTTGACGAGCAGGTTGAAGTCAGCCACTGATAGGCCGGTGACCTTCTTGAATAGATCTGGCTCGATCTTGGTGATGACGTCATGGAGCGTGTTCTCCCGGAAGTCGGTGAGGTACATGAACGCGGGGATCCGGGTTGCGAACTTGATGAGTTTTTCCTGGATCTGCTTGCGTTTGGACTTGTACTCCTTCTCTTCCTCGGTGAGTTCTTTCTTCTCCTTCTTGGTCAGGTCGCCGCCCTTTTCCTTTTTGGTGGCGGAGACTTTTTCGCTCTTGTTGACGACTGTTTCGAAGATGTCCGTGCCCAACGCACGGAAGCCCTCGATGTTCATGATGGCGTTCATGGCGTCTGGGTTGTCCATGATCTTGCGCAGAGTCATGTTGTCGACGTTCACGAGAATCGTAGATTCCCACTTCTTGGCAAGCAAGGTGGCCGATGTTCCCGACATGGCGATGTCGAGGATCTCGCTGGCGTTGATCTCCTTCATGTTCGCGCCGTCATAGGCGAGTACCGGGAGGAATTTCACCAGATCAGCAACCGCCCGCTCGGGGCTCTCAGCGGTGGGGGTCAGGCCACTGGCGTAGTCGGCCATCTGCCGTAGTGCCCGGGTGGGGGCGAAGTCGAAAACGAAGGCGACCGGCTTGAGGACCTCCTCCTCGTTCGGGTTGTCACCGTTGGGGTTGGTGATCGCCCACGGTGACTGCACCCGGAACGCGGCCTGGAAGTAGGTTTCCGGGCTGGTGAGGTTACGCAGCATGAGAATGGATGACCACTGCTTGACCGTCACTCCGGTAGTGAGCTTGCCACACGAGAGTGTGATGGTCTTGGTGTCATGACCATCCCCGATCGCCTCGCGCACAGGCGGTAGCGCAGCCACACCAATTCCTGCCTTCGCACCTGCGGCCACAACCACGTCATAGGAGTGCCAGTAGGTGTTGTGACGCTGCTTGAGGAGATTTGCCATAGCGAAGCAGGAAGCTACGGTCGGCAGGAACCAGAACGAGTGCTGCATGTAGGGCAGCAAGCGAGTATCCGCGTACGGGAAGGGCGGCCTTCTTCCAGCCTTGAGGGAGTCAAGCTGGGTAGGCGCGTGCTCACCACGGATCAGGTCAAGCCACTTCTGCACATCGGACTCATGGACGAAGCGTGCCGAGTTGCCTTCTCCGGTGGCCTCGAAGAAGGCATTGAGGTCAAACTCGTCGAACTCGCCTTGTACGGCAACCGAGAGGATGTCGTCAGGCATTTGGTAAGTCAGCAGACGCATCTCTGGAAGCGAACCGTAAGGGTTTCGCTCACCGGGGTGCGCGAGCTCCCAGGCGGCTTTCGTTTCTTGCTCGTCGGTGTAAGTCCAGTTGAAGATCTGCTCCTCAATGAACTCGCCTGTTGCCAGGGCCTTGAACGGAGTGCCCGAGAGGTATAGGTAGGAGCGGGTCGTGATAGGCAGGAACTCCGACTCGTCGTTACCTAGCTCGTCGAGCTCGGTATCGAACGTATCGAGCACACCATTAGCGAACTCGGCATCCAGCTCTTTGCCGACGACCTTCTGTTCTTCACCTTCGAAGAGAGCCTTGGCCGATTCTCGCCATGCACCGAGGTGGTACTAGTCGAAAATCACCAGGTCCCAATTGATGGTGTGAACCCACTCGTTCTTCGACTTAATCAGCCCGGTCTTCTTGTCCCGCCCCAGCAGGTCTTGGAATGAGCCGAAGTACACCAGCGGCTTATCTGGGTCTCCAGGCCCTAGTTCAGCCATGAGTTCGGTGTTGCGGTACTGCCAGCCGTCAAAGTCCACATGGCTGGCCAGATCCTCGTGCCAGGCATCCTGCACTGCAGGCTTGAAGGTCACCACCAGAACGCGCTGAGCACCCATACGCTTGGCGAGCTGATAAGAGGTGAACGTTTTGCCGAATCGCATCTTCGCATTCCACAAGAAACGCGGCACGGCGCTGGGGTCTTCCTTCCATATCGACTCGAAATAACCGATGGTCTGGTCTACCGCCCGGGCCTGCTCAGGTCGCATCGGGAAGGTCTGGTAGTGGTGACCAGAGAACACCTCACCTTTGCGAAGTTCTGTGATTGCCGTGAGCACATCAATGGGCTTGCAACGCACCCACTCAGACGCCGAGCCGAAGTGAGGGTTCTCAAAGCCTTTAGCCTTCAGCCGCTCAATGACGTCCTTGTCGCGGAAGATCGAGCCATCTTCACGCTCTGCCACCACGTCAGCGTGAAGCGTGAACTCTTGCTGCACCTGGCCCTGGGATTCGTGGATCCGCTCCCGCACATCCTCACGAGTGGTCTGACCAACCTTAATCAGTCCCTGGTACTCAGGTGCGGGGCTCTTCGGTGACCATGCGTAAATGCGCAGACGTGCTGAAGGTTTTGCCGGAAGTAGTTCTTCTGGAGTATGTGGCGTCATTCGAAGTCACCCCGCCATGCGACATCTTTTACAAACCTCTTCATGTAGTCAATTTGATTGCCAGACAGCCTGTATCGCTCCACGAGGAGCTCGTCAGTCCATGCAATTGACGTATCGAGTAGCGGGACAAAGTGATAGACGCCGCGTGTAACGTGCTGTGAGACTCTCAGGAGAGAGAGCATGAACCTAAAAAAGGTCGTTCCCATGTACGTCGCCACATTACGAGCAATGCGTTCTGAGTCGAATGGGCCTATAGCCAAATACGTCTCCGTGCCCACTTCTCCGGGATAAGCAATTATCGGTTTAGATAGAACCAAATGAGGGTAAGAGTCATTGCCAGGACTTGCGTACGGAACGAGGATCTTGATTGCCCGAACCAGATCGAGTTTATCTGTGACCTTATCTTCGGCAATATAGGCTAGACCATCTTTTGTGTGTAACTTCAACATGCCATTGCCGTGATGTGCGCTCCCCTTTTCATTAGTGGGAATGCCGAATGGCTTTCTCGAACTTACAAGCGTCTCGAAGGATTCAAATCTCCCACGATCACGCATCTCAACTGCCTGAACCTGGCGGAGGATCTCAATACCTTCGTTGTAGCGCACGAATGTGGACACACCCTCTTCTAATAGAGGGCGCTTCGCGACCGAGTCCGCAAAGCCGGACTGATGCGTAACTACACGCGTCTCACCAGTGTGTGAACTGTCGTATAAGAAATAACAAATTCCTCCTCGAACATTCACGCCAGGAAAAACATCCTCTGTGTCGGGATAATCATGTAGCTCGCGAATGCCCGAGTCCTCCAGCATACGCGCTCGAAATTCGTTCAAACCCTTGCCTCCGGCAAACCATCGAGCCGGAATAATCATTGTCACGTATGAAGCGTCCAGCGCCAACGCCTGCTCAAGAAACATGTGGTAAATTGGCCGTGCTGACTTATCGTGCCCTCCGTCCGAAATCTGGTAAGGGGGGTTTCCAATGACGATATCGAAGTGCATGTCGGCTCCAAATATTTCGTTAACACGTTGCTTAATGTCATCGGTGTGGATGAATGCATAGGCATGCGTTTCCAGATCTTCGCCGCGCCCATAATCGCTCTCGCTAGCGCCACAGTAGGAGCATTTGCGATTGGTGTAGACGAAGACCTCGTCTCCGCTGAGTGGGTCTACTCGGCTCTCGCGGGTTCCACCGGCCCAGGTGTGTTCTGTGCGCTCGAACCAGATGTTCCCGTCCGGGGCGTTGAAGCCGGTGCAGATCGAATGCTCACTATCTGCACGCTTCGAGCAGTACACGCTCCGTCGAGTCATGAGCGCTGTGAGCTCAGTGATAGCAATCCCGAACACCTGCTTGGTGAGTACGTGGTTGACCCGCTCTTGTAGGACAGGGATCTGCTCCTCCAGGCCTTCCACGAGCCGGCGCGTGATCTCTCGGAGGAACACACCCGTCTTCGTGAACGGATCCAGGAACGTCACGTCCGGGTTTGCCCAGAGGTTCTCACCGTCGTGGTCATTAGCCCAGGCGACAGCAACCATGTCGAGCATTGCATTTGCGATTTCGGGTGGAGTGAAGACCTCGTCGTTGGAGAGATTGGCGATGCAGGTGAGCACGTCGGGATTGTGCGTACGCGCTAACAGATTCTCCATTTCAGGCCTCCAATGTGGCGATGCCGGCCACGCTCATGGTGGGGAACGAGGTGGTGGGCGTGAAGATGTCGGCGATCTCCATGTTCCCGAAGAGTGTGTCTTCACCGAAGGCAGATCGTCTAGGTCTCCGTAGAGGAAGTCGCGGCGCTGGAAGCGTCCTTTGCCGAGGTATCCCCACTCGGCGAAGGTGATTGCCTCGTCGTTCGGAAGTTTCATGGTGAGTGCGTCCGCTTGGACGATGTTGGTCTTGAGGACCACGCGGGCTGCTTGTGCCCACTCGGGTTCTGCGTCTGGGCCGAGGAAGTCCACGAAGATCGCGCGCAGGTTATCGCGACAGATCTGGGCGTTGTCCTCAAGGAGTTCAATGCCGTAGGTGCACATCAGGCCGAGCAGCCCGTAGTGGCGGCGTTCAAACTCGTTCTTGCCATAGCGGGCCTGGCAGGTAGTGAGTTTGCGGCGCAGTACCTCTTGCAAGAATGCGCCTTCACCGCAGGCTGGCTCGAGCACTCTGGCGTCGATGCGCTCTGACTCGTCTTTGACGAGGTCGAGCATGTCGTTGACCATCCAGGAGGGTGTGAAGACTTCGCCGTGGTCGGCAACTCGTTGTCTGGATTTCACGAGGTTGTCGTCTTCGCTCATTCGTGCTGCTCCTAGTTGGGCACGCCGCAGGCCTTGGGGTGGCTAACAGTGTGGGTGTTGCTGACTTCTTTGCGCACGATTGTGCGTAAAGACTGCTTCTCAAATTATCACCATGGCTGCCTCATGGTGTTGAGGAAGCGCCGTGAAGGTCTTGCCGGTGCCACAAGCCATGACCATGGTTCCACGGTCGTGTTTGGTGAACCCCTCCATGACTGCGGAACGTGCGCGTACCTGGTGATCTCGAGGAACTTTGCGCTCGCGGGTCTTGGGTGACTGCATCGAGCCCAGTGAATACGTGCCCCAGTCGATGTCTGAATCGCGCAGATCCGCCAAGGTGATACGCGAGACAGGGATTTGCTGGCCTTCGATCGCGTCTTGGGTGTTCTTACCCCAGTCGGTGCCAGAAGTGTCGACAACGATGCGGCGCTCCGGCCATTCGCCCCACAGATAGACCTCTTTGAATTGGTGGGCGAAACGCGCGTCATGTAGCAGGAACTGACGGGTGAGTTCTTCGAAGAGCGTGCCCTTCGCGCGCTCGCTTGTCGCGCGCGCACGATATTCGTTCAGGAGCGCATCCAGAGCGTTGGCTGAAGAAGATGGGGGAGTAGAAGGCTCAGTGACCGCCGATGCAGAAGGGATAGAGCTCTCGTTGGGCGTTGGAACGCCATGAACGTCAAATGCAAGCTGGTCTACGTTGGGATCACTGTGCATGGAGATGCCCTTCTCTGTGGCGGATAGGCGCTGGGTGAACATCGCTGATCACTGGCTGCGTTTTTGGGGATTTCCCCGAGGGCGTGCTGCCTATTCCCAGATTAATGCATCTGAATGACGAAGATGTAATTTTTGCGTGTTCTTTTTCGTCTATTTGGCGTTGGTATTGCGCGGATTTGTGCAGGTGTCAATCGCCGTTGTCAGCCGGATCAATCCAGCTGGTCATACTTCACGCTGCTCCCGCGAGACTTTTCAACCGGATACTTCTGGGCGGTGACGGCAAGCTTCTCCAGCACGATCTGATCGGGCTCAAGCCCGACCTTCATCGCGAGGAAGTAACAGTAGGTGAGGACATCGGCGAGCTCTTCTTTGACCGCCTGGGGATCCCCGTCAGGCGACCACTGGAAGCACTCTAAGAGTTCCGCGGCCTCGATAGAAATAGATTTCGCCAAGTTTTCGGGTGTGTGGAACTGGTCCCAATCGCGCTCCTCAGAGAACGCACGTAATTTCTGTGCAACCGCATCGTCAAGCATGCTTTCACTTTACTGTGAAGCACCCTCATCTGCGGACAGTTTGGCGCCGGTCAAACAAAAACCTAGTTCCTGCCGGCGATGACTCGCTCCAAAGCTCCCAGCAAACCCTCGTTATTCACCGCGGTCACAAGCCTAACCAGACGTCCGTCTGCACAACGCATCAGCTTCCCCGCCTCGTTAACCGCGCAAAGCGCATCCTCAATCGTGACCAACTCCGGATTTGTCAGCGCAAACTGCGTCACTAAGTCGTGGACCCACATGCCATCAACCGGGCGCGTCTGCTGAGAAAAAGCGAGCCATGGATTAATCCACTGTTGAAGCGCCTCGGCCAAATCCTTGTCCGCACAAGCCTTCGATATGCGCTCCCAGCGCTCTTCAGACATGTGAGTCGTCCGAGTCGTATCCAAAGGAACAACAGTTAGCGGAATTGCACTATCGAAAACTATCCGCGCTGCCTCAGGATCGACAGCAAAATTCGTATCCACAAGACCGTCAAAACCAAAGCAGCCACCCATCAGTACGATCTGCTCAACCAGCTCGCTGCACTCAGGATGCGCCACCAACAAACGCGCGATATTCGTCAGCGGACCAATCGCAATAATCGTTACCTTCTTGCCCACCGATGTAGCAGTAAAGGCTGATGCAGCGTCCGTAACATCGCGGAACAACTTCTCAGCCACGGCCTCGTCAATGGAAGAATCCCCGTCGCCCGCAAGGGGAACGAAGCGCCCGTCTCCCCACGCGCTTACTCCCTCGAGGCTCGAGGCGTACTCCTCGCGCTGGTGGTCCCAACGTTGCGTGCTCGCGTGCAAGGGGCGGGTCGATCCCTGCTGAATGCGTGGGGGAGTCTTGCCGATAAGCGTCGCGCGATCAACGATCTCTTGGGCGCACTGCGCTCCTGTATCAGAAGGGGTGTTCCCGAAAACCGTCCACACGGCCCGGCAATCCAATTCAGGATGGCGCAGGGCATACAGAAGAGCTAGCGCGTCATCAACATTCGCGCCCGGGATCCCATTTCCGGGATCACAGTCGACAATGATCGGAAGAGACATCATTAATCCTTGGAAAAATACGAGCATCCACAGCTCGCCCGCTTCGTTAAGCGGGAGGTCACGCTCAGGTCGTGCGCACGGTCCGTTCCCGTGACAAAATCAGCGATTGCCTCGGCCTGCGAGCTCACGGGGACGTCCACACTGGTTACTGGTGGCCACAAAAATTCAGACAGTGCCGTTCCATTGAGAACAACAACCGCGATATCTTCCGGCACAGCGACCCCCTCGCGATGGAGTTCACGCAACAAACCCGTAGCCTGCAATTCGTTCGAAACAACCACTGCGTCGGCCCCTGAATCGATCAAAGCCTGAGCAGCCTGAACGCCACCGGCGCGAGTAAACGGTCCATTAATGACCACCCCCTCGTCAAGCCCAGCCTGACGCAAAGCCAAACGCCACCCGCGTATACGCTCGCGGGCATTGTGACGTCCCTTGGGGCCAGCAACCATTGCCACACGAGTCCTCCCGTGATGCAGGAGGTGCTCAGTCGCCACGCGCGAAGCCTCCTGTTCATCAGCGACGAGGCGGGTGATCCTTGAGTGGTTTCCCATGCGTTGACCATCGGGCTCATTGAGTAAAACCACCGGGAACGAGGCGTCCTCAAGAAGATCCAGAGGGAGCGGCTGGGTGACGCCGTACCAGGCGAGCCCCGCGATCTGCTGGCGACGGAAGGCCTCGAGAATCGTGGATTCGCGGTCCTGATCATCATGAGAATCCCCGACAACCAAAACCATGTCCCTGCGGAAGAATTCTTCTTCGAGGCGTTGGGCAAGCTCGGCTAGATAGGGGTTCGCAAGGTCGGGGACGAGGAGCGCAAAGAGATCGCTGCGGCCTCGTGAAAGAGACTGAGCCGAGGCGTTCGGGCGATACCCCAAGTGCTCAATCGCCTCGAGAACGCGTTTGCGGGTTTCGGGGCGGACATTGCGAGGCCCACCGTTGACGACGTAACTGACTACCGCAGTTGAGGTGCCGGCAAGTCGAGCGACGTCGTCGCGGGTGGGCTGCTTCGCCATGTCTATTCGCTCCTTTGGGAGGTGTTAGATTGCGTCCTCAAGGAGAGTGAGGTCGCGGCCGCGGGTCTCGGGAGCAACGAAAGTGGTCGCAAAGCCGATGAAGGCTGTAACCGCAAAGTAGGTTGCCAGCGGGATCCACGAATTGAAGGTTGCAAGGAGCGCCGAGGCGACCATCGGAGCGGTGCCGCCCGAGAGGATCGATCCGAGTTCCTTGGCAACAGCCATTCGTGAGTAACGGTGCTGAACGCCGAAGAGCTCGACGCCATAGGCAGCTTGAACACCGAAGATGCCCAGCGATCCCAGCCCCATACCTACAACGATAACGGCGCCAACAGTCCATGGGTCCTTAGATTGCAGAAGAGCAAAGGCTGGGAAGGCGTAGAGAACGAGGAGCGCGCAGAAGACACGGTACGTGATGCGGCGACCGAAACGATCCGAGAGCCACCCGGAGAAGGGGATGATGGCAAAACCGAGGAACGAGGCGACCAGAACAGCGGTCGTCGGAACGGCTTTCTCCATGGCCAGAGCCTTGACGACGTAGCCAACGAGGAAGGACTGGGCGATGTATGAAGGTCCATTTTCGCCGATACGCAGGCCGAGCATGACGAAGAATGCGCGCCAGCCGCCTTCGTGAGCGTCAAGACCGGCTTCGACAACAGATTCTTGCTCGCGCTTCTTGCGTTCTTTGAATGCGGTGAACACGGGGCTTTCCTGCATGGAACGACGCAGGAAGATTGCGAAGAAAGCGATGAAGATCGAGATCAAGAAAGGAATTCGCCAGCCCCACGTCATGAGCTGTTCCTTCGGCATGGTCAAGACCAGTAGCCAGACTGAGGAAGCAAGGAGCGTGCCCGTGTTGGAGCCAACGCCGATGAGTGAAGCGACTACGCCTCGGTGCTTGACGGGGGAGAACTCGGCGAGCATGACTGCGCCACCGGAGAGCTCGGCACCTGCACCGAATCCCTGGCAGAGGCGCAAGAATACGAGCAACGCTGGGGCAAGCCAGCCAACCTGGCGGTATGTGGGGAGCAAGCCCAGCGCAGTGGTTGAAACGCCCATGAGTCCGACGGTGATAACCATGATGACCTTGCGTCCATGGCGGTCGCCGACACGGCCCAAGATGATTGCACCCAGCGGACGGGCGAGGAAGCCGACGGCGTAGGTTGCGAAGGATGAAAGTAGAGCGATGATTGGGGTCTGCTCTGGGAAGAAGACATCGCCGAAGACAAGGCCGGCGGCGAGTCCGTACAGGGCGAAGTCGACGTATTCCATTGTCGTGCCCAGCCAGACTGAGAAGATGTTGAGCCAGAAGCTCTTGCGGCCCTCAGGGGTCTGGAAATTCAGGTCCGATGCCTGAAGCTCCTCATTCGATTGTGCCATTAGCTGCCTCCTCGCAGCGTAGGTTGGTAGGTGAGCGTTCCGGTCGGTGTATCCGGTGACGATGGCCACGATTCTACGCGTGTAGATTCTTGGGGGTCAAGAGGCTGATCTTGTCCGTATTTGGGAAGATTTCGGCGATCAGGGTGCATTGGGGGGAGGCGCAGTCGTTACCACCTGTCGTTCGGTTCATAGGTGGTTGTCCATGACTCTTCTTGCACGCCACCCACATCTGCGGGTAGGTGCACGATTCTTCTACTCAAAGACTAGTTGGTATCTTTTCCTTCGCGGATTTCTGAACGCATCCTCACCATAGAAATCGATTTTCCTGTCACCCCACCAAGCAAGGAACTCCTCAGCAGTTTCGCCGTTGTGCTTGTCGTCGAATGCGCAGTCAAATGAGGCGATGATTCCCTCGGTTGCTTCAGCCAGAGCTGCGCAAACCAAACCGTAACCTGTTGAGGCGACGGGAGAGCCATCAAAGTTACGTTCATCAGACCAGTAGTGGTCTTGTACCAGAATTTTTGCCAGTCGAGTTGGAGGAACAATATCTTCGAATTCTTCAACGATGTTCCATAAGCCAAGGTGTTCCGGTTTTGAGTCGAATGGGTAGACCAAGTGTTTTTCACTAATTCGCATATCATCATCGACGGAGAAGCAGGCAGGCCAAGAATCTGAATCCCAGATCCCATCAATCAAATATTCGAAGCCTAGATACAAATCCGGCGTCCACACCGTGTCTTTTTCGACGTCCTTAATTGGTAACTTCGACGGAGAGGGATAGAAAGCTATCACCTCTATTGTTGAACCGATATCGTGACGGTTCAATAAAGTTTGAAATAACTCTTGTGTGCGCCCACGAATCTCCTCAACAAGAGGCAGGGCATTTACTGTCGGATAAACATCAATGGTTGTCGACATGGGATTATGCTACTGACTCCCGCCTTCAGCTCGTGCCGGTTTGGCGCATATGCGGAAAACGAATTTTAAGTCCAGCTCACATCCGATCCATACCACTCGTTGCTCCTGAATCGTCGCCCTTCACCATCGCAACGCTCGCTTGGAGGTTCCCACAACAATGCGAAACGAGCAGGGATAGGCTTCGCCGCTACCTCGATCGCAGAGCTAATCCGACCGCGCAGTACGTCCCAATCGTTGAAATCTATCCAATTGACTCGAAGGAAGCGCCAGCCTTGGTCTTGCAGAGCTTGCTCGCGTTGAAGCCACGAGCGTTTTGCGCGGTCGAATTCTCCTTGTGTTGAACCCAGTTTTTCGATTCCATCGAACTCGATGATGAGTTTGCAATGTGGAATTGCGATGTCGGCAAAGAAGCGTCGGCCACCTGCTGAGAGCTCATATTGTGTCGAAACTTCGTAGGGGCATAGTGCGCGAACCACCCAAGTCAGTGCGGCCTCGGCAGGATTGCTGCACCCTGGGTCGATCGTGGTCAGTATTCGTCGTGCGCGGGCGCAACCTCGGTGGCCCTCTGCACGTTTCAAACGCGAAAGGAGCTTCTTACGTATGACTTCGGCGCGGCCTCGGCACGCATCTTGCGAGAAATTGTTGAACCCAGACCACTTGTGGAGGGCACTGCATCCAAGGGTGAAGGCTTGAAGTGCATCATCGTGCATCGCGCAGCGGATCAGCGCATCGTAAGGGTGTTCGGTGAGCAGGCCTGAAACCTGCGTGCGTTCTGACGTAATTGGGGGAGTACGCCGATAGACTCGCAGCGCCGCGGGAACTGAGACTGTCCCGCATCTGCATGGAGGAATGAGCTGACTTGTCCGGCGCTGCGGCTGATACAACTCAACGTTTGGGTTCGTGGTCCAGCCTCGCACTCCGTGGAGTAGAAGCGCTGAGGTGCCAACGATAAGCGGTGTTGATTGCCCTTGCTGTACTGACGCAATGATGCGTGCCAGCGCAATTGATTCCCAGATTTCCCACGGTTTTGCGCGGGTGGCGTCAAAGGGTAACTGCACGTATGCGCCGCGGTGTAAGCGCAATTGCCCCTTGAGATGGGAACTTTTGGAGGAGCTCCCGCGATAGCCCAAGGTCACGTGCGGCAGTTGCATGCTCATAGTGGACAGTTTGGGGCGGGGGAGTCGGCTGTGTGTTGTCCTGCCGAAAACATGTGGATGAATCATTGCAATCTTGCGTTGTGGAAAAGTTTGTTGCGTGCGAAGCGGATCTTTAGGGCGGTGTTCGGGTGGATTAACGCTGTTTCGCGCTTCGTGTGTGGTGTCTGCAGCGGAATCTGGTGACTTCGAGGCGGATTGACACTGGTTGGAGTGCTTCGTGGCGGGTATTCACAGCGAAGTTTGGCTATATCGGAGCGGATTGACACTGTTTGGCGCGATTGACACCGTTTGGAGGATGAGCATTGCGGTTTTTGGGCTATGCGATGCCGCCTAGTGGTGTCAATGCTGTCAATTGGTGTTGATGCCGCCAAGTGGTGTCGATACCGGCGGGACCCTGGTTTGGGAGGAGACCCCACCCCAACTACACCCCGAAATATGGACACCTTCTGCCGACCTGCCGCCCCCGCGCAACAATGGCAGCATGACAAATCTGAAACTCGCAGTAATCCCCGGTGACGGCATCGGGCAGGAAATCGTCCCCGAAGGCATCAAGGCGCTGGAAGCTGTCATTCCCTCTGATGTCACACTGCAGTACACAGAATTCGATCTTGGCGCGCGCCGCTACCACCGCACCGGCGAGATCCTCACCGATACCGACCTCGAGGTCATCGACCAGCACGATGCCATCCTCTTAGGTGCGATCGGCGATCCTTCGGTTCCCTCCGGTGTTCTTGAGCGCGGCCTGCTCCTTAAGCTCCGCTTCTCTCTGGACCACTACGTCAATCTGCGCCCCTCGCGCTACTACCCGGGTGTTCCGACCCCGCTTGCCAACCCAGGCGACATTGACTTCATCGTCGTGCGCGAGGGCACCGAAAGCCTGTACGCCGGAAACGGTGGAACTCTGCGTAAGGGCACGATTCACGAGGTCGCACAGGAGATCTCCGTCAACACGGCCTTTGGCGTGGAGCGCCTGGTGCGCTACGCATTCGAACAGGCAGCAGCCCGTCCGGCTCACCACCTCACGCTGGTCCACAAGCACAATGTTTTGGTCTTCGCCGGCGGTTTGTGGAGCCGGATCGTCGAGGAAGTGGGCCGCGAATACCCGCAGGTCCGCGTCGACTACTGCCACATTGATGCCGCAACGATCTACATGGTGACCGATCCGGGGCGCTTCGATGTCATCGTTACTGACAATCTCTTTGGCGACATCTTGACCGATGAGGCGGGAGCCGTCACCGGCGGTGTTGGTCTTTCGGCCTCGGGAAATATCAACCCCGAAGGTGCGCACCCCTCGATGTTCGAGCCCGTCCATGGCTCCGCGCCCGATATCGCAGGCCAGGGCAAGGCAGATCCGACCGCAACGATTGCCTCTGTTGCGCTCATGCTCAATCACCTTGGTTATGGAGATCAGTCGCGCGCGATCATGGATGCGATTGAAGAAGACATGCGCAACCGTGCGGCTGCCAATGCGGCTGGCGATCCCTTGGTCCGTACGACCGAGCAGATCGGCAATGACTTGGTCGCGCTGATTCGCCGCTGACGAGGCCGCGGCCGGGGGAGTGGGAGCCGAGAGGCGCTCGTTCCCCGAAAGCGCGGCGTCCCCTGGGGGGAACGCGAACCAGGCCCGGAGAGTGGGAACCAGAAGCTACCCCCAACGGGTCAGATGGCGGACCACCTAATGCTTGGCCCCCGCAAGGGGAATATTCTGAAGCTACTTCAGCTTTTGAGGAGGACACGATGACAGAAACGCAGCATACTCCCACCGAATTGGAGCGATTGGGGGAGGAGCCTCTGCCTTCGGCAGACGAACTGGCTGGTCGTTTCCCGCTGACCCAGAACCCGAATCCGACTCCGCAGGCGGATTACGAAAAGGCCATGGAGGAACTGAACTTCGGAACAGTTTTCACCGATCACATGGCACACATGCGTTGGACGCCTGAAACCGGATGGGGCCAGCGTGAGGTCATTCCCTTCGGTCCTCTTGACCTGTCTCCCGCAGCCGCTGTCCTTCACTACGGACAGTCCGCTTTCGAAGGCATCAAGGCCTACCGTCACTCCGACGGCAGCATTTGGACATTCCGTCCCGGCTTCAATGCCGCGCGTATGAACCACTCGAATTGGCGTCTGGCCATGCCGCAGATGGACCGCGAGGACTTCGTGGGTGCGCTCGTGAACTACGTGCGTGCGGACGAAAAGTGGGTTCCGGGTGCTGAAGGATCCTCTCTCTACCTGCGTCCCTTCACTTTCGCTTCCGAGCCCTTCCTCGGCGTGCGCTCCGCTCACCAGGTTGATTTCTACGTCATCGGCTCCCCGGTTGGCCCCTACTTCAAGTCGGGCACTCAGACCGGTGTCTCCATTTGGGTTGAGAAGCACTACCATCGCGCTGGCCCTGGCGGAACCGGTTCAGCAAAGGCTGGCGGTAACTACGCGGCCTCGCTACTTCCGCAGAACCTGGCCGCAGAGCGCGGTTTCAAGCAGGTCTGCTACCTGGATACCTACGAGCACAAGTACCTCGAAGAGCTCGGCGGCATGAACATGTTCGTCGTCATGGCCGATGGAAGCGTGCGTACCCCCAAGCTCACCGGTGTGATCCTCGAGGGTGGTACCCGCAGCGCGATCTGCCGACTGCTGCGTTCGCGTGGCGTGCCGGTGACCGAGGAATCCATCGCTCTGGCCGATCTGGTTGAGGGCATTAAGAATGGCTCGGTTGCTGAGATCTTCGCCTGTGGTACCGCCGCGGTCGTGACCCCGATTGCTCGCCTCGCCTCGGATGATTTCGATGTCGAGCTTCCCGCGGGTCCCGTCACCCACCAGATCTGGAAGGACATCACGGATATCCAGATGGGTCGCGCGGAGGATCCCTTCGGCTGGATGTATCGCTTGGCCTGACCCGATTGACGAGGCCGTGGCCGCCTTCCCGCGCACTTAAGCGTTGGCGTGCCCGCGGTTTTGCGTTGTAAACCTTAATAAAGGGGCGTTCGGAGTAATCCGAACGCCCCTTTATGCACCCTCTTTTCTTGCCCCAGCCTTCTATATGACTTTCTGTCATTAAGAAGCTAAGGTAGTCCTAAGTAGAGTCATAATGAAATGACGTCATAAAGCCGAATGAGGAGAGCGAATCGATGGGACCGGAGCTCAACGCCTCGCCAAGCGCACTACCGCAGCCTTTCCCGAAACAGCGGCTCGCGACTGTGATCGAGATCGTCAAGAATCTGCTGCCCGCGATGTTCCTGATCATCCTCTATATCGAGCTCGGTTCGGTCATTGACTCCCTCATTAGCGGAAAAGTCAGTCTCCTGTCACTGGGGTGCCTTTTGCTCTTTGCCTTAGCGGCAGGAATGATGGCTTTTAGTGCCTCATTCTCGGGCGGTACACGCCTGCGCACAGATGAACCCCGTATTCGCCATGCAATGGTCGCCCAGGTATTCCGCTTGGGAGTCAGCGAGCGCACGAAAGAACGCTCGGGTCGCATCGTCAATACCGCAACCGATGGTGTTGAGCGCAGCTCGAATTATCGCGGCACATTCATCGCACCCATGCTGGCCTCGCTGATCACGCCGATCATGGTCGTTGCAGTCGTATTTACTTTCGACTGGGTATCGGCCGCGGTCCTGGCAATCTCCATTCCCGTTGTTCCCCTCACTGTCGGTGCTTTCCAAAGGGCATTTCGCCCGGTTTCCACCCGCTATCGTGCGTCCTCGCGCGCGCTTGCCGCTCAAGAACTAGATGCGATCCAGGGGCTTTCAACCCTGTCCTACATCGGCGCTGGAAAGCGCGTGGGTCGCACTCTTGCGCAGGCCGCAGAAAACGTTCGCCGCAAAGTTATGCGCTATCTTGCCGGAAATCAGCTGGTCCTGCTGGTTGTTGACGGTGTCTTCTCACTGGGAATGATCACCGGTGCGACCGCTCTTGCATACTGGCGTCTGAGTGACGGTTGGTTCACAATCGGTCAGGCCGTCACACTTGTCCTGCTCTCCTCGATCATGCTCGACCCCCTGGATCGAATCGGCCAATTCTTCTACATCGGCATGGGTGGAATCGCTGCAACCCGCGAAATCAAGCGCTTCACCAGCGAGAACCCAGAGGTCGTCGATCCCGCGGAGCATGGTGCTCTTGCTCCCACAGTTCTTCCCGCACCCGGAGAAGTGCGCATCGACAGTGTCTCCTTCGCTTACGAGGCCGACACCCCGATCCTGCGCGAAGCTTCCCTTCGCGTCGCCCCCGGTGAGCACATTGCCATCACGGGCACCTCGGGCGCTGGAAAGTCAACGCTCTCAAGCCTGATCCAGGCGCACCACCGTCCCAGCGAGGGATCCATCTTCATTAATGGCGTTGATATCTCCCAGGTGCCTCTGCAATGGGTGCGTTCGCAAATCGCCGTTGTTGAACAAACCACCTACCTTTTCTCTGACACTTTGCGCGCGAACATTCTGATCGCGAACCCTGCAGCGAGCGATGAGGAGATCCTCACGGCATTGCGTACCGTCGGCCTCGATGATCTTTTGGCGCGACTTCCCGAGGGCTTGGATACCCGCGTTGGCGACAAGGGACTGGCTCTCTCAGGCGGCGAAGCGCAGCGCGTCGCACTTGCCCGGGCATTCATCAAAGACGCCCCAATCCTTCTGCTTGATGAACCCACTGCACACGTCGATTTGGAAAGTGAAAGACAGATTCTTAACGCCATCGATACCGTTGCACGTGGGCGCACGACCATCACGATTTCTCACCGAGGAGCAACGATCGCCCACGCAGACCGCCAGGTTGAACTGAAGGAAGGGGAACTTCGATGAACCCCCAGAACTTCACGCGCATGGACCTCTCGCGCCGCCTCATCCGCGTCGCTCGTCCCGTCCTTTTCCCGCTTGTTTTCTCTCTACTTGCGCGTATTGTTGCGCTGGTCTTGGGGATCGCGCTCTTTGCGGTGGGAACATGGGCATTGGGTTCCTATGCCTCGGATCCAGCCTCGGTCACCCTGTCATGGGTGGTGTGGGCGCTGGTGATTATGTCCCTGCTCAAGGCCCTGTTCCGCTACCTCGAGCAATACGCGGGACACTACGTTGCTTTCCGCTCTCTTGCGCTGCTACGTAATTACTTCTTTGATTCGCTAGAACCTCAAGCTCCGGCGATGACCGAGGGGGCAGATACCGGTGACCTTCTGTCGCGAGTGACGAAAGACGTCGATCGCGTTGAGGTCTTCTTCGCGCACACCCTGGTGCCCCTGGCAACAGCGGTAATCGTTCCCGTTGGGACTGTCGTGTGGATGGGCGTGGCAATCTCGCCGCTTAATGCGCTCGTCCTTGCGCCTTTCCTTGTCCTGGCAGGGATTTGTGTTCCGACCTTCGGTGGCAAGGCTACCGACGAAGCTGCGCAAGTACTTCGCGCGACTCGCGGTAGGCTTTCGCACCACGTCACCGACTCAGTTCAAGGCGTGCGCGAAGTCATTGCTTTCGGCGCGCAGGAACATCGCATGAACGAAATGGCTGACGAGCTGGAAGAATACATTTTCCAAGCTCAGTACAAGACCTCTTTCTGGATTGCCGTTCGACGAGGCTTTAACCAAGCACTGCTTCCCCTGGCTGTCGTCGCTCAGATCCTTGTCGCCTGCTCGGCTTACCCCTCGGGCAGACTGAGCATCGCGCAAGTCACTATGTCCTTGGGCGTTGCGCTGGCCTCTTTTGCACCGGTTTTGGCAGTTGAGGATCTGACTGCGGATCTGGATCAGGCCTACGCCTCGGCAGCGCGAATCTTCGCGGTGACCGATCGCGAACCACTGGTTCCTGATCCGCAAGCCCCTCGCGCCATTGCCGGCAGCGGCGATATTCAGATTACGGGCGTGGACTTTACCTACCCGCAGGTTGCTATAGCTTCAGGCCTTCAAGATGACTCAGAAGGATACGAGAACCATCGCCCCCAAGTTCTCCACGACGTGACTGTCACTATTCCTGCCGGCTCAACAACCGTAATCGTTGGCGCATCGGGCTCGGGTAAGTCGACGCTCGCTGCTCTGCTTGCTCGCGTGTGGGATCCGGACTCCGGTTCGATCAGCATCGGGGGAGTGGACCTGCGTGAAGACACTCAAGATCACATTCGTTCTGTTGTCACCCTGGCCCCGCAGCGCGCTCACGTCTTCAACGATTCAATCCGTGCGAACCTTCTGCTTGCACGCCCCGACGCAAGCGATGCCGAACTCCGCGACGCCTTAGAAGCGGTCGATCTCAGCGAGTGGATCGCCTCGGAAAGCGAGGGAATCGACACCAAGGTCGGCGAAATGGGCGAGCGCATCTCCGGCGGGCAACGTCAGCGCCTCGCCCTTGCCCGCGCCCTCCTGCGCGAAACTCCCATCATGATCCTTGATGAGGCCACTTCCCAAGTTGACCGCGAAACCGAAGCTCGCGTGCTGGCTGGGATTCGCCGTCGCACCAGCGATAAGACCTTGATTGTTGTTGCGCACCGCTTGGATACCATTCACGATGCTGATCAAATCATCGTTATGGATTCGGGGCGCATTGTTGAAGTTGGAACGTGGGATCAACTTTATGAATCCGGCGGTGCCCTGCGCGCTTTGGCGGACCGAGAAGAAGGTGCACGCTAAACTTTTCACAGATACCACGCGTTTTGTGAAGAAATAACGCCATAGTTCATCTGTGACAACGCGCGGATACACCGCTGTTACAGAGAAGTTGAGGAGACCGGGATGCAGCAGCTTCAGGGCTGGCGCAAGTTTGACGATTGGGGCTCGCAGAGCGCAATTGCCGAATTCTTGGGCGAAACTCCAGGGCCTCGGCCTGTTTCTGAACTCTGGTTTGGTAATCACCCAGATGGTCCAACCCTCCTCCAAGACGGTTCAACTCTGGGCGACCTCATCGCACAGGATCCGAAGAAGGCCCTGGGATCGGGAATCCTCTACGCCTTTGGAAACAATCTTCCCTTCCTCATGAAGGTCATTGCGCCCGATGAGACGCTCTCTCTTCAGGTCCATCCCACAAAGGAAATCGCTCGAGAAGGCTACCTGCGCGAAGAAGTGCTGGGAATCGAGCGCACCGCTCCGAACCGCTCCTATCGGGATATGAACCATAAGCCCGAAATGCTCTACGCCCTGACCGATTTCGAGGCGCTCATTGGCTTCCGAGTCCCTCGAAAGGCGCGCCGACTTCTGGAAGGCCTCGAGGGTGAGCTGGCTGAGCTTCTTCGCCGACGGCTCAAACTCTCAACCGTGCGCGGGGGCCTGCGTTCCTTGGCCTCGTGGGTTTTCGATATCGATTCACCCGTTACCCCAGCCTTGGTCGAGGAATTTGTTGGTGCCTGCCGCGCGCGTCTGGAATCAGGAAATTCTCCCTCGCTTCGTGCCGATCAATTGGTGTGCGAGTTGGAAGCTGTGCACGGTGGTGATTCTGGAATCATCTTGGCATTCCTAATGAATCCCGTTTCGCTTCGTGCCGGTGAGGCTGCGTATATTCCGCCGCGCCAGATCCACGCATACCAGCGCGGTTTGGGAATCGAGGTGATGGCGGCCTCGGATAACGTCATTCGAGCGGGACTGACCCACAAGCATGTTGACAGTGCACAACTCGTTGAAATTGCTGAGTTCTCTGCGCTCCCTCCCGTCCGTTTGGCTCCCGAGCATCCCAGCCCTCATTCGGATCGTTTCTTGGCGCCCGCTCAGGAATTTGAGCTCACCGTGACGACCTGCACCCCTGACCTCAGCAATCTTCGCGTTCCGGGCGAGGGCCCTCGTATTGCAATGGTGACCCGCGGACGCTTGAGTTTGTCGACCGAGGCCGGGGAGTGCACTCTGGGCCGAGGCGAGGCGGTTTTCATCTCCGCATCCGAACGCCAGCTGCGTATTACAGGTGAGGGTGAACTGGTTCAGTGCTCCGCGCCGTGATTGGCTTTCACAGCCCACGCAAAGGGTGAGCAAAACTCTTCCTTGCCTTGTGCGGCGATGCTACAGGCATGAGTAATCTTCTTGAACCTATTGTCCAAGCCGTTGTTTCTCTTGTAGGTGCCCTTGGTGCTCCCGGAGTGGGAATTGCTGTCGCAGCAGAAAACCTCTTCCCACCGATCCCTAGCGAAGTGATCCTGCCTTCCGCGGGCTTTGCTGCGGCCTCGGGAAGTATGGGATTGGTGAGCGCAATTGTATGGGCAACGATTGGATCGGTTGTCGGCGCATTGGCGCTGTATGCACTGGGCGCGTGGTTTGGTCGCGCGCGCTTCTACTCCTTGGCCTCGAAGATTCCCTTCGTCAAGGAAGCAGATATCGAACGCGCCGAGGCGTGGTTTGTGCGCCGAGGCCCGCTGGCAGTTCTTCTGGGACGCGTCGTTCCTGTTGTTCGTTCCTTGATTTCTATACCGGCCGGTATCGAAGGGATGAAACTTTTGCCCTTTACTCTGTACACGGCAATTGGTTCGGCCCTGTGGAATTCTGTTCTTATTGGTGCCGGATATGCGCTGGGCGCGAACTGGGCGATCGTCGAAGAATGGATTTCGCGATACCAACTTATCGTTTTTGGTCTGGCCGGCATTGCTCTCATCGTGTGGATGGTCAGGAAGTGGACAGTCCGTAGACCCCGTGAAAGTGCAGCGAAAGCGCGCCATTGCGGTGAAAACGTGCGCAATGCCTCATCCATCTCGTGAACCTAGCGAGCCGTTGCCCGGAGGTCGAACTAGGGTTGAAGGCGTTACAAATTCGTCATAGGGGAGAAATCCATGAGTAAGCCTTTGCGCTCAGCAACATCGACTCAAGGACGCAACATGGCCGGAGCACGTGCGCTCTGGCGTGCGACCGGAATGACGGATGGGGATTTCGGCAAGCCGATTATCGCGATCGCCAACTCCTACACCCAATTCGTTCCCGGCCACGTCCACCTCAAGGACATGGGTGACTTGGTCGCCGGAGCGATTCGCGAAGCAGGCGGCGTTGCGAAGGAATTTAACACCATCGCTGTTGACGACGGCATCGCAATGGGCCACGACGGCATGCTTTACTCGCTGCCCTCGCGTGAGGTGATTGCAGATTCGGTCGAATACATGGTCAACGCTCACCGCGCTGATGCGCTGGTGTGCATCTCGAACTGCGACAAGATCACCCCCGGTATGCTCATCGCCGCCATGCGTTTGAACATCCCGACGATCTTCGTCTCGGGTGGTCCTATGGAATCCGGCGCTTCCATTGAAGGCGTTGTTGAGCACCGCCTTGACCTCATCGATGCCATGGTCATGGCTGTCGATGACTCGGTGTCTGATGCTGAGCTGGCACGCGTCGAAGCGAATGCCTGCCCGACCTGTGGATCTTGCGCTGGTATGTTTACCGCAAATTCCATGAACTGCTTGAACGAGGCCATTGGCTTGGCATTGCCCGGAAACGGTACCACCTTGGCCACGCAGGTTGAGCGCAAGAAGCTCTTCCTGGAAGCTGGCCACCGTATTGTCGATATGTGCCGTGCGTACTACGACAATGACGATGATTCGGTTCTGCCCCGTTCCATTGCGACCAAGCATGCGTTTGAGAATGCGATGAGCTTGGATGTTGCGATGGGTGGCTCGACCAACACCGTTCTTCATATTCTTGCGATCGCTCACGAGGCCGGGGTGGACTTCACCCTGGATGATATCGATGCGATTTCGCGCCGGGTTCCTTGCCTGTGCAAGGTGGCTCCGAACTCGACGAAGTACCACATTGAGCACGTCCACCGCGCAGGTGGCATTCCGGCACTCCTGGGTGAGCTCAACCGCGCCGGTTTGCTGCAGCGTGATGTGCACTCTGTCCACGCTCCTTCCTTGGAAGAGTGGCTTGCTCAGTGGGATATCCGCAGTGGCAGCGCGAGCGACGAGGCCAAGCATCGTTACCTTGCGGCGCCCGGTGGCGTGCGCACGACCCATGCTTTCTCGACCGCAAACCTTTTCGAGTCCTTGGAAACTGATTCCGAGAACGGCTGCATCCGCGATGTTGAGCACGCATACACAAAGGACGGTGGACTTGCGGTTCTTTACGGCAACATCGCCGAGAAGGGCGCGATCATTAAGAGCGCGGGTATCGATGAGTCACTCTTCCACTTCGTTGGCCGTGCTTTCGTCGTGGAGTCTCAAGAAGAGGCCGTTGAATCGATTCTGAGCAAGAAGGTGCAGGAAGGCGATGTCGTCGTCATCACCTACGAAGGCCCCAAGGGTGGTCCGGGCATGCAGGAAATGCTCTACCCGACCTCGTACCTCAAGGGATTGGGTCTGGGTAAGAAGTGCGCACTGATCACCGATGGCCGTTTCTCCGGCGGCACCTCCGGTATCTCCATCGGTCACATTTCTCCCGAGGCCGCTGCCGGCGGCGCGATCGGCTTGGTCCGCACGGGCGATGAGATCGAGATCGACGTCAACAAGCGTCTGCTTCGTGTGAATGTCAGTGATGAAGAACTTGAGCGCCGCCGCGAGGAAATGGGTGCCACCCCGTGGAAGCCTTCCAAGCCTCGTTCGCGTCATGTCTCTGATGCCTTGAAGGTCTACGGAATGCTTGCCGCATCAGCCGATAAGGGCGGCGTGCGTATTCTGCCCGATTGGGCCTGAACGCGTGAAGGATAAAGCGATGACCTTAGCGACCTTTGGCCGTTGGGCCTATCTGCTTGTCGCGATTGCCGCGTGGGTGGGTGTCGTTTTCACCCTGGTTATTACCGGGGTGGATGGATATTCTCGCGAGGCCGTGGCCCGGCCCGGGATGTTCGGTGGAGCTCCCTTTGGCTGGGCCGGCTTCGGCCAGCGGATGATTGAATGCCTCTCCTATTTCACTGAGTGGTCAAATATTCTGGTCGCCATTGTTGCGACTCTGATCGTGTGGAAAGGCCCTGGCATCGGTTCGTGGGGACGTGCGCTTCAATTATGTGCGCTCATGATGATTACCGTGACGGCGATCGTCTACCACTTCTTGATTGCCCCCACTGAAGTGCTCAGCGGCTGGTCGGTGTTCACGAACCCGCTCCAACACGTGGCTGTTCCTGCGCTCATGATCCTGGCGGCTCTGGTCTGTGGGCCAAGGGGTGGGCTAGATGCGTCGGTTGTACTGAAAGCTCTGGTAATCCCAGTGATTTGGGTGGTCTATACCTTGATTCGCGGGGCTTTTGTCCATCAGTACCCTTACGATTTTGTGAACGTGAGCGTCCTGGGCTACCAGCAGGTCCTGATCAACATCGTTGTGATTTTGTGCGGTGCTCTGGCATTTCTTGCAGTCATCGCCGGAATCGACTGGGGTGTGGGGAAGGTTCTACCCGCGCGCAACTGAGCGGCGTGGACCAAAGACTGCGGTTCCCACGCGGACGATTGTTGCTCCTTCTGCGATTGCCCATTCCAGATCGTGGCTCATTCCCATGGACAGTTCCAGGTTGTTTGTCGGGATTGCAAGCTGTTGCGCGGCGGTGTCGCGGAGCTCTCGTAGGAGCGCGTAGCCGCGGCGAACATCTGCTTCAGCGGGGGAGTTCAGGCCAACGGTCATCAGGCCTGCGAACCTGAGGTGTGTAGAGGCGGTGACGGCCTCGGCAATCGAGGAAAAATCAGCAGGAGAGCAGCCGTGTTTGGTGTCTTCGTTTGAGACATTGACTTCGATGAAAACCGGGAGTTCTCTGGTCGCTCGTGAATCGATTTTCTGTACCAAAGCAACGGAATCAATCGATTCAATTGCATCGACACAGGAGAGCGCCTGATTGATCTTATTGGATTGGAGTGGCCCGATCAGATGAATCCGAGCCCCCGGGACCTCACGGATCGCATCCACGGTTGCTTTCGCTTCTTGCACTCGGTTGTGGCCCAAGAGGATTGGCTGTCCCAGGTCGCTCAGGGTTTGGGCGGCTTTACGGCACTCATCGGGGGTACGCGTCTTCACTGCGAGTTCCAAGGCCACGCGATCGGTGCGTCCGGCGGCTTGGCGTGCGCACTCAATTCGGTCAAGGGCCTCGGCAATTGCAGACGGGATGCTCATAGCTCAAGTGTAGACGGCTAACTCAGGGATGAATCAGGGGAAAAGCGAGCGCGAATTGAGGGATGGCTGTGCGAGACTTGATGCAGTACAACTTGATGGAAGGAATGAAATGCGCTTCTGGCTCAATATTATTTGGCTAGTTTTCGGCGGTTTCGTACTGTTCTTGAACTACATCTTTTTCGGATTGCTCGCGTGTATTTTCATCGTGACAATCCCGGCAGGTATTGCATCATTCCGAATCGCGAGCTACATTATCTGGCCCTTCGGTAAACGAGTTGTCCCGATGCCTGGAGCTGGTGCTGGTTCGGCACTGATGAATCTGATCTGGTTCTTCGTTGCCGGTATCTGGCTGGCAATCGGACATGTCATCACGGCTTTCTTCCAGGCCATCACCATCATCGGTATTCCCTTGGCGATTGCCAATCTGAAGCTCATCCCGATCACCTGCTTCCCCTTCGGCAAGATGGTGATCGATGATCCGCAGGCGACCTTCGTCTAAAGTGCTGCTCCGCTATTTGCGGTGAAACTCAGGGCCGGGCTGATTTCCATCAGCCCGGCTGCTTTCTATTTTTGCTGAAACCAAAAGACTGTCTCCTTGGGACTTACACTGGGGGTATGGCTCGTAAAAACTCCAAAGATCACGCTTCAGGCCCCACTCACGCAATCGAGGAATTGAACGAGGCCGGGGTTCCTTTCGTTGTTCACGAGTACGAGCATGATCCTTCCGCGCGTGCTTACGGTGAAGAAACCGTTGAGAAATTGGGGATCGACCCGGCAATTGCTTTTAAGACCTTGATGGTCAAGCTTGAGCCGACGGGGGAGTTCGTGGTGGGGTGTGTTCCGGCGCTTGCGCACCTGTCAATGAAGCTCATTGCCAAAGCCGCCGGGGCGAAGAACGCGGCTATGGCTGACCCCGCTGTTGCGCAGCGCCGCACGGGCTATGTCGTTGGCGGGATTAGTCCTTTGGGGCAGACAACAAAACATCGAATCTTTATCGATTCCTCATGTTTGGATCATGAAACGATGCTGGTGTCGGGAGGCCGCAGGGGAGTGAGTGTGGAGCTGAGTCCGCTTGACCTAGCGGAAATCGTTGGTGCCGAGGTCGTTGATCTTGCAGCACAAGCATAACTTTCCGGGTTTGTGCTCTGCTTCCTCTTAACGATCTTCGAATAACGTTATTTGGAATTAAAATTGCACGATTGTCTAATCGTACAGATCTCTTGTAATGACAAACCGCATCATGTGTCATGCGTTGTGCTGACGTTGTGAGATCGATGCTGTACATCTATTTGTCGAAGGGGTGAGTCATGAAGACTGCAACACTCAACATGCGTGTGGACCCAAGCGTGAAAGAAGAGGCTGAACGGGTGTATGCCCAGTTTGGGATGAACCTCACTGACGCTGTAAACGTGTTTCTGCACAAGTCGATCATGGAAGG
The DNA here is from genome assembly GCA_042645485.1 of Pauljensenia sp. Classification (GTDB taxonomy): domain Bacteria; phylum Actinomycetota; class Actinomycetes; order Actinomycetales; family Actinomycetaceae; genus Pauljensenia. The sequence continues at coordinate 26,196 of JBHRQN010000021.1, forward strand.
TGGTTTGCCCTTCGAACTGCGCCAGCCTCGTTTCAATGCCGAAACTGAAGCTGCGATGCGTGAAGCCCGCGAGATTTATTGATGTGTGATAAAGAAGCAATAGAAGTGTAAAAAATTTTGCCGTTCCTATCCGGCACTTGCGCATTGTGTCGGATAGGT
>JBHRQN010000022.1:0-26236 GCA_042645485.1 Pauljensenia sp.
ACTGGAACACAACAAGACGCCAAGTAAAGCTCAAGGGCCTGACCCCGGCAGAATACCGGGATCAGGCCCTACAGGAAGCCGCATAACGGCTACCATTAAACGCGTCCAAGTTTCGGGGCGCAGTTCATCATACACCCGGGGGCAAGCTTTATTCAGTATTCGTCAGTGGCGAAAGCTCAGTCCAACTGGTCGAAGGAGTGCGCCCACGCCGAATGGATGGGGTTCGCGTCGGCAACCATGGCCTCGAAACGGTTTTCGGCGATCTGCATGACTTCGTTCAAGGTCACGCGGATCTCTCGCAGGTCAGAGCCCTCGACTCGGCGCCAGCCATCAGCAAGAAGTTGATCGGCTGAATCCACACGCGAGACGCATACGATCAGCGGGCGGTTAAAACGCTCGTGGTATGCCTGGCCGAGTGCGCGCAATTCTTCCTGCTTCTCCGAATTAAAGTCACCCAAGAGGGTCGATCCGGTGTCCAGCAAGGCCTGTTCATCAGCTTCGCTGCCCAGAATCAAATCAACGATGTCGGCGTAGCCGGAAATCAAGGCTTCCTGTTCTTCACGGTCAGCCTGACCAACTGCATCCTGGAAAGCATGGCGCAGGTCAGCGACGGAGTCGAAAGGAGCATGAGTCCACGCGCGTTCAACCGGCCACGTCACTCCCGAGAACATGGGAGCGAAGGCGCGAGTGAACTGTGCTTGATCAAGGCGGTTAATTGCGTCCAAGTCCAGCGGACGTCCGTCAACCATTGAGACGACCGGAGACGGCTTGCGACCAATGTGGAAGAAGAGCAGGTTGAGGATGATGGCGCAGATTGAACCGATCGTCACGCCGGAGCCGAACAGAATCTGCATCCACGAGGGCACGTAGCTAGCGAGTTCGGGCTTCAAAGTGACCAGCAGCCCCAAGCCAAGCGAAGTCGCAACAATGACCGAGTTACGGTTATCGCGCATGTCGACAGTGGAAAGAGTCTGAATGCCGACAACAGCAACGGCTGCGAACATTGCCAGAGACGCTCCACCGATAACAGGCTTCGGAATCGAGGCGACGATCGCGCCAGCCTTGGGCAGGATTCCAAGAATGATCATGAAGACGCCCGCAGCAGTAACAACCCAGCGAGACTTCACGCGCGTGAGACGAACCAAACCAACATTCTGAGCAAAGCAGGTGTAGGGGAAAGAGTTCAGGACACCACCCAGTGCGGTTGACAGGCCATCGGCGCGAAGAGCATTCGCAATGTGCGCTGGAGTGATGCGCTTACCCACAACCTCACCGGTCGCAAAAACGTCACCGGTGGTTTCGACGGCGGTAATTGCCATGACGATGAGCATCGAGATAATCGCTGCAACTGAGAACTTTGGAATTCCAAAGAAGAAGGGAGTGGTCACTCCGATCGGCGCCGCCTGAGAGACCGCAGAGAAGTTTGCATCCCCCAGAATCCACGCAACAACCGTTCCGCCAAGCAGACCCAAGAGGACGGCAATAGTTGCCATAAAGCCAGAGAAAATGCGCTGGATAATGACGATTACAGCCAAAGTGCCCAGAGCGTATGCAAGTCCGCGAAGAGTTCCAGGAATAGGATCGGCGCCAACCTTTGCTGCCTCAGTTCCCCAGTACACGATGTCGTTTGCGGCAACCGAAATAAGGGTCGTTCCCATAACTGTTAGCAGCGTGCCGGTGACGACAGGCGGGAAGAAGCGCAGAAGCTTCGCAAAGAAGGGAGCGGCAAGGAAGGTTGCAATACCCGCAACGATAATCGAGCCGTACATCGTCGCGAGGCCTTCGACTCCCCCACCAGCAGCCAAACCGACTGCGATGAGAGGCGAGACTGCCGTGAATGTCACACCTTGAAGCAAGGGAAGACGAACACCAATCTTCGGGCCAAGACCCGCAGATTGGATGATTGACGCGATACCACAGGTGAAGAGGTCCGCATTGATCAGGTGAACAGTAGTAGCCGAGTCAAGTCCCAGACCAGTTGCAATTACCAGCGGAACGACAACTGCCCCGGCGTAAAACGCCAGGACATGCTGAAAACCGAGGATTGTGAGCTTGGGAAAAGAAGGGACCGCATTGACCGGGTCGATTCGAGTGGTGGACATTTTTGGATGGCTATTTGCCATTGCGCTGCTCCTGCATGTCGCTCAAAAATGGACCTCTTAATTCTCACCCATCCATAAGACGCAAGGAAAGCACCGTTTCACGGAAATTTCGGTTGCGTTGATTGACACACTCGCATAAGTCTTCTTTCTTTTCCGCGAGATCCTGCGACTTCCTCTGCAATAAAAAGAGGCCGATGTGATTGATGACGCATTTATGAGTTTGCTTGTAAAGGCGCGTTGTGCCTAAACTATTTCTCGGCCAATCAAACGGCAATGCGCTCGTAGCTCAATGGATAGAGCATCTGACTACGGATCAGAAGGTTGGGGGTTCGAGTCCCTTCGAGCGCGCAAGCGGCCCCGCTCGGTGCGTCCCACCGGTCGGGGCTTTGCTATACCCGCCTATCCCCACGTTGGCGTACAGATCTGGGCCTCACCCGCCCAGACACACCACTTCTGTCACCCCAGCATTATTCATTCACAGTGATCGAGCACCGCTTTCATCGCTTTCTTTTCCCGCGGTGTCACCCCCAATCCCCAGGAGCTCTTCACGACAATTTGCCGCTGTACATACGCACAGCGATAGCGACTATTCGGCGGAAGCCACTGATCCGCTCTGCTTGCACCTTTATCTTGATTTGCGTTGCCGTCAACAGCTAGCAAGTTTGCTGGATCATTTGCAAACTCATGTCGACGCGTAGCATCCCACTGCCATGCACCGCTTCGCCATGCATTGGCAAGTGCAACGACGTGGTCGATTTGCACCTGATCTGAGGATTCTTCGCCCTTGCGGAAATCAATCGTTCTCCCCGTGTAGGGGTCATCAAGAATCCCCCCGACGACCACACAATTCGGAGAGGAAGTCTTCATCTGCAGGCTGTGCAAATCTCTTCGAAGAATGTCATTTCGAGTATCGCAGCCGTTATGGTCGATATCCGCCCATCGCTGACCAAACTCATCACGTGAATAGCGTGGAACAGACCCACTGCGCGTCTGAAGCACGGGAAGCTGATCCAGGGATTTCGCGCTGTCATCCACGCTTCCTAAGGAAGAATCGGAAGGACCGCTAGAACCATTGAGCCCTGCACCCCATACGCCGAAAGCACCGCCGATAATTCCACTGCGCAAAAGCGCTAAGAGTACCCCCACAGCCATGCATATAAGCAGAGCCACAATCAGAAGTCGCGAACGTCTGGGACCTTTTCGGCGCGTCAACACTTACCTCCTTCTGAAAGCTCTTCAGCCACTTTGGCACAGAGAACACACCTAGACACAAAGAGGCACGAATATGTGGAAAACTCCGAATAAGCGCTCCTTCTGTGGAAAGATCCGCTGCACAAACAACAGCGGCTTAATCACCACTCCCGACGACCTTCGCAACCGAAGCGCGTGCAGCTTTGCGATTTCGAAGATTCTCACGCACAAAGTACAGGCACACCAGGATCAGGGTCAGCGATCCCATTGCAACCAGCTGTGCGCGTCCGGCAGCGTTAAACATCATCAGAACCGCTATCGACAGCAATCCGATAACAGCGAACCACGGCAGCCAGGGCCAACCCGGCATCCTCAGAGACAAAACTCCCTCGGCCTCGAGCTTCGAGTGCAAGCGGATCTGCGAAATAACAATCATCAGCCACACAATCAACAGCACCATGCCCACTGCATTAATGAGCACCTGCATGATCGACGATGGAAGATACCAGTTCAAGGCGACTGAAATAAAAGCCAGAGCCACAGAAACCGCAACCGAGCGACGCGGGGTTCGTCCATCCTCAATATCACCGTGAAGCGTAGTTACTCCAAGGGCCTCGTCCCCCTCATCGACAGCATTGCGCACGCGTGCACCCAGAATCCACGTCGGTCCCATTCCGCGTGCCGACAGCGAGTATGCGATTCGGGAAGACGCGTAGATATTTGCAGAGAAGGCACTAATCAGTGCGGTGAAAACAATGATCTCCATGATCATTCCGACCGCGGGAATTCCCGCCATGTTCAAAACCGCGGCAAAAGGACTGGTCTTCATCTCATCCGAATTCCACGGCAACAGGCAGATCAGCAGAGCGACAGAGCCCACGTAGAACACCAAAATGCGCCAAATCACCGAGCGAATCGCCTGCGACATTGCGCGCCTTGCATCATCGGCCTCGGCGGCGGCAATGGTAACAATCTCAAGCCCGCCAAAGGAGGTAATAATCGCAAGCAAACCAACCGCGATTCCGGGAAGGCCAGCAGGAGCAAAACCACCATTTCCAATGAGAGCCTGGTGCAGGCTCTGAGCGCGCCCAGGAATAATGCCCATCAGAAGGCCCAGTCCAACGACCAGGAAGAAGATAATTGCCGCGACTTTCAACCCTGCAAGCCACGCCTCAACACGACCGAATTCGCCGGCCGCCAGCAGGTTTATCCCGCCCAGGACAACAACGATGACCAAGGTGACAACCCACTGGTCAACACTGGGGAACCAAGATGTAAAGATCTGCGCCGCACCGGTCATTTCCAGGCCGAGCACCATGATCAGCATGAACCAGTAGAGCCAGCCAGAGGTAAAGCCTGCCCACCGGCCGATGCCTGCCTCGGCGTAGGTCGAGAAAGATCCAGAGGAAGGAATCGCAGCGGCCAACTCAGCAAGCGCGTACATCACGGTGACGACGATTAACGCGGCAAGAATGTAGGAGACCAAAACGGCCGGGCCGGCCTCGGAAACGGCGACACCGGTACCCAGGAAGAAGCCGGCACCAATCGCGCTTCCCAGCGCCATCATCGACAGGTGTGCAGCCTTGAATCCTTTTGACCGAGGCGTGCCATGACCCGGGGATGCCATCTGCGGTCCGCGGGCACCTTCCACTGTAGATCCTGCTTCGCTCTGAGCCTTGTCTGCACTCATTGATCCGAATTGTCCTCAGTAATCTTCTTGACCTCGCGTTCATCAAGCGAACGCAACCGAAGGAGTGCCCGCAGCTGCGTTGCCGTCATGGTCAATGTCCAATCATTATGTGAAGGAAGCTGCCACTTTCTCCAATGCGCAAGTACTGTGAAACTCGACCCGACAATCGTCGCAACCAGCATGCCGATTTGTTCCAAGCCCGAGTGGCCAAATGCAGCCATGATCGCCGCTGAAACGAATGCAGGAGTTGCGTAGAGATTATTTCCGCCAAATACCTGCGGGACCATCCCAGCAGAAATATCTCGAATCATGCCGCCACCGACTGCGGTCATAATTCCCAGCAGAATCGCCGGTCCCACTCCCAGCCCAGCGTTCAGCGTCTTCAGCGCTCCAGTAGCCGCCCAGCATCCCAGAACGGTTCCATCAGCCAGCACCAGCGCAATCCGCCAGAAGCGAGAATCGAGGCGCCAGAGCATAGCGATCAGCGCACCAACCAGGGCAGTCCCCAAGTAGAAGGGGTCGGTCAAGGCAACAGGTGGGCCTTGATCGAGCATAATGTCGCGAAGCATTCCACCGGCCAGTGCACACATGATGGCCAGCACCATGAAGCCGACGGCATCGAAACGTTTAATGCGCGCGATACGTCCGCCGAGGATCCCGTTCAAGAGCACGCCAAGAAGATCGATGACGCGGAACAGGTCCGGCAAAGTTTGATTGAGAGTATCGAGCACGCTCACTATTGTTATCCACCTCTCAAAAGAATCCAAGGCTGTGGACGCGCAGTCTCAGTACCCAAGATTTACGAGGCCCTTCCCCTCCGTAGAGCAGCACAGTCGCGTGGCTGTCCCCGATCAGGAGACGCTGGTACCGAAGAGAAGACCCAGCAGGTAGGTTGCGCCCGCTGCACCAAAACCAACTGCCAGCTGACGGAAAGCACGCGGGACGGGTGCACGGCCCGAAAGGACACCGACAATTCCACCGGTGAACATGAGCGCGATACCGACAAGGACAACCGAAATTCCCGCAGCAAGCACTCCATCAAGCCTGAAAAGATAGGGAATTAAGGGCAAGAGAGCACCAAGAGCGAAACAAATGAAGGACGAGGCCGCAGCGCCCACCGGAGTACCGACCTCTTCGCTTGCTCCCGCATCTTCATCTTTGTGCGTCGTAAAAATCGGGCGGCGCTCTGTACCATCTGCATGTGCTGCAGCTTCACCGCCGCTACGACGATCAGATTTCGCAAGCTTTGCGAAGACATCTGCTGCGTGTGCCTTCGCGCATTCTTCATCTTCCCCGCGAGCGCGGAAAAGCAGTGCCAATTCATTGGCATCGACATCAACAGAGTTCAAGGTGTTGTCAACACCGGGGTCGGGAATCGAGGCGTCCAATAGCTCACGCTGAGAACTGACGCTCACCCATTCACCGGCAGCCATGGACATTGCACCCGCAAGCAGGCCCGCAACACCCGTCGTCAAAATCGCGTGCGAGCTCATTCCCGCACCAACAACACCCAGAATCAACGCAAGGTTTGATACCAAACCATCGTTCACCCCAAAAACAGCAGCCCGAAAGGTACCCGCTAGCGATTCACGGGAGCGCTGCGCAAGCGAACGAACAACCTCAACGTGCAAATGCTCATCGGCAGCAATAGCCGCGGGAACATCGGCGTCGTCATCATAAGAGGATCGTTCTTCAGTTCGCTGAGCCATCGCCAGAATAAAAATTGTCCCGAACATGTAGGCCAGGGCGGAAGAAATTCGGGTACGAAGCGGAGGATGCGGTGCGGGAAGCGCATGTTCCCCCAAGAGGGAGAGCCAGTACTCCTCATGACGCCCCTCGGCCTCGGCAAGGCCAAGAAGCACCTGGCGTTCTTCGCCCGTCCGGCGTTCAGCAAGTGCGCGATAGGTACGCGCCTCCATGCGTTCTTCGGCTAGGTAACGGCGCCAACGGCGAATCTGCGCGCGCGAAGCTTGCTTTTCAGTGTGATGGGAATCAGTCATTGTGAATGCGTCCGCGTCTCAGCCCGCGTAGGTCGGTAGATCGTCTTCGGTAATCTCCGGTTCAGGGGCCGGCATGCGGAACAGTCGTTCCTTCACCGCATCGGCAACTTTATCCGTGACTTTCTCACCCTGGGTGCGGACAAGCGCAGACATTTTTTCACCGGCAGCGTCCAGGGGACGGGCGACCAAGGGGAAGCGACGGAGCTTTCCCGCGCACGCACAAATTCGCGCGTATTGTTCACGCCCCGCTCGGGTCCCCAGCACGTAGCCGATCCCGAAACCGACGGCGATTCCCATTTTCGTTCCCATGATGCGTCTTTCTTGTGCGATCAGGCGCATATGCGCCGGTGTGCGATGGTGACTATCGAATAAAAACTAGCCTAGTAGTTCCCCAAAGCGACACGCTACTTGTTTACCTTTTCGCACGTTGTGAGATGGGGTATTTCGCATCTTCTATGAAACCAGTACCGTGGAGGTATGAGCGAAGTACGTATGAACACACCCCGAGGGATCACCCTGTCGGGAACTTTCGTTCAGCCCGTGGATTCACGGGACGCTGCTGTCCTGTTTTCGCATTCTTTTCTTGCAGATGAACACTCGGGTGGACACTACGATGAGCTGGCACGTGCCTATCGCAAGGCCGGGTATGCGACGCTCCAATTCGATTACTCGGGGCATGGACGCTCCGATGACGAGGTGATTACGCGCGAATCTCAGATCGAAGACCTCCAGGCCGCATCGGGCTGGCTCGCTGATCAGGGTTTCACGCACCAGATTATTCACGGTCACTCTTTTGGCTCGGTCACTGCACTTGCCGCTCACCTGATTCATGCGACCGCGCTGTTTCTTTCTGCTCCGGTACTTGGCCCGCTCTCCTACGACTGGAGTGCAATTTTCTCCAATAGCCAATTAGACGAATTGGAGCACACCGGCCAGACCCGGATTCCGGACGACTCCGATGGGCCTCGCGAATTTTTCACGATCTCTAAGCAGACGCTGGCCGATCTATCCATGGTCGATTCTTCAATCATCGATCCGAAGGGCGCACCTGCGTTCGTCCTCCACGATGCCGATGATATTGATTTGGGTCTGGTTGATCTCACGCGCGATGCTTTCCACCGTCTTCCCGACGGCTCGCGGGTTGAAATGGTCCACGACACTCGCTTTGGTGCCGGTGAGCATCCGGAGATCCTTCTCGAGGCCGCGCTTGAGTGGGCGCATCTGTGGGCAGAGCCAAGTGGAGAGTTCCGCCAGTAACGTACACACCCAGCTGTGACGAAAGTTCTTCGTTACCCTGAAGGGGTGTCCACTTCATCGCAGCCAAGGCGTCGGCGCGCACATTCACGCAGGGGTCGTTCCCCTCATGCACCCGCGCCTTTCCGTCCTTTCACGCCTGAACAGCTTGCTGCTCGGGCCGCTGCGATTCCGCTGATTTCATTTCCCGATCTTCCGGTCAGTGCTAGGCGCGAGGAAATTGCGCAGGCCATTTCGCAGCATCAAGTTGTCATCATCTCCGGCGAAACCGGTTCGGGAAAGACCACTCAGATCCCTAAGATTTGCCTCCAATTAGGCCGAGGTGTGGCCGGCATGATTGGGCACACCCAGCCTCGCCGTATCGCAGCGCGTTCGGTTGCAGAACGCATTGCTGCTGAACTTGGCCAAAAGGTAGGCAAAGAGCCGGGCGAGCTCGTCGGATACCAGGTGCGATTTACCGACGAGGTCGGTCCTACCACTTTGATCAAACTCATGACCGACGGTATTTTGCTGGCGGAGATTCAATCTGACCCGATGCTGCGTCGCTATGACACCCTAATCATCGACGAGGCCCACGAGCGCAGCCTGAACATCGATTTCATCTTGGGCTACCTTGCGCGCCTGCTCCCCTTGCGTCCCGATCTCAAGGTCATCATCACTTCAGCGACCATTGATTCGGATCGTTTCGCGCGTCACTTCGGTCGATGGAACGGTCCAATTGGGCAGGGCACGCTCATTGAAGCCGCGCCGGTTATCGAGGTTTCGGGTCGTACTTTCCCGGTTGAAATCCGCTACCGTCCCCTCGCCGCCGACACCCCAACTTCCTATTCCTCCTCAAGCAGCTCCCCCGCTGCTCAGCCCGCTCAAAGCAGCCCGGCCACGGCCTCGGCAATCGAGGAAGAAAGCACCGGAAGAGGCGTCGAACAACTGGTTTTAGAGGACCCGGATGATCCCCTTGCTCTGGAGGGCTACGGCGCGGGTCAAGACATTGACGTTGAAACCGCAATCTGCCATGCGGTCGATGAACTATGCAGCGAGGGCCCGGGGGATATTTTGGTATTCCTTCCAGGTGAGCGCGATATTCGCGATACCGAACAGGCATTGCGTGATCACTTGGGGAATCGTGCGCCAAGGGATATCTCGCACTCGAAGAATCCCGCAGATATCGAAATCTTGCCTCTATTTGCGCGTCTCAGCTCTGCGGAACAACACCGGATTTTTGAGGAGCACAGCCATCGCCGTGTTGTTCTGGCGACAAACGTTGCTGAAACATCGCTGACGGTTCCGGGAATCCGCTACGTGATCGATCCGGGACTGGCGCGAATTTCGCGTTATTCCAATAAGACCAAGGTTCAGCGCCTCCCCATTGAAGAGATTTCAAAGGCCAGCGCGAATCAGCGTTCTGGGCGTTGCGGACGCGTTGCAGACGGTATCGCAATTCGCCTGTATTCCGCCGATAATTTTGCATCGAGGCCAGACTTCACCGAGCCGGAAATCTTGCGTACCTCGCTGGCCTCGGTCATTTTACAGATGAGCGCTTTAGGGTTGGGAGACGTTGCTTCATTCCCCTTCGTCGATGCGCCGGACCCGCGAGCGATCCGTGATGGCATCAACCAGCTCATTGAAATCGGGGCACTGCGCCCGCTGGATTCCTCAAAGAACTCCGATTCTTCCGCGCTGGCACAGGGAAACCAGGGACTTGAGCTCACACGCATTGGTCGCGATTTAGCTCGGCTTCCTATCGATCCGCGCTTGGGCCGCATGCTGATCGCCGGGCATGAATCAGGATGTGCCTCGGAAATTTTAGTCATCGTTGCTGCGCTATCGATTCAGGATGTCCGCGAGCGCCCACTGGAACACCAAGAAGCTGCAGATACGGCACACGCGCGTTTTGCTGACCCCCACTCCGATTTCTTGACCTACCTCAATTTATGGCGCTACCTGCACGTCCAACAGCGCGATCTTTCAGGTAGCGCGTTTAGACGTATGTGCCGGGCAGAATTCATTCACTACCTGCGTTTCCGCGAGTGGCGCGATATCGCCCACCAGCTGCGCGATATGGCCCGCAGCATCGGTATCAACACCGAGCCACTGGGGATGCCTTCAGCGGGTGATGTGGTCGAGCAGGCATCACGTACGGGAATTGCAGACGCCGCAGCAAAGGCTGCAGTTGCCTTCACGCGCTCAACCAGCGCGGTCGACACCGACGATATTCACCGTTCGATCCTTGTTGGCCTGCTCTCTAGTCTGGGCGCATGGGATCCGGCAACTCGAGACTATACGGGTAGCCGAGGCACTCACTTCACCATTTGGCCTGGTTCGGGAATCACTGGCCATCCCGATTGGGTGATGACCGCGGAATTGGTTGAGACCTCGCGACTCTTTGCACGTACGGTCGCCCGTATTCGCCCCGAATGGGTCGAGCCATTGGCAAAAGACCTACTCAACCATGTCTATTCCGAACCCACGTGGAATTCTTCGCGGGGCGCGGCTTACGTTCAAGAAAAAGTGATGCTCTACGGGCTGACATTGATCGCAGACCGCTCGGTGTTGCTGGGACGGCTGGGATCTACTCCCCTGGGGTCAATCCGAGGTGCTGTTCCCACAGATTCTCCTTTTGCGATCGCCCAGCAAAGCCCAATCACCGCTGCCGAGCTCGCTCGTGAAATGTTCATCCGCCACGCGCTGGTTCAGGGTCAGTGGCGTGAGCGTCACGCCTTCCAACGTCGCAACGACGAGGCGATCGAGCGCGCACGGGAAACCGAGCGTCGCAGCCGCACCCACGGCCTCGTCGCCGATGAAATGGCGTTGGAGCGTTTCTTTGACGATCTCCTCCCCGCCTCGATCATCTCTGCCGGGCACTTTAATCGCTGGTGGAAGAACGAAAAGCGCCAGAATCCTCATCTTTTGGATTACCCTCCTGAGCTTCTGCTTCCCCGAGGCCTGGGCCAGACCGGAGAGGGCTTCCCCGACCATTGGCAGCAGGGAGAGCTTCGCCTTCCCCTGTCCTATGAGTTCCACCCAGGTTCCCCGCGCGATGGCGTTTCGATGTCCATTCCCGTCGAGGCCTTGGGTCGCGTGAGCGATGCGGGCACCGATTGGTTAGTGCCGGGTATGCGCGAAGAACTCATCACCGAGGCAATTCGTGCGCTTCCCAAGGCCAAGCGTCGCCTGCTTGCACCCGCTCCCGAAGTCGCAAAGAGCGTTGCCGCGTGGATTGATGATTTCCGAAGCGGCCGCGTGAGTGCTGACAAGGAGCTTGATCACGCACCCTCTGGTGGTGCTTCCACTGATGTTGCGTCCTCTGCCTCTGCACCCGATGAAGATCCAGCCTCGCTGAGCGCTGCTCTTGGGCGCTTGGCGGCATGGGGACAAAAAACAGGTCAGGGCCGCAGCGATAAGCGCCTGTCCAAGGCCAGTACGCCCACCCAAGACGAACGGGGTAAAGGCCGCGATCTTTCTGCGGTTTCCTCAGCTCAAACCTCCGATAAGTCCCCGAAGTCTTCCACCCAAAATCCCGGTGGAGCCCACACCGCTGCCACGCAGGCTGACTCTACGTCCTTCGACGAACTTTTCACTCGTGCAATCCGTGAGCTCCGAGGTGTTGACCTGAGTGATTCCGATCTCCACACCATGCACGATGCGCTTCCCGATCACTTGCTCATGACCTTCGTTGTCTACGATCGCGAGGGACGCAAACTGGGAAGCGGGAAAGATCTGGGCTATCTCAAACGAACCTTGGCCGGTGCGACCGATAGCGCGTTACGAACGGCCGTTCGCCAGGCACTGACTGAAGCCCAAGAACGCAGTGCACAAGGCAAGCATCGCTCAGGGGCAGAAGCTAAGCCTGAGTTTGAGAGTCCCCCAAGGACTGAGTCTGACGAGGCGAAAGCTCGCACGCAAGGGAAGGCGGCGACGGCCTCGGGAGCAATCGACGCTAGCGAAGGCACTCCCGGGAGCGAACTTTTCGCAGATAATCTTGAGGATTTCCCAACCACCCCTTTGCCAACCTCAATCGAATCTCAGGCACAGGGGCTCACAATTCGCGCATTCCCCGCCCTAGTTCCCCAAGGCAAGCCCGAGAATCCCTTGGCGGGCGTGCGCGTCATGGCAAATGCTTCGCAGGCAAGAAGCGAGCACGGCTTGGGGGTGGCGAACCTCGTCCTGCGCCGCGTTCAGCTATCGACCAAGCGCGTCTCGACGCGTTGGAGTGGACGCGAGGCACTCATGCTGACATCAACCCCCTATCGAAGCAGCGGGGCTCTGATCGCAGATGCACAGTGGGCAAGTGTGCGCACGCTCACGGTGTCTCTGAGCGGAAATCAGGGACTGTGGGCGGTACGTGATCACTCGAGCTTTGAGGACCTTTCCCAGCGCGTGAGGGATCTGCACGAAGATCAGGTCTATTCGATTATTGAAGTCGTTGTGCGTGCGATGGAATCCTGGGCGCAGCTTCAAGACACCCTTGCGACTGCAGATGCACAGGCCTATTCCTCCCTTCGCGGGGATGTCGAAAGACTCGCGAATTCCTTGGTATTTGATGGATTCATTTTCGCAACACCTATCGAGCGTCTTCGCAACCTTCCGCGATACATTCAGGCTCAATCTTTACGTGTCCGTAAAGCTCTGCGTTCACCTTCCGATCTTGCGCGTGACGAGCGCTCTGCTCAGGCCTTGGCACAGGTCGATGACGAGCTAAATGAACTTCGCGATCTCATGGATACGCGTCCTTTCGACGCACGCCACGCCAGCGCATTTGAGGAACTTTTGTGGATGCGTGAAGAGCTGCGCGTTTCTCTGTTTGCACAAGAATTGGGGACCGCGCGCAAGATTTCACCTCAACGCATGTTGGCAGCGATCGATCGTCTTCACGAGGCCATATGAAGCGTGAAGACGCACGCGCAATGGCACGTGAGTTGATGGATCACCACGGTTTAAGAAACTGGTCGCTGCGATTTGATCGTGCAAGAAGACGCGCGGGAGCATGCGTCCACACACGACGCGAAATTCGCCTTTCGGGGCCGTTGGCAGACCTCTACGACGCGGAAACAGTACGTGGAGTCATCCTGCACGAAATTGCCCACGCCCTGGTTGGTGCCTCACATCATCACGATGCGATCTGGCAAGCGAAAGCTCGCCAACTTGGTGCCCCTGATAGCGCGCGCTTATCGGCACACTTACCCTCGCCTCAGCCATCATGGGTGGGGGTATGCCCAGTGTGCGGAACACAGCGGGAACTCTATTCGGCTCCCCGACGGGTCACCTCTTGCGGTGTGTGTTCACGCACTTTTGATGCCTCGCGGATCTTTATCTGGTCCTACAAAGGACAACCTCGTCAACCCGGCGGGCAGTACGCGCGCCAACTACGCAGTTTGACACGACTTCGACATCCAAATGAATGACGATGCGTAAACGTACTGACGAGCGTTACCATATGTCCATTCACCCGATCACTTTTGCTGAAGGACGTATAGATGTCTGCTTCCACCCCATTCGATGACGGCGCAACGACCAATACTGGCGAAGAACGCGAAAATCTGACCTGGCAAGAGTTCGGCGATGCCGCACGCGAGCTGGCACAGCAGATCGTGAATTCCGGATGGAAGCCCGACCTGATCGTTGCAATTGCGCGCGGAGGTCTGATCCCCGCAGGAGCAATTGCCTACGCAATGGGTGTGAAGGCTATTGGAACCATGAATCTTGAGTTCTATACCGGTCTGGGTGAGACCCTAGATGAACCTCAAGTTCTGCCTCCGCTGATGGATGTTTCGGCTCTGGACGGCAAGAAGGTATTGGTCGTCGACGATGTCGCAGACTCGGGTAAGACCCTGAAGAAGGTCATGGAACTGATCGACGAAGACGGGCTGAGCCTCGATGGCAAAACCCACGCAAAGGTCGACGCTCGCTCGGTTGTTATTTACAAGAAGCCCGTCTCGATCATCGAACCGGACTACATCTGGCGCAAGACCGCTCTGTGGATCAACTTCCCCTGGTCGGTCTTGCCCGTGGTCGAGGCTGAGTAATACTCAACTTCGAACACAAATATACGGGACTGCGTGCTGCTCGCAGTCCCGTTTTTTAAACGACCGGTGTTTTCCAATCGATGCCGGCTACACCGCAATGAGTGGTACATAACTCCCGCTTAAGTCACCCCCCGACACTTTTGGTCTTCCGCGATCGTAGGTCTCAAACAGATGCGCTGCTGCCCCACACGCCCAGCGAGAATCCTCACTGGCACGCCGAATCACTACCGGAAGCACTTCCCCCGGAGAGCCCACAGTAAAGAGCTCGTCCTCAAAAAGGACCGCCAATTCCGAGGAAAGAATCCGCACCGCGCTTCCATCAAGAACGATGTGATCAATTTTGGTCATTTCGCTGAGCTGCTCCAGACACATCGCAAGGTTGCGAACGAAGCCCAGAACCGCCTTTCGACAGGCCAGATCTCCGCCCTGCGCCATACGAATCAGCTCTTCGATATCACGGGGCCGATCAGTATCACCAGCGCTCATACGGGCAGCGCGTGCCTGCCCAATAATGGCTGAGGGAACCAAGGACACACTGGCACATCCATAATGCCCCTGTGCGCATACCGCATTGTTTCCCTCAAGACGAAGGTGAGCAGTTCTTCGATAATCTCCAGCGGGATCAGGGCAAATTGCGCCGTTCTTCACTTCGACGTAGCAGACATTTTCCGCGATCTGAACGATCAGGAAATTATCCAAACGCTGTCCGACACCGTATATGGCTTCGTAGGTTGCTAGTCCTTCAAGACTGTTGATGAGAGAAAGCGGAAGTCCGCCTTGGCCAGAGATTGAATCGAGTAAAGGAAAGTCCAACCATCCCAGCTCTTCGACACTGCACCTTTGACCATCGACCACTTTCCCGCCGAGGGATAGGCCAATTCCCTTGATGTCCCCATATGAACGAACGCTTTCTGCCATTTCTCTGCAAAGAGTGTTAATCATGGCAAGGATGGCATTCGCATTATTTACAACGATTCGCGCACGCTCTTCACGCACACGCCCAGAGCGATCCATGACAACGGCATGAATCCTTCCGGGTAAGAGCGCAATTCCAACAGCACACTCATCAGAGCGTTTGAAATGCGGTATGTGAATTGGCGGTCCCGGAGGGTCGGCAGTCTTCTTGTGAATATCGTATGGCTCCATCGCGCACCCCTTGGCAACTTCTTCGTTACCTGGACACGGGCGTATCCAGCGCGCTCAGTGTATACCATGACCACCTATATTTGACCGGATTTCAACATTATTGAGCAAACCAGGCGCGCATATAACCATAAACATTCGCATTGCCATAAACCGAGCAATCATTCCCATGCCCCGCAAGCGCCCCCTGGTTGGGAACATAGGGCGTGTAGTTATAGAAACTGGCGGTTGCACGATTAGCCGGAGTGATCTCAACGGAGGTGCATTCTTCGGCGGGACCATAGCGGGCCTCGACCCTTTCTCCCGCACGGAAACGGAAACGCTCAGGCCTCACCCGATAGATCGCAAACTGGCGTGCGGCGTAATAGACCTGCCGCTGAAAACCTGCATAATCCGGATCACAGGTCGAGTTATCCGGGCAGGCATATCCCATCGCGCTGGGATAGCTAAACCACTGAAACATTCCACCCGACGCGTAGATCAGACCCTGCTCTTTTTGCAGCGTCACCAACAAAACTTGCGGGTTTACTCCACATGAACGTGCCGACTGACCAATAATTTGCGCAGCGTTTTCCTCTTCGCCGCCCTGGTATCCCCATTGGCAATACTCATCAGCGGGGAAAGTCTCGGTGACGGCTTTGAAGTCCTTGAGACACGGAACATCCTGGTCGTTCACCCGTCCCGCGCGGCAGCCCTCCCCTTTTTCGTTGATAAAAGCAGCAATCTGCTCGTCATTCATAGCGCGCGAGTCATCCAGCACGGCATCAGACATGATGTTTTCTGGGTCAAAACCCGAGTAGTCCAAAGGGATTCCGCGAGGCGCCTCAGAAGCTGTTTCTTGCGGCTGCTCTTGCGGCGTTGTGTCCGTACAGCCGGCTATCCCGATTGTCGAGGCCGCCGCTACGCAAAGTGCGACAAGCGCGCCTACGCGCTTGTTTCGTTTCGTCACCGAGTTGTGCTCCTCATGATGTACTCAATGATGGCTGGAGTGCAGTTCTCAATGGTCTCACGAGTGGCCTCAAAATCAGAATAATCTCCGTACCAGGGATCGGGAACATCGAGATTGCGCACGCGACCGAGTTCTCCTTCGTCCACCTCGAATTCACGGAACATGCGAATCTTCGGATCAGGTCCGCCTGCAAGTCTTTCGAGGGCGCGAAGGTGTGAGGAGGTCATCGCAAGAACCAGGTCCCAACGCTGAAGCTCCCCCACCTCGACTTGGCGGGCTCGATGCGAGGGTACGCGGTACCCTCCCTCTCGCAGCGCTCGCGCAGCGCGAGAGTCGATCCCGTGTCCATGTTCCTCATCGCTGATCCCGGCCGAATCAACCACAACATCAAGCCCGCGCTGTTCGACGGCTTCACGCAGGATTTCTTCGGCCATGACCGAGCGGCAAATATTGCCGGTACACACCATAAGGACGCGATAGGACACGGGATCAGCTCACTTGCAGAAAAGTGAGAGGTAGGCGCAAATCGCCTCGAAGGAGTGGTATGCGGCCTTCTCACCATTCATGTGGAAGTCCTCGTCAGCACCTTCTCCCGTTAGATCCGAAATCGCGCGCAGGCAGATCCAATCCACGCCGTTGGACCAGCACACCTGGGCCATGCCACAGGTTTCCATGTCAACAGCCAGCGCATCGGGGAAGCCTGCGCGGATACGGGCAACGACCTTTTCCGAGGCAAAGGAATCGCCGGTAACGATGCGGCCGGTGCGCACGTGGTGCGGCTGGGCATCATTGAGGCCCCCGAGCGCGTCGATTGCCCGCTGCGAGGAGTGGTAATCGACGGGCATACGCGGAATCTGGCCGAGCTCGTAGCCGAAAACGGTGGCGTCGGCATCGTTGTAGATCGTGGAGATCGCGCCCGCGATGTCGCCCACTTGGATTCCACCCTCAAGACCGCCCGCGGTACCACCCGCGATGACGATCTTCGGGGTGGCCAGGGTCAGGCCTCGGGCCACTGCTGCTGCCGCATTCGCAATGCCAACACCCGAGGTGATGACGACGACGGTGTGACCTTCGAGCTGGCCAAGGGCATAGCTCTGCTGGTGATGTCCATCGGCGCCCACAACAAGGGTTTCAACCGCGTCAGAACCGGGAAGAGGCGCAAGAGCGTCCAAGAAGGGCTGCGCTTCCATCACCATCGCGCACTGAATGAAGGCGTCGACCTCGGGAAGCTGACGCGAAGGGGTCAAGGTCAGGGACATGAGTACCTCTCTGAGAAGTGTCTGGGGGCCGTCAGGTCTGAATAATTACTCTGCTGCCGCAGCGTCATCCTGGGTAACAACCAGCCACTTGTCGCGATGATTCAGGAACTCGCGAACGGCTTCTTGCGCACCTTCCAGGGAGTGGTTTGCACCCCACCCACACTGAACCTCGTTTGCAGCAGGAACTTCGGTGGCATTGAGGATGTCTTCAAAAGTTGCCTGCAAGATGGGCAGAAACTCCTCAGTCTCAACGCCTAGGAGCAGGGCATAGAAGCCGGTCTGGCAACCCATGGGACCGAAGTCAATGAGCTTATCGGTGTGGTTGCGCATCAGTTCAGCGCTGAGGTGCTCAATGGAGTGAACCGTGGGCATCTCAAGGTGTGCCTTATTGGGCTGGGTAAAACGGACGTCGTACTTGATCAGGACGTCACCGCCGGGAAGAGTCTTCCGATCTGCGACGCGGACGTAGGGAGCAAGGACAGTGCGGTGGTCGAGGTTAAAGGACTCAACATTCATACGTTCACTCATGAAACCCAGTTTATCGGGATTTAGATGGCGTGCTCGGGCGAGTCTCGGATGCCGCACGTTGTGTAGAACACCATCATTGGTCGGTTTTCCGCTGGAAACACCGCTTCGTCGCGGCAGGTGAAAGGAGTGATCACCGTCGTTCATCTCCAGTTAATTTCAGGCACAATAGAGGTATGGATCTTCAGCCGTCGATTGATGTCACCTCTCCGGATCAGTACAGCGCAGGCACCCCTACACCTGCAGCCATCGTCGCCGGTGAAGTTCCCGCCAGCGAGGCCCCTCGCCCGCTCTCCGCTTTCGATATGTTTTCGATCGGTATTGGCCCCTCTTCATCGCATACAGTCGGTCCGATGCGCGCGGGCCTTGCCTTCTCCACGGAGCTGTGTGCGCTTCCCGATTATTCACATCTGTCTCACGTAACCATCGACCTTTTTGGCTCCCTTGGCGCAACCGGACGAGGTCACAACACCGACCGTGCAGTGCTGCTGGGTTTAGCGGGCTATGACCCGGAAACCGTGTCCATTGAAACAGTCGAGAGTCTGATTCCCCAGATTGCTTCCAGCGGTAGTCTTCCCTTCGCGGGTGGCCGGGAAATTCCTTTTGATATCGAGTCCGATATCCGTTTTCTTCCGCGTACGGTCCTGAGTTACCACGTCAACGCGCTCACAATCACTGCTTACGCAGGAGAGAGCTTGGTCCTTGAGCGCACCTACTATTCGGTGGGTGGCGGCTTCGTTATGGCCCAGACGAATAACGATCCCGAACACCCCGAGATCGCATCCTTGGCCTCTGCGCAAGAGACAACGGGAATGTGCACCCCCGCGCCCTATCCCTTCTCGACGGCCGCACAGCTTTTGGCGCAATGCGCGCGCTCGAGTCTATCCATCGCCGAGGTTGTGCGTGCAAACGAACTTTCTGCACGCTCTGAGGTGGCCTTGGACGCCTACCTCGACCAAATCGCACACACGATGTTCCACGCAATTGAGGCGGGGATTTCCTCCACCGGTATTTTGCCCGGTGGACTGGACGTTCCTCGTCGCGCGAACGCTTTGGCCGCACAATTGCGCGCGCGCGCTGAAAAGGCTTTTTCGGCCGGTGAGCGCCGAGGCTGGGCCGGGGTCATGCAAGATCCCCTGCGTGCCATGGATTGGGTCGACCTCTACGCACTGGCAGTGAATGAAGAAAACGCCGCCGGGCACAGAATCGTCACCGCACCAACCAATGGTGCAGCCGGCGTAATTCCCGCGGTGCTGGGCTACCTCGTTGCTTTTTGTCCCGAGGCCGGAGCTAGTTTCCCCGACTTCTCCCCCTCAAATTTGGCTGGGATTTCGGAGCTTCCTCTGGATGAGTCCTCAGAGTCCGCCAGTTGCCGTCGCGCATCGATTCATGAGTTCTTGCTGGCCGCAACTGCAATTGGCGCTTTGATCAAGACGAACGCGTCGATTGCCGGCGCTGAGGTTGGCTGTCAGGGAGAGGTCGGCTCGGCCTCGGCAATGGCGGCTGCGGGGCTTGCTCAGGCTCTGGGCGGCACCCCTCAACAGGTGGAGAACGCTGCTGAGATCGCCATGGAGCATTCTCTGGGATTGACCTGCGATCCCGTTGGCGGGCTTGTTCAGATCCCCTGCATCGAACGCAATGCGATTGCTGCTGTTAAGGCGATTAACGCTGCTCGCATGGCCCTGTGGGGCGATGGCCGCCATACCGTGTCCTTGGATGTCGCCATTGAGACAATGCGTCAGACGGGAAACGACATGCTCTCGAAGTACAAGGAGACCTCAGCGGGCGGCCTGGCCGTCAACGTTGTGGAGTGTTGATCTACGCGTCTTCGCCGTTTTCGCTCGCTGCGGATACCCCCGCTGCTGCAGCTTCCTCGGCCTCACGCTTCTTGCGGTTCTTGTGGGCAAGGCCCCATAGGACTGCGGTCGCAATGAGCACGGCAATAATGCCGACGACGACGGCGATCATCCAGGTCTGGATGACTGCGGGTTCAACCTTTGCCGATTCTGCCGCAACCTGCTGATCATCCATGGGAACGCGCTCACCGGTGACGAGCAGGCGGTGAGTATTGATGCCGTATGGCGTACACGTAATCAGGGTTGCAAGGTCTTTTCCGGCGACCTTGTTCAGGCTTTCTGTTTCATTAGGAAGAACAGTCCGGATATCAGTGACCTTGTACTTAAGGTGACGGTCCAGGACTTCAATGTAGAAGACGTCGCCGACTTTAACGCGGTTGAGGTGGTCGAACATGGTTGCACTGCCCAAGCCGGAGTGGCCAGTGAGAACCGTGTGAGTTCCTTCGCCGCCAACGGGGAGTGCAGTTCCAAAGAGGTGTCCAACGCCTTTTTCAAGAGTTGAGGTTTCGGTGCCGTGATAGATCGGAAGGCTGATATCGGCCGAAGGAACCTTAACGGTTGCCATCACAGGGTTGACATCGAGCTGCGAAAGATAGTCACTGTACTGGGGAGTATTGGGGCGCTGCGATTCCAACCAGGGGTCCAGAATAGGGGCTTCAGCGGCTTTACGGTTGTATTCATCAGCGCGGGCAAGTTCGTCTTTCAGCACATCGGGCCCAAGGTTGGTTTGTTCGGCACTGAAGGCCTTGGCAATGCGCTGTTGTTCGAGGTTGTTCTGATAGGTCGCGATAACGGGGTAGAGCAGAACCAGAATCCCCAGGACCAGCAGAACGGGCGGCAGGATCGTGAAGAGACGACGGCGGCGCCCAGCCTTGCGAATGCGTTGATCACGTTCTTCCGCAGTTTCAGGTGTTTCTTCCTGAACCTGGGTGCTTGAGAGGCTGTCGTCTGCGTGGATCTCGTTCTCGCTCATGAGTCGCCTTTAAATGGGGGTAATGGGGGGGGTTGCGTTGATTGTATAGAAACGGGTGCGGGAAGACCCACGGGTCTTCCCGCACCCAGCTAAATCTCACTGAGAGATCAGGCGTTTTCCTTGCGACGCTTGTTCGCAATGGTGATGGCGCCAGCGCCAGCAACGAGTGCCGAGCCAGCTGCGATCAGCACGCCCACACCGGCAGCACCGGTGACGGGCAGGCGGAATCCACCATTGTGAGGAGCATCCTTGACCGTGGTCTCCAGGGTGTACTGGTTAGCAGCGGTCGAGTTGGTCTCGAGGACCTGGAAGGCGATCGGGCGAGTCTGGAGCTCGAAGCCTTCGGGAGCCTTGGTCTCAACGAGGCAGTACCAACCGGGGTTGGTGACCTTGGCGTTGTTGGCCCAGTCGTTGTTGCGCAGGCCATCGATGGTGACCTCGCCGTTTGCGTCGGTCACGTAGGTGGTGACGCCAGCGGGGCTCAGCTTCTTGTCCAGGGTTGCGTCAACCGAGTCGAAGTTCTTGGTGGGAGTGCTCTGAGGCGTGCACTGGTACACCTCAAACTCTGCGCCCTTGAGCTTCGCGCTCGTATCTGCTGCGGAAACCTTGGTGATCTTCACCTTGCCGAACTTGGAGACAACCTCGGAGTGCGGGTAATCCGGCGGGGGAACCTCACCCGAGTTGGGCTTCCAACCGTTGGAGGGCTCGTTGGGGAGCAGGATTGCCTTGTTCTTGAAGAGACCGTCGGATTCCACCTTGTCCTTAACGGTGCCAGCCAGGTCCATCTGAACCTTGGTGGTATCGTCCTTGCGGTTTTCGACGATCTTCTTGCGGCCGGCCTCGGTGAACTCAGCGGTCCAGAACATGGTCTTGCCGTCGGTGCCAGTGGCGCCAATCAGCTTGTAATCGGTGCCCTTGGTCAGAGCAACCTCACCGTTCTTGCCGTTGATGAGCTTCAGGGTGATGCCAGCTTCGGGCAGTTCCACGCGCTTGTCGTACTGATCGACGACGTCGTAGAAGTCGAGAGCCTCAACTGCAGGAACGTCAGACTTGATGGTGTAGGAGATCGCAGATCCGATGGCGGGAGTTGCCTCATCGGCAACGGTCTTCTCGACGCCAGCCTTGGAGTTCTTCGGGTATGCGTGAACGTCGTAGACCCACTTGTTCAGGTCCTTCGGGTTCGTCATCGGAACGGTGATGATGAAGGGCTTGGAGCCGACGTAACCCGCGGGGGATTCGGTCTCGGTCACGACGTAGGCGCCCAGGGGCAGGTTGGAGAAGGTGGCCAGACCGCCACCAGCGGTGGTCTTCTCAACTGCTGCATCGACACCGTCTGCCTTAGCGGTAGCAACGTCACCGTTGAAGCCAACAAGCTTCTCCCAGCCGGCCTGAGTGGTCAGGTCGACGTTGGTCAGGCGCTCAACGGTGAACTTTGCGCCGTCAAGCGGGGTGCCGGTGACGGTGCTGTCCTCGAGGCCTGTGCCTTCGGTGGTGCCGTTGGTGGCATCCTTGACCAGCTTGTGGATGGTGATGGAGCCGGTCTTGTTGGTATCCAGGTCAACCAGTGAGGGAAGACGCTCAGCGGTGGCAACAACACCGAATGCCGATGCCGAGGGGGCTGCCGTAGCCATACCAGGAACCGCTGCGGCGCCTGCGGCAACCGCGATGACGGCGAGGAGGCTGACGCCTCGACGGGTCTGAAGAGTTGTCATTTTTATGTTCTCCTGTTGTACGGGATCTTTAAACAGATTAAGTGATGGTGATTGAACTAGAAGTTTACAGGATTCCGTGTCTCAGGCAAATTTATCTGCCTGAGACACTGTTTCATGGTGACCAGCGGTGATCCATTCGGAACAAAGCCCCAAATACTCATGTGGTAGGTGCGACACGCCGACATGGGCACGAAATTTTTCGAATTTTTCGTGCGCTTACCCACAGCCTCAACCCACTCTGTGGAGAAATCGAAGAGCTCTATCCACAGGCCCCCTCGGGCACAATTTCCTCAAATTACACCGATGTAAGCCACCCTCATCCACACCCCATCCACAGGGGACCAGTCACCCATCCACATCTAGGGTTAGGAACACAGTTAGACACAACATATTGGGTCTCGTGACGAAAGCACACACAAGGTGTAGTGTTGTCACATGTTCCGCTCCCCCGGGTAAACAGCGGAGAAAACACACATCAACACACGACATTGAAAGGTCCGGCCATGTCTATCACCGTCTACTCCAAGCCCATGTGTGTCCAGTGCGATGCGACCTACCGCGCACTCGACAAGCAGGGACTGGACTACACGAAGGTCGACCTCACCGAAGACCCCTCGGCACTCGAGTTCATTAAGGGCCTGGGCTACCAGCAAGCTCCCGTCGTTATCGCCGGCGAAGACCACTGGAGCGGCTACCGCCCCGACCTCATCAAGGCCGCAGCACAGGCCTCGGCAATGGGAACGGCACGCGTCGTCAACGCCTAAAAGCAACCCACCCGGTCCCCCAAGCAAACCGGGGGACCGGGTCACTTTTTGCTCCCTGCCCAGGGGCGGCCTCGTGAAAGGAAAAGACCATATGGTCAACGTCGTCTACTTCTCGTCGGCGACGGGCAATACCCGCCGTTTCGTGGAAAAACTCGGATTCCCCGCTCAGCGAATCCCCCTTCTGCCCCGCGACGAATTCCTTCACGTCGATCAGCCCTACGTCCTCATCGTTCCTACCTACGGCGGAGGCAACGTCAAGGGAGCAGTCCCCAAGCAAGTCATCAAGTTCCTCAACGACGAACACAACCGTGGCCTCTGCCGCGGAGTGATCTCTTCCGGAAACACCAACTTCGGCACGGCCTACTGCCTGGCCGGAGACATCATCTCCGCAAAATTACATATCCCCCACATGTACAAATTTGAGCTCCTCGGCACTGCCGAAGACGTCTCACGAGTTCGCGAAGGATTGAGCGAGTTTTGGCAGAAAACCTCACTGACACAGGAGTAGAACCAGCCCCCTCCCCCGAGCTGGATTACCACGCGCTCAACGCGCAACTGAACCTCTACGACGCCGACGGCAAGATCCAATTCGAAGCCGATCGACAGGCAGCACGTCAGTACTTCCTCCAGCACGTCAACCAGAACACCGTGTTCTTCCACGACCTGGAAGAGAAGATGGAATACCTGGTCGAGCAGGGCTACTACGAGAAGCACGTCCTGGACCAATACGACTTCCAGGATATTAAGGACCTCCACAAGCAGGCCTACGCTCACAAGTTCCGTTTCCCCACCTTCCTGGGCGCTTTCAAGTACTACACCTCGTACACGCTCAAGACCTTCGACGGCACCCGCTACCTCGAGCGCTTCGAAGACCGCGTCGTCATGGTCGCCCTCTACCTAGCACAGGGCAACATCGAGATGGCGCGCCACCTGGTCGATGAAATGATGACCGGACGCTTCCAACCCGCAACCCCGACCTTCCTCAATGCCGGCAAGGCCGCCCGAGGCGAGCTCGTCTCCTGCTTCCTCCTGCGCATCGAAGACAATATGGAGTCCATCGCCCGCGGCATCAACTCCGCACTGCAGCTGTCCAAGCGCGGTGGTGGCGTGGCCCTGCAGCTCACCAACCTTCGCGAGGCCGGTGCCCCGATCAAGAAGATTCAGAACCAGTCCAGTGGCGTGGTTCCCGTTATGAAGCTTCTCGAGGACTCCTTCTCCTACGCGAACCAGCTGGGCGCACGTCAGGGCGCGGGTGCCGTCTACCTGCACGCGCACCACCCGGACATCATGCAGTTCCTGGACACCAAGCGCGAGAACGCGGACGAGAAGATCCGTATTAAGACCCTTTCCTTGGGTGTGGTCATCCCCGACATCACCTTCGAACTGGCCCGCAAGAACGAGGACATGTACCTCTTCAGCCCCTACGACGTCGAGCGCGTCTACGGTGTGCCTTTCTCGGAAATTTCGGTCACCGAGAAGTACCACGAGATGGTCGACGATGGTCGTATCCACAAGAAGAAGATCAACGCACGTCGCTTCTTCCAGACCATCGCTGAAATCCAGTTCGAGTCCGGCTACCCCTACATCGTCTTCGAAGACACGGTCAACGCTGCAAACCCCATCAAGGGCCGCATCACCATGTCGAACCTGTGCTCGGAGATCCTCCAGGTGTCCGAGGCCTCGACCTACAACGATGACCTGTCCTACTCGCACATTGGTAAGGACATTTCCTGCAACCTTGGCTCGCTCAATATCGCGAAAACCATGGATTCCCCGAACTTCTCCAAGACCATTGAGACCGCGATCCGCGGTTTGACTGCCGTCTCCGATCTGTCCGATATCGAGTCGGTGCCCTCGATCGCCCGCGGTAACGCCATGAGCCACGCCATCGGCCTGGGTCAGATGAACCTCCACGGCTACCTCGCTCGCGAGCACGTCTACTACGGCAGCGAAGAAGCCCTGGACTTCACGAATATGTACTTCATGGCCGTCGCCTACGAGGCCATTAAGGCCTCGTGCACAATTGCCCGCGAGCGCGGCGTGAGCTTCGAAGGCTTTGAGGATTCCCAGTACGCCTCGGGCGAGTACTTCCGCAAGTACATCGACCAGGTGTGGGAGCCGCAAACTGAGCGTTGCCGCGAACTTCTTGCGGCCTCGACAATCCACCTGCCCACGCAGGAGGATTGGGCGGCTCTGGCTGCCGACGTCGCCCAGTACGGTATGTACAACCAGAACCTGCAGGCGGTCCCACCGACCGGTTCGATCTCGTACATCAACGGCTCGACCTCGTCGATTCACCCGATCGTCTCGCGCATCGAAATCCGCAAGGAAGGCAAGATCGGTCGCGTCTACTACCCGGCGCCCTACATGACGAACGAAAACCTGGAGTACTACCAGGATGCGTACGAAATCGGCCCCGAGAAGATCATCGACACCTACGCGGTGGCGACTCAGCACGTCGATCAGGGCCTGTCGCTCACGCTGTTCTACCCCGATACGGTAACCACGCGTGACCTCAACAAGTCCTACATCTACGCGTGGAGGAAGGGCATCAAGACCCTGTACTACATGCGACTGCGTCAGATGGCACTAGAAGGCACCGAAGTTTCGGGCTGTGTGTCCTGCATGCTGTGACGTCAGGTCCGTATAGCGGGTAAAGCGGGGGTCGGGAAACCGGCCCCCGCTCTGCATGTGTGCTGGTGCTCGGGTGTGCCTGCGGGTGCGCGGCCTCGTCCGCGGCCACGGGAAGACACACGGGGGGCGGCCTCGTCCGCGGCCACGGAAAGTCACGTGGG
>JBHRQN010000023.1:0-25997 GCA_042645485.1 Pauljensenia sp.
ACGCCCAGTCTCCATTCCGAACCTGGAAGCTAAGCCCGCAAGCGCCGATGGTACTGCACCTGGGAGGGTGTGGGAGAGTAGGACACCGCCACAACAACCTTCAAAGGGTGGGGCCCTTGGAACACACATTCCAAAGGCCCCACCACTTTTCTATACTCACAAGATAAGCAGCTAGGGGGGGGCTAGCCTCGAGACCCGTAAAACGGCCTCAAGGGCTGCCATTTTTTCTTTTATTCCCGTCCACACGCGCACACTAACTGGCGCAACACGGGGCTCCACAAATGCACGCAACACCGCGGCCATCTAGCTAATGTGTCTGCTCGCATATCTGTAACGCGTAACTCGATGATGCACTGGTACGCACCCAATTTTTCACTTGCGTTTATATCTGTAGTACGCACGCTTCGCTGGTTCGATTTTCTTCGCGTTTTTTCTTCTCTAGCGATGAAAGCCACACCGGTTGCTTTTCCACAGCCCCTTATGCCCACTAGCTTCATTGCGCACAGCCCACTATGCTGGTTGGGTTCATAGTTTTAATTCAAGATAGGTGCGGTCATCGGACCCCAAGAAAGTAGGAATTGTGGCAGATAGGTTTGACTCCTCGCAGCGTCGTGGACGTGGTTCCCGTGGAGGCAACGGTTCGTACTCTCGCGGGGATTCCTCCCGTGGACCGCGTCGTTTTGATTCTTCTGACCGCCGCAACGGGCGCGACGGTTTTTCTGGGGGTAATCGAGAAGAACGTTACGATCGTCGTGATGGTCAGCGTTCGGATCGTCGTTTCGATCGTAACGAGCGCGGTGATCAGCGCGGAGGACGTCGTTTTGATCGTTCTGATCGCGATTTCCGTTCTTCTGAGTATGGGGATCGTCGCCAGGGCGGTGAGCGTTCTGGCCGCTTCGATCGTGATTCTCGTGATTCGCGCGGTTTCTCTCGTGATCGTCGTGATGGTCAGCGTTCGGATCGTCGCTTCGATCGTAACGAGCGTGGTGATCAGCACGGAGGACGTAACTTCCGTGACACTCAGCGTTCGAGCGCGCCGCGTTCGCGCGATGAATACACCGCTCCCAATGGTGACGAACCTACGATTCCCGCAGGTGTTTCCGCTGAAGAACTTGATAAAGATGCGCTGCGCGCACTCTCTACGCTTTCTGGAATCAACCGCGATATCGTCGCCCGCCACCTTGTGATGGCAGGCCAGCTGATTGACCTCGATCCTGAGCTTGCTTATAAGCACGCAAAAGCGGCAGCTTCACGTGCGGGACGCGTCGACGTTGTGCGCGAGGCCTCGGCTCTGACTGCTTACGCTGCCGGTCACTACGAGGAGGCGCTGCGCGAGGTTCGCGCTATGCGACGCCTCCGCGGTGATCTTTCCTTGCGCGCCATCGAAGCAGACTGCGAACGCGGATTGGGACGTCCCGAGCGCGCGATCGAAATTATCGACCAGACTGATACCTCCCAGCTCGATCTTGCAGAACAAGTCGAACTTGTGCTTGTTTCCTCTGGTGCACGTGCCGATCTGGGACAAAACGAAGTTGGCCTTGTGATCGTCGACGATGCGATTGCTGCACTCGGTACGGATGCAGATCCTGAATTCCTTCGCCGTCTCATGTCAGTTAAGGCAGATCGTCTTCGTGAACTTGGACGTGAAGAAGAAGCAACTCAGGTAGAAGCTGAAATTCCTGAAGAGGAAGAGGACCCGGATATCGTCGATGTCGGCCTCTTTGCAGACGCCGATGTGGATGATCGTCGCTCGCCCCTCAAGGGCTCGAAGGGTGCGCTGTACACCAACTTTGATGCAGCCCTTCTGGACCTGGATGGCACTGCGTACGCGGGCAAGCTTCCAATCGAACATGCCGCACAGGCAGCCGAAGAGGCCCGTGAAGCAGGTCTGAAGATTGGTTTTGTCACCAATAACGCTTCACGCACCCCTGCGATGATTGCTGCTCAGCTCGACGAGCTTGGCTTCAAGGCAAAGGCATCTGACATTATGACCTCTGCGATGGATGTCATCGCAGTGATGAGCGAACACCTTGATGAGGGCGCATCGGTCTACGTTGTTGGTGGCGAGGGGCTGCGTCAGGCACTTCGCGAGGCCGGCTATGTCTTGGTTGAGAGCGCAGACGATCAGCCTGCTGCAGTCGTTCAGGGCTTTGATGCGTCTGTTACGTGGGCCCAGCTTACTGAGGCAGCTTTTGCGTTGGAACGCGGTGCTCAGTTCTTTGCAACCAACCTGGATGCGACGCTTCCGCAGGAACGCGGATTCGCACTGGGCAACGGTGCATTAGTACGCGCAGTCAGCTATGCAACTCGCAAGCGTCCGATTGCTGCTGGCAAGCCGGAACCTGGAATTTACCAGCGTGGCGCTGAGCTGATCGAGAGCGAAAACCCGATTGCAGTCGGTGATCGACTTGAAACCGATATCCTCGGCGCGGTTGCTGCAGGCATTCCTGCACTCCACGTTCTCACTGGTGTTCACGATGCTCGAGCAGTGATCTGCGCGCCTCGTGGACAGCGCCCAAGCTACCTCGCATTGGATATGCGCGGACTACTTGAAGAGCATCCTTCGCCCAAGCACCATGCAGATGGCACATGGACTTGCGGTATCTCTCAGGTCGCGCGCCTACGCCGTGATGGACACTTGACTCTTGATGACGTTGAGTTGCGAGAGGGAGCCGTCATCAGTATGGATTCCTATCGTGCTCTTGCAGCGGCCGCATGGGATTCACCCTCGGAGCTTGATATCGTGTGCCCGACTTTGACGGTAGTACCTAATGATGATCCTACGGGTTACTTCGAGGCTCTTGATGAGCCTGTTGAAGAATCTGAAGAAGGAGTCAGTTCCGAAGAAAATCTCTCAGGAGTGGCTGAAACCGTAGAATTCCTCCCCGGTGAAGAGGACCTCCAAGAGCTCCTGGCTCAGACCAGCGATCTTGACGGAGAGGACGACTGATCGTGTCCTTAGAGGCAAGCGAGACGGGTGGCTCATCATTGCCTGATAACTTTGATGAGCTTCCTGTCACGCAGCAGATCGAACTGCTTCGACAGCTCGATCAACGCCTTCGTGGTGAACTAGAAGGACGCCTAAGCTGATGAAATTACGGCGTATCGATTCTGAGCTTGTTCGGCGCAAGATGGTCCGTTCACGTTCTCATGCGCAAGAACTGATTGCCCAAAGGCGGATTCTTCTTGATGGGCAGGTTGTTGAGAAACCTGCTCGTCAAATGGATCCAGCTCAGGCATTGGTGATCACTCAGGGCGATGATCCCGATTATGTCTCTCGCGGAGCGTTTAAGCTTGCGGGTGCCTTGGACGCATTGGGCGAACACTCGCCGATTGTCCAGGGGCGCCGATGCATGGATGCAGGAGCATCTACCGGCGGTTTTACTGACGTACTTCTTCGTCGGGGTGCAGCCAGCGTTGTCGCTGTAGATGTTGGTTATGGGCAACTCGCATGGCGTCTTCAGAGTGATCCGCGAGTCGAAGTCATGGATCGAACGAATGTGCGCCTAATGAAGGCTGGCGATATCCTCCCAGCTCCAGAGCTGCTTGTTGGGGATCTCTCCTTTATTTCCTTGACGCTGGTTCTCCCAGCGCTTGTGAGCGTTGCCGCGCCCGATGCTGACTTCCTCTTAATGGTCAAACCACAATTTGAGATTGGAAAAGATCGATTGGGTAGCGGTGGGGTCGTTCGGAACCTTGATCATCACCGCGAAACGATTACTCAGGTGATTGACTGTGCACGAGGCCTCGGCTTGGGAATTGCCGCTGTTCAGGCATCTCCGCTTCCCGGCCCTTCCGGAAACGTCGAGTATTTTGTCTCTATGCGGGCAAACCATCCTGAAGCTCTTGAGGATTCTGAGATCCCTGAAGCGATTCAAAAGGCCATTAATGAAGGTCCTGCGGGGCGCGGTATCGGCATGCACATGCACAAGAATGCATAGGGAGAGGGGTATTGATGAAAAAAATTCTCATGGTTCGGCACGTTCAACGCCCCGCTGCTATTGCCGCAACTGAAGTGGCGGTGCGTGAGCTCACGCAACTTGGAATTGAAGTTATCAGTGAAGACCAGGCGGACAACCTCACCAATGATCATGGACCTGATCTGGTCCTAGCGATGGGCGGAGACGGCACCATCCTTGCGGCTGCTGAATCAGCTCGGCGCTTCAATATTCCCCTGCTCGGGATCAATGCCGGCCATATGGGTTTCCTAGCCGAGGCCTCGCCGGAGTCAATTCCTACTCTGATGCATCGCCTTGCGCTGGGGGAGTACCACGAGGAAAAACGCTCAACTTTGGATATTTCCATCAAACTCCCCGGTGAAAATCTCATTACCGATTGGGCGCTCAATGATGCGGTTGTGAAGCACACCGATCCTGCGCACCCGGTACACCTTGTATTGGTTGTCGATGGCCAGGATGTTTCAACATATGGTGCAGATGGGATGATCCTCGCGACACCCACAGGATCGACCGCCTACTCTTTCTCTGCCGGAGGTCCGGTTGTGTGGCCCGATACGGAAGCTGTTGTGATTTCTCCAATTGCGGCACACGGGCTTTTTACCCGACCACTCGTTGTCGGTCCCGGCTCCACGATTGAAGTTGTGATTAATGAAGAGCACTGGAGTGCCCCTGAAGTCTGGTGCGATGGCCTTCGTCGAACGATCGCACCTGCCGGCACCTCAGTAGTCGCACGAGTATCGCAAAACCCAGTGCGCTTGGTTCGAATGGAGCACACTCCTTTCGCTGAGCGTCTGGTGACGAAGTTTAACTTGCCTGTCCGTGGATGGAGGAACCCGGAAGGAAACGCTAAGTGATCGAGTCTTTGGATATCGAGAACCTGGGAGTTATCGAAAGCTCTCATGTCGATTTCGGTCCACGTTTTACCGTGCTGACCGGAGAGACAGGTGCGGGCAAAACCATGGTTCTTACTTCCCTCAACTTGCTTTTAGGGGGACGAGCCGACCCCCAGATCGTTCGTCAAAGCAGCGATGAAAGTACCTCTGATCGTGGAAGTGTCGACGGGGTTTTTTCGGTTCCGCGCGCTCTTGCTGAAGAACTGGAAGAGATGGGTGCGCAGCTCGATGACGACCTACTCTACGTTTCGAGGACAATCCCGAGGAACGGACGATCGCGTGCTGCCCTTGGAGGGCGCGCGATGCCCGCAGCTGCGCTCTCAAGGATCGTTGGTTCCCTGGTCACTATTCATGGACAATCAGATCAGCTTCGTCTTCGTTCGACGAGCGCGCAACGAGAAGCTCTGGATTCCTACGGCGGAGACGAGCACCGGATACTGATCCATGAGTACAGTGCGGCATGGAAGAAAGCCGTCGATCTTAGCTCGCGTTTGCGTGAGCTGAGGCGTTCATCCACTGAGCGACAGGAAGAAATTACTGAGCTTTCGAGCGCGCTAGCACTTTTTGATTCTCTCAAACCCCAAGAAGGCGAAGAAGAAGAGATCCTTTCGAAGATTCAACGCCTGACCAACACGGAAGATCTCCGCCGTCATGTAGGCGCTGCAGTTGAGTTCCTCGATGGCGATGAGGATACCGACGGCATCCTCGATTTGATTGGTCGCGCGCTTGATTCGCTTCGAATGGGGGCGCGTGTAGACCATGCACTTGCCTCTATTGGGCAGCGCTTTAAGCAGTCCTCAATGGAACTGGCCAGTGTCCGCGATGATCTTGCACATTACCTTTCAACTGTTGAAGCCGATCCCGAGGCATTGGCTGCGTTGCACTCCCGACGATCCTCCCTGCGTCAACTGATGGAGGGAAGAGCAAGCGACATTCCCTCACTCCTTGAGTGGGAGAAGAAAGCGCGATCGCGCCTTGATGCTCGCACTGTGCAGCACGACAGTCCAGAGGTTGTCGAGAAGGAACTTGAGAAGGCACAAGACCAGGTACTTGTGGCCGGTGAAGCCCTGGCCCGTTCGCGCAGGCTTTTGGCGGAAGAGCTCAGCTCAAAGGTAACACGCGAACTTCACTCTCTCTCAATGCCTGATGCCTCTTTCAGCGTCGATTGGGAGAAACACACCCCGCAGTCTCATGGTCTTGAAGACCCCGTGATGCTCCTCCAACCACACCCGCAGGCACCGCCGAGGCCCCTAGGCGTGGGTGCCTCAGGAGGCGAACTCTCCCGAGTCATGCTTGCCTTAGAAGTGATCTTGGGGGAGTCCGACAGCGATGTCACCTTCATTTTTGATGAGGTTGACTCGGGAATTGGCGGGAAAACGGCAGTGGAGGTCGGCGCTCGTCTTGCTCGGCTCGCCGATCATCATCAAGTTATTGTCGTGACTCACCTTGCACAGGTTGCTGCCTATGCCGATCACCATCTCTATATCGAAAAGTCGGATGGCCGGACCTCGATCCGTGTGCTTGAGGGTGAAGAACGCGCCGCTGAGCTTGCACGCATGATGAGTGGGGATGCGCACTCTGAGGCGGCGCGCCGACATGCTTATGAGCTCCTTGGCCAGGACATGCCACAATCGAAGGCGTGACGGAAGAAAAATCAGGATTTTCAGGTAGCGATGCTACCTCGATTGAGGGACGTGTGTGGATCGCCAGAGACCTGCACCAGAAGGTACCTCAGCTCGACAACGGTGATTTTTTACTGATTGAGGACAACGATCTCACTCAGGCAGACGCGGAGCTTCTTATTGAAAGCGGCGCGCAAGTTGTGATTAATGCACAGCTTTCGGTAACCGGCCGTGTTCGAAGCCGCGGCCCCCAGGCCCTTCTTGACGCAGGCATAGTGCTAATTGATGATTGCGGACCAGATGTGTGGGCCCTTAAAGACGGCGATACTGTGAGGATCGTTGGTTCTGAAATTCAATGCAAGGGAAAGCGAATTGCGCAAGGGAACCGATACGATTCCCGCTCACCGCTAGAGGATGAGCTTCCCAATGCTGATCAGACTCTCTCCGACCAACTTCAGGCTTTTGAAGCATCCACCGCGACATTCCTAGAAAATGAAGGCGCTGCGGTTCTTCACGGTGAAGGCTATCCGAAGCTGTCAACAAAGATTGCGGGTCAACAGGTTCTTCTAGTTTGTGATTCCCCGCGGTCCAGCCAGCAATTGAAAGACCTCCGTCAGTGGATTCGTGACACGCAGCCTATTGTGGTCGCGGTAGAGGGTGGTGCGCTTCGCGCACGTCGTGCCCATCTAAAGCCGGCAATCATCGTCGGTGATATGACTGAAGTATCAGACAGAATCCTGCGTAGCGGCGCCGAAATTGTTGTTCCGCGTGCTCATGATGGTGATCAGGGGCGTGATCGTCTTAATCGTATGGGGATCGATTATCACCAGGTCGATCTCACTGCAGCAGCAGTTGATGTGGCGATCAGCGTTTTGAGTTTTATGGATCCTGCCGCAATTGTTATTGCGGGGGATGCTCGCGAGCTTGAGGACTATCTTGAGCTCTCGCGTTCGGTTGTCACGCCCGCGTTCTTGATCCGTTTGCGAGCCGGTGATCTTTTAATTCCTGCGCAAGCTGTCAGCGCTACTTATCGAAGTCGTATCCGCGGTGGCTCGCTTTTCCTCTTGTCCTGTGTCCTTCTAATCTCAATGGGCGTTGCGCTCTGGTCAACTCCATGGGGACACGACCTATTTACCGGTGTGTGGGATTGGGTTTCGCACTTGTGGTCCCCGACGAATTCAGCAACCTCTGAGCTAGCCAACTGGGCTGGCGCACTCACTGCTTAAGGAAGATATCTCATGGTGAATTTTCGCTATCACATTGTTTCTTTGATCGCGGTGTTTGTTGCGCTGTGCCTAGGCGTTGTCCTCGGTGCGGGACCGCTTCAGTCGCGAATTTCTTCAGGTTTGGCGTCAAAGGCCACCACGGCCTCGTCAAATGAAGCGCTTGCCCAGGCACAGAACAACGGCAAGATTGAAGCACGTGCTGTTTCTGAACTCGCACAGAGCCGACTCAATGGTTCTCTGAACGGGGTTTCGGTTGCGCTAGTAACGGTGCCGGGAACAGATTCTGCGGATGTCGACTCAATGCGTCAAACCCTCGGACAGGCTGGCGCTCAGGTTTCGGGCGAGGCCGAGCTGACGAATACGTGGCTGAGCGCAGATTCTGCGACTTTCCGTAGTACATTGTCGACGCCTCTTGCCTCGCACTTGAGCGGTTTGCCGGCAGATGCGGGCGCCGAGGCAGTGATTGCGCAGGCGATCGTGTCGTCGTTGACTCAATCCGGATCTGAGCCTGATCTTGTTAAGCAAATCCTCACGGGTGGAGATACCCCCATTATGAAGATTTCGAAAGATCCTCAGGGGGGAGCGCAGGCAATCATCGTCATTGGTCCCAGAGCAAACACGACCTCTACGAATGAGACTTCTGCGGCTGCTCCTTTGGCTTCGCAAGCATCTTGGGAAGGCTTGGCGAAGATGATTGGTAATTCGCCGTTCGGTGGCGTTATTTTTGGCGATGCTTCAAGTGATCGTTCGACCATTAGTGCCCTACGCAATGCAAACGTTGCGGCAACGACCGTTGATCAGGTTGGAACGACACAGGGAACGATTTCCGCGGTCTTGGCCCTTAAGGATGCTCACGCGAGTGCCCGTTCCTTCGGTGTCGGTAGCGGCGCGACCTCAATCTTCCCTCCCGCTCAGTGAGGGACAATAGAACCGTGAGTGAATTTCAAGATGAGCATGTCCCTGTTCGCGTAGTGTCGTCTCAGACCGTTTTCGAAGGAAAAGTCTTTGATATCCAACGTGATGAGCTAACTCTTGCGCACTCTGAACAACCCATTGTTCGTGAATACATGGGACATCCTGGTGCAGTGGTAATCGTCGCGCTACGCGGAGACGAGGGCAACGAGGAAATTCTTCTGGAACGTCAGTATCGTCATCCGGTCCGCGCAAAACTCTGGGAAGTGCCTGCCGGACTCCTTGATATTCCGGGAGAAGACCCACTGATTGGTGCTCAGAGAGAATTGGCTGAAGAAGCTGATTTGACTGCCAAACACTGGGACGTTCTTCTCGACATCTTCAATTCCCCAGGATGTTCGTCTGAATCAATTCGAATCTTCCTTGCGCGAGGCCTGGCGCCGACAGGTCAAACTTTTGACCGTGAGGATGAAGAAGCTGATTTTGAATACCAGTGGGTGAGTCTTGATGAGGCGGTGACCGCGGCACTTGATGGGCGCCTTCATAATGCGTCAACTGTGTCTGCCGTTCTTGCAACAGATGCGGCACGTCGTCGCGGCTGGCAGCTTCGTAGCCTCTCATCTCAATGGCTTCGCTGACCGAAGGACCTTGGACCTAAGACTTGTGATGCGAGTCGCGCAAATCGGGCGGTATTTCGCAACGAAAATGTTTCATAAAGAGCGTATGCTTTTCATGAGATTCAAGAGTTGTGAATGTAATTCGCTTGGAGGGCAGCGTGGAGAGCAGTGATGCGCGCACCCGGCAGCAGGTACGTGACCTTGTTGTTGAGAAGGGGCCGGTAACCGCCTCGACAATTGCGCGCATTCTTGGACTGACGACTGCGGCAGTGCGTCGTCACCTCACCATCTTGCTTTCCGATAACGAAATTGCTGAGCACGAACCGGGACAGGTAGGGCGACGCGGGCGCGGACGTCCTGCACGCCACTATGTTGCCACTGCTCGGGCGCACGAAAAACTTGCTGAAAGTTACTCAGACCTTGCCTCTAAAGCTCTCGGATACCTTGGGCAAGTTGGCGGGGGAGAAGCGATTGATTCTTTTGCTGCAGCTCGCTCTCGAGAAATCGAAAGGCGCTATGCGGCTACGGTTCGTGAGGCAGGTAGTGACCCGAGGCTGCGAGCTCAAGCTCTCGCAGACGCACTCGCTGCAGATGGCTACGCGGCAACGGTTCGCGATATTGGCCGAGGTGGGTATGCTGTCCAGCTCTGTCAGGGGCATTGCCCGATTAGGCAGGTTGCTGGCGACTTCCCACAGCTGTGTGAGGCTGAGACTGCCGCGTTTTCGCGACTGCTCAATGTTCACGTTCAACGACTTGCAACACTTGCGGGTGGGGAACACGTGTGCACAACCAATATTCCGGTTTCTGCACCTGTCATCTCTCCCGCGGCGCGAGCTGCTCTTCGCAAGTAGCAGCGCATCACTGAAATAACCGAATTGACGAGGAAAAATATGACCCAGTCACCACCGGTCACCGACGCAACTACTCAGATGAGTGACGATGAGATCATTAGCTCCATCGGCGCATACGAGTACGGGTGGCACGATAACGATGACTATTCGAAAGATGTCCCCCTTGGTATTAACGAGTCGGTTGTCCGTTTTATCTCTGA
The DNA here is from genome assembly GCA_042645485.1 of Pauljensenia sp. Classification (GTDB taxonomy): domain Bacteria; phylum Actinomycetota; class Actinomycetes; order Actinomycetales; family Actinomycetaceae; genus Pauljensenia. The sequence goes on from JBHRQN010000023.1 coordinate 10,281, forward strand.
TGTAAAGGACGAACCGCAGTGGATGCGCGAACGGCGTTTGAAGGCGCTTGAGTTATTCGAGCGTAAGCCAATGCCAACGTGGGGTCCTGATCTTTCGGGTGTCGATTTCGATGCCTTCAAGTACTACGTGCGTCCCACCGATCGTCAGGTGAATGACTGGGAAGACCTCCCCGAAGAAATTCGTCATACCTACGATCGTCTGGGTATTCCCGAGGCCGAGAAGAACCGCCTGGTTTCCGGCGTCGCTGCTCAGTATGAATCCGAGGTCGTCTACCAGCAGATCCAAGACGATTTGGAGAAGCAGGGCGTGATCTTCACTGACACCGACACGGGTTTGCGTGAGCATCCGGAGATTTTCGAAGAGTACTTCGGTAAGTGCGTTCCGGCCGGAGACAATAAGTTCTCCGCTCTGAATACCGCAGCATGGTCTGGTGGTTCCTTCGTTTACGTCCCGCCGGGTGTACACGTCAACATTCCTCTTCAGGCCTATTTCCGTATCAACACCCAGGCAATGGGTCAGTTCGAACGGACCCTGATTATTGCTGACGAAGGTTCCTACGTTCACTACGTCGAAGGTTGCACCGCTCCTATTTACGATGAGAACTCTCTGCACTCAGGTGTCATTGAGATTTTCGTGAAGAAGGATGCGCGCGTTCGTTACACCACGGTTCAGAACTGGTCGACAAACGTGCTGAACCTCGTGACTCAGCGTGCAATGGTCGACGAGGGCGGCACCATGGAATGGGTTGACGGCAATATGGGTGCTGCTATCACGATGAAGTACCCTGCTTGCTTCCTCATGGGTGAGCATGCTCGCGGTGAAACTCTCTCTATTGGTTTCGCTGGTCCGGGGCAGCAGCAAGACACCGGTGCAAAGATGGTCCACATGGCACCCCACACTTCTTCTTCGATCGTGTCGAAGTCGGTGTCTCGTGGTGGCGGCCGCACTTCCTACCGCGGTCTTGTTCAGATCAATGCACGTGCCCGCCACTCGAAGTCCAACGTGCTCTGTGACGCGCTTCTTGTGGACAAGGTGTCGCGTACTGATACTTATCCCTACGTCGATGTCCGTACTGATGACGTCGAAATGGGACACGAAGCAACTGTTTCTAAGGTTTCCGCCGATCAGCTCTTCTATTTGATGAGCCGCGGTTTGGATGAGAACGAGGCGATGGCGACAATCGTCCGCGGCTTTGTTGAGCCGATCGCCAAGGAACTCCCCATGGAATATGCCCTTGAATTGAACCGACTCATTGAGTTGCAGATGGAAGGATCTGTTGGCTGATGACGACCCAAGAGACCGCTGCCCGTCCGCATTCTCACGGAGCGGGGGCACCCGTAGCACATTCGTCCCGAGGCGATCGCCCCACTTCTTTCTCTCTTGAAGAGATTCCTGCGCCTCATGGGCGCGAGGAAGATTGGCGTTTTACTCCGCTTCGTCGAATTGAAAAACTATTTGATCCGGGCTTCTTTGAGTCACAGCCCCTGGGCTTGCAGGTGAACGCACCTGCTGAAGTGACTGTTGAAGAAGTCGGGCGCGATGATTCGCGTCTGGGAAGCGTTCTCGCCCCTGGCGACCGCACGTCGGTTGTTGCGTGGAATGCTTTCACCCGCGCACAAATCGTCACTGTTCCTCCGCGTACCGAGGTCACCGATCCCGTCATGATTGATATTGACGGTGATGAGCATGCCCGCGTCCAGCACCTGCTTGTCAGTGTTGGAAGCCAGTCTGCCGCAACCGTTGTTATTAATCACCGAGGCTGCGGTCAAGGTGCGCTCAACCAGACAGTTGAGATTGAGGCAGGTGACGCCTCGGATCTGACAATCGTTTCGATTCAGGAATGGGACGACACCTACGTACACGCATCGAATCACCGCATTGCGATTGGACGCGATGCAAAGGTTCGCCACATCGTCGTTAGCCTTGGTGGTGACCTTGTACGTATCTGCTCTGATACTGATTATCGCGGTCCTGGCGGCGAATTGACCATGCTCGGTCTGTACTTCGTCGACTCTGGACAACACCTTGAGCACCGAGTGTTCGTTGACCACTCGCAGCCAAATTGCTACTCCCGCGTGACATACAAGGGGGCACTTCAGGGGAAGGACGCACACTCTGTGTGGATCGGGGACTGCCTGATTCGCGAGGCTGCCGATGGAACCGATACCTACGAGCTCAACCGTAACCTCGTACTGAGTGAAGGAGCGAAGGCCGACTCCGTTCCTAACCTCGAAATTGAGAACGGTGAAATCGTCGGTGCTGGACATGCATCCGCAACTGGACGCTTTGATGATGAACAGCTCTTCTACCTGATGAGCCGCGGCATCGACGAAGCTGATGCACGTCGTTTGGTCGTTCGCGGATTCTTCGCCGAACTTATTGAACAAATCGGCGTTCCGCAGGTTCAAGAACACCTGATGAACGCAATTGAAAAGGAACTGGAACGCGCCGCTCTTGGCGCCTGAGGCTACACGACAGTAGGACGACAACTACAGTGCGGCGTCTAGCGCCGAAGAGGAGAAAAAATGTCGACTTTGACTATTAAAGACCTTCACGCATCCGTTGAGACCGCTGAGGGACCGAAGGAAATCCTGAAGGGCGTGAACCTGACCATTAATTCCGGTGAGATTCATGCAATCATGGGCCCCAACGGCTCGGGCAAGTCAACTCTTGCCTACGCTCTTGCAGGACACCCCGCCTACGAAATCACCAGTGGCGAAGCTTACCTCGATGATGCTTCGATTCTGGACATGAGCGTGGATGAGCGCGCGAAAGCTGGCCTTTTCCTGGCAATGCAGTACCCGGTTGAAGTTGCTGGTGTTTCGGTTTCGAACTTCCTGCGTACAGCAAAGACTGCGGTTGACGGTCATGCGCCCCAGATTCGTCAGTGGGTGAAGGACGTGAACCAGGCTATGGAGAATCTGCGGATGGATCCTTCTTTCGCAGAACGCGACGTTAATGTTGGCTTCTCCGGCGGTGAGAAGAAGCGCCTCGAGATTCTCCAGATGGAACTGCTCAAGCCTTCCTTCGCAATCCTTGATGAGACCGACTCGGGCCTGGATGTCGATGCGCTCCGCATCGTTTCTGAAGGTGTTAATCGCGTCCATGGAAATACCGGCTGCGGAGTTATGCTCATTACGCACTACACTCGCATTCTGCGCTACATCAAGCCCAGCCATGTTCATGTTTTCGTGAACGGCCAGGTTGCAGCCCAGGGTGGTCCTGAACTTGCTGATGAGCTGGAAGAGAACGGCTACGATTCCTACCTGGAGAAGTGAGCTTTCTCGGTGACTGAAGACTTTTCGCTTCAAGAGCTCTCGCGACTGCGTGCCGACTTTCCCATCCTTGGGAGGGTCGGCCGCGGTGGCAAGCCCATTGCCTATCTTGATTTCAGCGCGACTTCGCAAAAGCCCGTGCAGGTCATCGATGCGATCAGTAATTTCTACCGCACGAGTAATGGCGCAGTACATCGTGGGACGCATCTGCTGGGTGATGAGTCGACCGCTGCCTTCGAAGAAGGACGCTCGATTCTGGCTGATTTTATTGGCGGTCGCGCCAATGAGATCGTTTGGACAAAGAACGCGACAGAGGCAATTAATTTAGTTGCACTGGCAATGCGAAACGCATCGCAAGACAGTGCTGCAAAACCGTCTCCTGTCAAGCTTTCGGCGGGGGATAACATTGTTATTACCCGAGCAGAGCATCACGCAAACCTAGTTCCATGGCAGCAGCTCTGTGCTGCAACCGGGACGGAGCTTCGCTGGCTCGACCTTCATGAAGATGGCCGGATTGATTGTGAGACTCTTGGGGTAATCGATGAACACACGCGTCTGGTTGCCTTCACACATGTGTCGAATGTGACCGGTGCGGTTTCACCCGTTGAGCCGATCGTTTCGCGTGCACGTCAATGCGGCTCTCTTGTACTTCTTGATACCTGTCAGTCCAGCGCACATATGCCGGTCAATGTCAGGGAACTTGGAGTAGACTTTGCGGTCTTCTCATCGCATAAGATGCTGGGGCCAACCGGTATTGGAGCGCTGTGGGGGAGAAGCGAACTTCTTTCACAGATGCCGCCAGTTCTGACCGGTGGTTCGATGATCGAGGATGTCACCATGGAGTCCTCGACTTTTATGCCTGCCCCCGAGCGTTTTGAAGCTGGAAGCCAGCCGATCGCTCAGATCGTTGGCTGGAGTGCCGCTCTTCAATACCTCAGCGGTATCGGTATGGCACGCATTGCTGAGCACGAACGTATTCTGACTTCCTACATGTTGGAAGGCATTTCCGGAATTGACGGTGTTCGCGTCTTGGGACCGGGAGCGGATAAAGAGCGGATCGGTGTCGTCGCTTTTGCCGTTGAGGGCGTGCATCCTCATGATGTTGGGCAAGTCTTGGATTCGCAGGACATAGCCGTGCGAGTTGGTCATCATTGTGCGATCCCATTGCACCACTTCTTCGGAGTTCGTTCTTCGACGCGAGCATCCGTCGGACCGACAACAACTCGCGAAGAGATTGATCGTTTCATTGAGGCCTTAGGACAGGTTCGTTCCTACTTCGGAGGCAAATGATGTCAAGCCTTGAACAGATGTATCAGCAGGTCATTCTTGACCATGCGCGTGAGCGCCACGGGACTGGTGATCCCTCAAGTCTTGCAGCCTCATCGCATCAGGTGAATCCGACTTGTGGAGATGAGACAACACTCGGTGTGACTCTGTCTGACTCCGGTCAGATCGAGGCACTGGCATGGGATGGTGATGGCTGCTCGATTTCGCAAGCATCTCTGTCAATGCTCTCTGACATGGTGAGCGGAGCTGATTTGGAGCATGTCCGTGAACTCTATGCTGCCATGGAGAAAATGATGCATTCACGCGGACTGGGCGTGGATGACGATACCCTCGACATCCTTGGTGATGCCGCTGCATTGGAGGGAACCTCACAGTTCCCGAATCGTGTGAAGTGTGCACTCCTTGGATGGTATGCATTGCGCGATGCTCTCGCGCAGCTCGGAACCGATATTGCAGGAGAAAACGAGTAATGGATACCTCTTCCAACCCGATGGCACAAACTGATGCTGTCGAGCAGCGCTTCGCCCCCGCGCCTTCTGCAGTTGCAAGCTCTGCCACCTCCGAGCAGGGTTCTGCTTCTGCTCCCGATGCGGCCTCGGCGCATGTATTTAACGTCGAAGGAACTGACATCATTGAAGGCGGAAGCATCGCCGGCCTTGATGTACTTGAGGCACTCAAGGATGTCATTGATCCCGAACTAGGCATCAATATTGTTGACCTTGGTTTGGTTTACGGTGTCAAGGTTGCGACGGATGATTCAATCGTCATTGACATGACCTTGACCTCAGCGGCATGCCCCCTGACTGACATCATCGAGCGCCAGGCTCAGATGGTTCTGGCATCGCTCTCGGATGATGTCTTGATCAATTGGGTCTGGATGCCTGCTTGGGGCCCTGATCGAATTACAAGCGATGGCCGCGAACAGCTCCGTGCGATTGGTTTTAACGTCTGAGCGAGTAGTGACGTCTCCGTGAACCCCTTCCGCTATGCTGGAGGGGTTCACCTGTTACAGAGGAAAGAGAAGCAATGACCCTGGCCGATGCTCCTGTTGTGCAGCCTGTACTTTTGGGCGGAGATTTTGGAGTTTATGCTCTTGCGCGTTCTTTCCACGAGGCCTATGGCGTGACCTCGATCGTGCTGTCTCACGCGCCGACTGTTGCGATCTCGCGTTCTGCCTTTTGTCGGGTTGAGCCGATCGTTGCGCATGCTTCCGATGAGGAACTTCTGGCAACGCTTGGAAAACTCGCCGATACCTATGCGGACCGTGCTCTGGTCCTTGTTGCTAATCATGACCTTCATTCTGAATTTGTTGCGCGTCATTGGGATGCTCTGAGCCAACATTACGCACTCCCATTTCCCTCGATGGACGTTATTGATCGCGTGACGGATAAGGGCGCCTTTGCTCAGCTTTGTGATGAGCTGGGAGTGCCTACGCCGGCGACGCTTGTGGTTTCCTTCCGTGATTTTTCTTCCGAGGCTCCTGTTCGTCCCGAAATTCCGTTTGCTTTCCCCGTGGTGGCGAAAGCCGCGCGCGGTAATGATTACGATGCCCTGGAATTTGAAGGAAAACGCAAGATCTGGTTTGTCGAGAGCCAAGAGGAACTGAACGACCTCTGGGATCTTTTGGGACGTGTTGGCTTCCGCGGTGACTTTATTGTTCAGGAACTGATTCCTGGAGACAACACTCAGATGCGTTCAGTGACCGCCTATGTCGACTCTCACGGGCATATGACCTTGATTGGTTCCGCACGCGTTCTCTTGGAAGACCACGCGCCAACCATGATTGGTAATCCCGTTGCAATGATTACCGAGGCGTTTCCTCAGTTGTGGGAGGATGCACGACGCATTCTTCAGGCAGCAAACTATCGTGGCTTCGCTAACTTCGATGTGAAGATTGATCCACGTGATGGTCGCGCGCTCTTCTTTGAAGTGAATCCGCGAATCGGACGGAACTCTTGGTACATGACCGCGGCGGGACATAATCCCATGATTCCAATGGTTGATGATCTTGTTCGCGGTGTGGAACGTAGCCCTGAAGAAGTAAACGAGGAAATCCTCTATTCGATGGTTCCCGATCGATTGCTCTTGCGATACATCCGAGAGCCAGAACTTGCCCAGCGAGTGCGTAGTTTGATTCGAGGGGGGAAGCGTTTCGACCCGCTCTTCTACTCCGCTGATTCGGACCTGCGTCGCTCACTGACACTCCACCTGCAAAAGCTCAATCACTACCGAAAGTTCCATAGGTACTACCCTCAAGCGAACGATCGTTCATTCTAAGGGGACTTTTCTTATGACAGATACACAGCTTCGTGAGATCACAGCCGAGGAAATGCGTATTGGCGCTGCCGGAGTGACTCCTCTGCCCATTGAACAGTCAGCAATTTGGGAACAGTACGAGGCGGTTGAGGGGCGCAAGCTCTGGGGACGTTTTGAGTATTCAGAAAATGGCAAGCGCATTGCTCTTGTCGCGCTCTACGAGTACTCAATGCGAGGTGCGCGCTACCTTTGGGCGAAACACGGACCGGTCTGGCTCAAGGAAGCCACACCGAGCCGCGAACGTGCTTTCCGTGACGCACTTGGACGTTACGTGCGTCAGAAAGACTCATCGATCGTTTTTATTCGCCTGAATGCGATCTTTAATGACACCGATCTTCGCGATGTCATGCAGATTATTACCTATGACCGCACCGTCATCATCCGCTCCTATGGAGGTGATGAGGAAAAGATCCTAGGGGATATGACGAAGGAAGGACGCCGTCAGCTTCGGCGTTCGCGCAAGGCCCTGTCTGAAGTTCAAACAACGATCGCTGACGAGCATGATCAGGCCGCGGAAGATTTCACTGAGTACTACGAGGTACTGAAAGAGACCGCCGAGCGCGATGGTTTCAGTCCTCACCCCGCCCAGGTCTACTCAACTATGTTGAAAATCCTTGGCCCTGAGCATTCACGCCTCTTCGTACTCCGAGTCGACGGGGAAGTGGTCGCATGGAATTTGATCCTTATCAATGACCGCCAGGCCGAATGCTATTACGGTGCAACGACTGCGAAGGCTCGTAAATTGGGAGCAATGCCTGAGCTTGATGTTCAGTGCGCCATCATCTTGGGACCTGAGCTTGACGTTAATGGCGGTATTGACCTGATGGGAATTCACTCACCTCGGGTTCCCGAACTATTTACAGTCGGAAAATACAAGTTGAGTTTCGCGCAGGGCTATACGGACGTCCCGGGAGCATGGGATCTACCTTTGCGTCCGCGTCTATATGCGGGTCTACGAAATCTACTCTCAATTAAGCGTGCTCTTCGTTCGTGACATTGGGACGAGGCGGCTACGATAGAAGGGTCCAAGCCTGCTGATTCTCGAAAGAGCGTTTGACACGCCATCGTATGCGTGCAGTCAGTGGGTAGAGATGGCGCAAGACGCCAGAACCCGAAGGAGCACAGCTCGTGCCTGCTATTAACGCAACTATTGATGGTGTTGCGGTCGAAATTGAAGAAGGCTGCACCGGAACGCAGTACTACGAATCTCGCAGTGATGTCGTCGCGATGACGGTAGATGGGAACGCATGGGATCTTTCCCGCGAAATTCCTGCCGATGCAATTGTTGAAGCGATTACTCTGAATTCCCCAGCAGGCCTAGAGATCCTGCGTCACTCCTGCACTCACGTTATGGCGCAGGCAGTCCAAGAGATCTTCCCCGATGTCAATTTGGGAATTGGCCCCTTCATTACTGACGGCTTCTACTATGACTTCGGGAATATTGATTCCGTCACCCCAGAGCTCATGCGCGATATCGACAAACGCATGAAGCGCATTGTGAAGGAAGGCCAGGCTTTCCGTCGCCGTGTCGTCACTGAAGAAGAAGCACGCGAAGAACTTGCTGATCAGCCCTTCAAACTTGAGCTGATTAGCACCAAGGGCGGGGGAGCGCAGGACGCCTCCGTCGAGGTTGGCGGTTCGGAACTCACCATTTACGACAATGTCCGTCGTGATGGAACCACCGCATGGAAAGACCTCTGCCGTGGACCCCACCTGCCTTCAACAAAACTCATCGGCAACGGATTTGCGTTGACCAAGTCTTCGTCCGCCTACTGGCGCGGCGACCAGGCTAATGATCAACTGCAGCGAATCTATGGAACTGCCTGGGCCTCGAAAGATGAGCTTGTCGCTTACCAAGAGCGACTCAAGGAAGCGGAACGACGCGACCACCGTCGCCTCGGTGCCGAACTTGATCTCTTCTCCTTCCCAGAAGAGCTGGGGGCGGGATTGCCGATCTTCCACCCCAAGGGTGGTGTGCTCAAGCGCGTCATGGAGGACTACGTCCGTGAGGCCCACATTGAAAATGGCTTCCTTTACGTGGGTACCCCGCACATCTCGAAGGAAGAACTCTTCCATACTTCGGGACACCTTCCGTACTACGCGGATGGCATGTTCCCCCCGATGGATGATGATGGCCAGCTGTACTACCTCAAGGCCATGAACTGTCCCATGCACAACCTGATCTTCAGGAGCCGTGGCCGTTCGTACCGCGAGCTTCCCCTGCGTCTCTTCGAATTCGGTACTGTGTACCGAAATGAGAAATCCGGTGTTCTTCAGGGGCTTACTCGCGTTCGCTCCATCACCCAGGATGATTCGCACTCCTATGTGATGCCTGAGCAGGCAGCAGATGAAATTAAGCATCTCTTGAACTTCATTTTGAAGCTTCTACGTGACTTCGGATTGAGCGATTTCTATCTGGAGCTTTCCACTCGCGATACCGATGGGAAGAAGAAGGATAAGTTCATCGGCACCGATGAACAGTGGGAAGAAGCGACCGAAATTCTGCGTCGCTGCGCTGAAGAGACCGGTCTGCAGACCGTTCCCGATCCGGGCGGCGCGGCATTCTACGGCCCGAAGATTTCGATTCAGGCCAAGGATGCAATCGGTCGTACCTGGCAGATGTCAACGATTCAATACGACTTCAACCAACCCCACCGTTTCAGCCTGGAATACACCGCTCCCGATGGAAGCCACCGCGAGCCGGTCATGATTCACTCGGCGAAGTTTGGTTCGATTGAGCGCTTCATCGGTGTTTTGACTGAGCATTATGCCGGTGCTTTCCCCGCATGGCTCTCCCCGGTGCAGGTGCGCCTGGTCCCCGTTGCCGAGGCCTTCGATGACTACGTTGATACGGTTGCGCAGCGTTTGCGTGAACGCGGGATTCGCGTCGAAGTTGATCACTCCGATGATCGCTTTGGTAAGAAGATTCGCAATGCTGCAAAGCAAAAGGTCCCCTTCACTTTGATTGCAGGTGGGGAAGACCAAGAAGCGCAGGCAGTCTCCTTCCGCTTCCGTGATGGCTCCCAGCTCAATGGTGTTCCCGTTGACGAGGCGGTTGAGCGTATTGCTCACCACATCGCAACTCGCAATAACGCTGATCCCAGCGCTGAGGACTGATAACAATGAATGACACTCTTCCGACCGAGGATTCCCGGGCATTTGCTGGTGTTCCCGACGGTTTCGATCGTTTATGGACTCCGTACCGAATGGCCTACATTAATGGCGATCACAAGCCCGCCGATTCCTCGTCGGAAGAGTGTCCTTTTTGTGTTGCACCATCGCGTACAGACGAAGAAGGACTCATCGTTCATCGCGGTGTGAGCTGTTTCGTTCTGATGAATCTCTTCCCGTACAACTCCGGGCATCTCTTGGTCTGCCCCTACCGCCATATCTCTGACTACACGGATCTTACTGACGAAGAACGTATCGAACTCGGTCGTTTGACGGCCACTGCGATGCGTGTGGAGCGTGCGACGGCAAATCCCGCAGGATTCAATTTGGGTATGAACCAAGGCGATGTTGCAGGTGCGGGGATCGCTGCCCATCTTCATCAGCATGTTGTTCCTCGGTGGGCTGGAGATGCAAACTTCTTCCCAATCATTGCCCGCACCAAGGCAGTGCCTGAACTACTTGAGGATGCGCGTGCTCGCTTAGCCGCAGCATGGCCCATATCAACGGAGGAATAGTGCTTGGTAACCACGGACGCTCGATAACGAAAGCTATTTTTACTCCTGTCGCAAGAGTGCTCGTAGTAGCGCACATCACTCCCAATATGGTGACTATTGCCGGAACCGTTGTGACAATCGCAGTTGCTGTTACGACCTTTCCTTTTGGCTACCTTTGGCAAGGCGCCCTCGCTCTCGCTGTCGTCCTTTTCTGCGACTCGATTGATGGTGTTCTCGCGCGAATGAGTGGGACATCATCGCCATTTGGTGCCTTTTTGGATTCGACAATGGATAGGCTGGGCGATGGAGCGGTCTTCGGTTCATTGACTGCCTTCGCGATTTTCAGTATGGAAAGCTCACCATCGAGGACTGTATCGATCGTTGCAGGCCTTATTACGATCGTTGGTGCAGCTACCGTGTCCTATTCGCGGGCACGAGCTGAATCAATTGGGGTTATCGCAAAGGTCGGTATTGCTGAGCGGACGGACCGTCTCATCATTGCTTTGTTGGGAGCTGCACTATTCGGGTGGGGCGCACCTGCAGTAGTCTTCGCAGCAAGTTTGTGCTGGGTTGCTTTTGCATCGATTGTCACTGTTATTCAGCGGGTGCATTTCACAGCAACGCATCTTTCTTCGCCCCAGGAGTCCTAATGTCAGGACGTGCCTTGGTATGGGCTTTCCGAGTAGTTCCTCGACTACCTTTTTCGTTTGTGACATGGCTCGGCAGGCGTGGAGCCGATCTCATGTGTCTACTCAATGGTTCCAGTGTGCGCAGAATGCGAGCCAACCATGAGCGTGTTCTAGGACGCAAGATTTCACAACGCGAGCTTCGAGATGCCGTGCGCTCGCATATCAATGCTTATGTTGAGCAGTTGAGTTTCGGCGGCAGGGTTGGTGAAAAGCTTCGTGCACGTGTTGATCTCAGCCAGGCACAAGAATTCCTTCGTCTTGCTACCGAAGGTCCAGTTGTTTTGGCCTTACCGCATGCGGGGACCTTCGATCGCGTAGGTGCGGCTGTGTGTGCACAGGGTATTTCCGTACTTACTGTTGCCGAGAAATTGAATCCTCCTGAGCTCTTCGATGCCTTCTTGAAACTGCGCACGGACGTCGGGATGGAGATCATCGGAGTTTCACCGGGAGATAGTGTTTTTCACTCTTTGCTTGAGCAAGCAAAGGGCAGGAAAAATCTTGTGATCCCGCTTCTTGCTGATCGCGATATTTCCGGAACCGGTATTGAGGTTGAGTTCGGTACCAAGCCTGCTTTGGTTGCCGCGGGACCAGCAGCGCTTGCACGAGCGCTCAACGCCCCGCTTATAGCTGGGGTTGTGTCAGATGTTGATGCTTCTGGCACCCCAGAATTTGTGCGTTTGGAAGTTACTGAGAATCTCTACGATCCACAGGTCAAGGATGATGACGTGCCTGAGCTCACCCAGAAATGGGTGACTGCGCTCATTCCAATTCTTCAACGTCGGATTCGTGAGTGGCATATGATGCAAGCAGTTTTTGTTGAGGATTTAGATCCGGAGCGTTTGGCTCGGGCGCGTAAGCGCGCGGCACAGAAAGGAGAATAGGTGAGAGTCGGTATTGTTAACCCTTACTCCTGGGATGTGCCCGGTGGCGTTCAATTCCACATTCGTGATTTCGCACTGGAGCTTATGAAAAGGGGACACGAGGTGAGTGTTCTTACTCCGGCGAAAAATACCGATGATCTGCCTGAGTGGATTACTACCGTCGGTTCATCGGTTGCTGTTCCTTTTAATGGTTCAGTAGCCCGTCTCTCCTTTACCCCCTTGGCTAACATGCGAACGAAGCGTTGGATTGATGAAGGCGACTTTGATCTTCTTCATGTCCACGAACCAGAAGTTCCCTCTATTTCAATGCTGGCGTTGCGTGCAGCCGAGATTCCGGTTGTTGGAACTTTCCACGCAGCATTGGATTATTCCTTCTCTCGTTCCGTTTCTTCCTCTGCGCTCGACCCGCTATTGGAGAAACTTGCTGCCCGTATTGCTGTTTCAGCAGAAGCACGCCGGACACTTGTTGAACATAATGGTGGAGATGCGGTGATTATCCCCAATGGGGTTGATACTCATTTCTTCGCGCAAGCCCAGATCAAACCCGAATGGGAAGCAACTCCACAGCGCCCGGTCGTTGTTTTCCTCGGCCGTCTTGACGAGCCCCGGAAGGGGCTGCCAGTCTTCTCTGCAGCGATCGAAACGGTGCTTTCAGAAATCCCGGGTGCGCGATTTCTTATTGCTGGACGCGGAAACGCACATGAATACCGCTCACAACTGGAGCGCTTTGGAGACTCGGTTGAGTTCCTTGGCGGCGTGAGCGATGAAGATAAGGCTTCGTTACTGAAGGGAGCAAGTGTTTATGTTGCTCCCCAAACCGGTGGGGAATCCTTCGGGATTGTTCTTGTCGAGGCGATGGCAGCAGGTTGTGCAGTACTTGCCTCTGATCTCGAGGCCTTTAGGGCAGTCCTTGAACAAGGAGAAGTAGGCGCGCTATTTGAGACCGGAAATAGTCAGGACCTAGCTCGTCAACTAGTCAGACTTCTTCGGGATTCTGAGGAACTCGCAACGCTTGCACGCCGTGGAGAAGCGGCGAGTTCCCGTTATGGATGGGATACGGTCACCGACCAAGTCCTAGCCTTGTATCAGACCGTCTTAGCCTCTGCGCAAGCGCAGCCCTCGGACCCGACGACGCTTGATCTTATTCGTGGCAGGAACGAGGCCGAAGACGATGAGTAATACTTTGACCCTTGTTCTTTTGGTTCTTGTTTTGGTCGCACTGGCCTTTCTTGTGCGTCAATCAGCAATTCTTGCAACACGACTTGATCGTCTTCATTGGCGGATTTTAACGACGAGGGATTCGCTGGCACTTCTTCTTGATGAACGTGCACGCTATAGCGAGAGGATCGCTGACTATCCGGGGTTCACCTCTGACGAATCTCAAGAGATCCGGGAGGCTTCGACACGAGCACGCCGGCAGATGATTCCTCTTGTTGCCGACGGACTTGACCGGCGAACAAGCGAAGCAAGCATCCGCGACACCCAAACGCGTGAAAAGGTCATCGAATTTTTCGATATTCAGTCGCAACTTTCAAGAATTCTTCGAAGCGCGCTTAATGTTAAGCTCCGCAAAGAGATTGATGCCGATGATTATTGGTCTCGCGAACTTCGCGAACTAGACCAAGCCTCCTATAAAGTCCAATTAGCACGATCAATGCATAACCTCTACGTTACGCAGACCCATAAGATTCGTGAGAAAAGCTGGGTGCGGATTGCGCATCTTGCGGGACATGCGCCAATGGCTCAGACAATTGATTTTGATGACGACACGATTGAAGATGGATACGGCTATTAAATGAGTGAAACACACCCGCGTTGGGGAGGTCCCGGTGAGGACTATCGGCTGAAAAAGATCAGAACGACCGAAGCTGAACTCTTCGGTCCTGACGACCCAGCACCCGCACAAGCTCCCACATGGCGAATTCCTCAACGCGTCCGTTCCTTGCCTTTCCTTGAAATTATCTTCACAATTTTGGGAACCGTCGGTGTCATCGTGCTCATGGTGACCTACGTTCGTACCGGTGGTGTCGTCTCCGCTGCAGTCATGACGGCTTTGGCATTAATTCCGCTTGTTATCGTCCTCGGAGTGCTGAGCTACCTTGATCGCTGGGAGCGTGAGGGCTGGAAATCTAATTTCATCTGCTTCATTTGGGGAGCAGGTGTTGCAACGCTTTCCTCGTTGGTTGTCAATAGCACCCTAAATCTAGATATTGCTCGCACACTCGGTGATCAAGATTCCGCAGCGGTCATTGTTGCTGTGTTTGTTGCGCCGGTTGCTGAAGAATTCTTCAAGGGCATTGGTGTCATCATCTTCATCCTTGCACGTCGAAATTCCATCAATTCGCGGCTTGACGGTCTGATCTGCGGTGGAATTGTTGGTGCCGGCTTCGCCTTCATTGAGAATATTCAGTACTTCCTGAGAACGAGCTCTTCGGGTGCGTTTATGCTGACAACGACGGTATTTACTCGAGGCATCCTTTCGCCGTTCGTTCATCCGATGGCAACCTCTTTTACTGGAATGGCCATCGCACTTGTTCTGATTCGCCGCTACGGTGCGCTGTGGAGCACTATTCGAGTCTTCCTTGGTTACCTAACCGCGGTGTTCTTCCATGGCCTATGGAACTTTCTTGCGAGTAATAACGGTATCGGAGGTTGGTTCCATTCCTACATCACCATCGAGGTTCCGCTTTTTACGTGTTGGTTCATCTATCTGATTACGCAATCCTCACGTGAAGCAAAACATGTCCAGCAGGGGTTAACTCCTTACGTCGTTCAAGGCTGGGTGCTTCCTGTGGAGCTTCAAATGGTTACCGACCGTGCGCAGCGTCGAAATGCCGTTAAGTGGGCTGCTAGCGCTGGTTCAGAGGCCCGTAAAGCAATGAATTTCTTCTTGAATTCTCTTGCCGCAATTGGTCTTGATGAGTATGCGCGTCCGCTACGAAAGCGTGAAGACCCCGCACGCGATGCTTACGATCGTGAACTGCTTACGAAAGCAGTGGAAGCGCGGAAGAAGTTCCTCTCCTTGACGGAACTTTCACAAGCGGCACGTCGGGTAAGCGCGTGAGCGTTCTACAGTGGCCTCGTGATGAGGAGGGCTTCCCACATCGAGAGGCAGCGCGGGTAATTCTCATCGACGAACGAAATCGCGTTCTTCTGGTAAGAGGACACGATGCTGACAATCCCACGCGCTCATGGTGGTTCACCGTTGGTGGGGGAGTTGAGGACGGGGAAACAAGCCAAGAAACTGCCCTACGAGAGGTCTTCGAAGAGACCGGTATACAACTCAATCAGAAGGAACTTATTGGGCCGGTAGCTCGCCGACAGGCAGTATTCGACTTTAAGAGTCTCGTTGCTCGCCAAGATGAAGAAATTTTCTGGGCACGCGTTCAAGCCCAGCCTCTGAGCGATTCCCATTGGACCCCAGAAGAACAACGAGTGATCGATGAATACCGTTGGTGGGATCTTGATGAGCTCGAGAAATATGCCGAGAACCATGAGGTATACCCACGCTCGCTGTGCGATCTTATTGGGCAATGTCTTCACGGATGGGATGTGTATTCGATTGTTGGTTGTTCTCATGGTACCCTCTCTTGATTCAATCGC
>JBHRQN010000024.1:0-25312 GCA_042645485.1 Pauljensenia sp.
GGCATCAATCTCGTCAATAAAGATGATACAAGGTGACTTCTCCTTAGCCTGATGGAATACATCACGTACACGGCTCGCACCAACTCCGACGAACATTTCAACGAAGTCAGAGCCGCTCATAGAGAAGTCCCGTCTGCGTATCTTGAACTGCCTCCCGTTTCTTGGACATCGAAAATAAAGTCCAAGAAACGGGAGGCTTTTCATGTCTATAAATCTGGGAGTAAGACATGACCGTTTGCTTCGGGAACAGGCAGCGCAAATGTTTGAGAAAGGATATGGCTGTCGTTTGACCGCCAGAAGGCTTGGTGTGTCTGCCGCGACTGTGAGAGAGTGGCAGAAAATGTACCGCGTCATCGGGAAGGACGGGCTTCTTGCCATGGGAGTAAAGCACACCAGATACGACTATGAGACCAAGGTCGCCGCAGCGAAGGCCGTGGTTGATGGTGGGATGAGCAAGCCTGAAGCGATGATGCGTTTCGGTATTGCAAGCGCAACACCGTTGAAGCAGTGGTGCAGGCTATACCGTGAGGGCGGTGCGCAAGCGCTTAAGCCTAAGCCCAAGGGCAGGCCGAAAGGGTCGGTGCGGGCGGTGCCGCCAACGCGTGAGGAGGAACTTGCCGAGCGTGTGCGCAAGCTTGAGGCGCAGGTGGCGTACCTAAAAAAATCGATTGCCCTGAAGGCGCAGAAGCGCTCCCAAACCGGGACAAAGCCCTAGTGGTCGCTGAGCTTTCAGGGCGCGGACACGCGGTGCGTGATCTGCTCGAAGCTGCTGGCCTTGCCAGGTCGAGCTACTACTACGCGCTGGCTCACCCCAAGGGCGTGACCCGGGCGCAGCTACGTCCCAAGGTCGCGCAGATCTTTTCGCGAACCCCCAACGGGTGCGGTCACAGGCAGGTCGCCATGTGCCTGCGCGCTGAGGACGGGGAGCGCATCGCCGACAAGACGGTCTTGAAGATGATGCGTGAGATGGGTTTGCGCTGTGGCATACGCCGCGAGAGGGCTTACCACAGGTACAACTCCTACAAGGGGGACGTGGGGCAAAGCTTCGCAAACATTATCGGCCGCGACTTCACAGCCGATGGCCCTTGGCAGAAAATGGGTACCGATGTCACTGAGTTCAAGCTCTCCTTCGGTAAGGCCTACCTCGCCACCTACATCACACACTGGAGCACAACAAGACGCCAAGTAAAGCTTAAGGGCCTGACCCCGGCAGAATACCGGGATCAGGCCCTACGGGAAGCCGCATAACGGCTACCATTAAACGCGTCCAAGTTTCGGGGCACAGTTCACACCTGACCCCGGGACTTTTATGCAGGACTTAGAAATTCACCTTACGCACCACGGCCTCGGACTCGGTCAAAACCCGGCCAGCGCGGAAGTTTGCCAGAACGGGAGAACCAAAGCTCAGCGCGTGGAACCAATCCTCAGCGTCCAGCACAATAAAGTTCGCCGTGTTTCCAACCTCGATGCCGTAATCGGAGAGATTGAGCGTGCGCGCTGCATTGTGAGTAATGAAGTTGTAGGACCCGGTGATCTCGCTGCGCGCCATCATCTGGGTGACGTACAGGCCGTTGAGTACGACATCTCGCAAGTTTCCGGTGCCCATGGGATTCCACGGATCCTCAATATCATCCTGACCGAAGGAGACGTTGATTCCTGCCTCGGTTAGTTCCTTTACGCGGGTGACGCCTCGGCGCTTCGGATAGGTATCGACGCGCCCCTGCAGGTGCGTATTGACCAGCGGATTCGACACGAAGTTGATACCGCTCATCTTCAGCAAGCGCACCAGGCGCAGGAAGTAGGCATTGTTATACGAGTGCATCGCGGTCGTGTGCGAGGCGGTAACTCGCGGGCCAATCCCGGCCTCGAGCGCGCGCGTGGCCAGGGTTTCCAGCCCGCGCGAGGCCTCGTCGTCGATTTCGTCGCAGTGCACGTCCATGAGCAGTCCGTATTCCTGGGCGAGCTCAACTGCAAAGTTCAGTGAAGACACGGAGTACTCGCGGGTGAACTCGAAGTGCGGGATAGCGCCGATTGCATCCACGCCCATTTCCGCCGCGCGACGCATGAGGTCGCGACCGTTGGGGAAGGACTCGATGCCCTCCTGCGGGAAAGCAACCAACTGCAGGGTCATGGAGTCCTTGAGTTCCTCACGCAGGTCAATGAGCGCGCGCAGGGCTGTCAGGTCCGGGTCAGTGACGTCGACGTGCGAGCGCACGTACTGGATACCGAACTGTGCCTGCTGGCGAAGCGCCCGGCCCGCGCGATCCTTGACGTCCTCGTAGGTCAGGGTCTGCTTGCGCTCACTCCACACCTCGATACCTTCGAAGAGGGTGCCGCTTTCGTTGTAGCGCGGTTGCCCCGAGGTGAGCGCAGTATCCAGGTGCACATGCGACTCGATATAGGGAGGCAGAACCAGCTTGCCCGTGTAGTCACGAACCTCTTCGCCTTCACGTGGCGCCAGACCCGCGCCGATTTCGGCGAACTTTCCGTCCGTAATGCGGATGTCGACTCCGGCGGGGCCGTCTTCAATGCGAACGCCCTTGATGAGAAGATTGGCGCCTTTTGCTCCCATTGCCGAGGCCTGATTGCGGGGTGCGCTGCTGCCCTGAGTATCCGCGCTCATCGACGGATTCCCTTCTCGATTGCGCTTCCGACGAAGTAGACGAGGATGGCGACGACCATGGCATTGATTGAAACGATGCCAAAGCCAGGGGTCAGCCAGCCGGTGAGCGCACCCGCGATCAGAGCAACGATCGGTGCCCACTTGACCTCGGGTTCATTCGAGCCCAGATCCATGTAGCTACGGCGACGTGCGAAGTAATCAGCAACCAGAACTGCACCGATGGGGGGCAGAGTGGCGTTCAGCAGGCTAAGCCAGCCGACGAAGTTGTCGTAGAGCCACAGGGCTCCAAGAGTTCCGATGATACCTGCGACCAAAACCAGGGGCTTCTTGTTGATTCCAGTGATGTTCGCGTAGCCCAGGCCGGTGGTGTACAGGGCGTTGTTGTTCGTGGTCCAGATGTTCGCACCCAAGACAATGAGCGCGGGAATCAGCAGGCCTTGCGCGATCATCACGTAGAAGATATCGTCCTTACCGGTGAAGGCTCCACCAACCGCACCGAAGGTGAACATCAGGGTGTTACCGATGAAGAAGGCGATCACGGTAGTGATGACTGCCGAGGTTGCGGACTTTGCGAAACGAGTGAAGTTGGGGGTTGCGCTACCGCCGGAGACGAAGCTTCCGATCACGAGGCCGATGGCTGCAACGGTGGTCATACCTTGGTTTTGGCCGAAGACTGCGGCAATACCGCCGCCTGCGTTCACCGCACTGATCATGGAGTAGCTTCCGAGGATTGCGATCAGAGGTACTGAGACGAAGGAGACGATCTCAATGGCCTTGATTCCGAAGTAGGCCGAGGCGGTCATCAGGCCGCCCGCGATGATCACGACGGGCCACGCGTTGATGTGCAGGGTCTCAGCGGTGGGGATTGCGAACATCGCAACGCCCACGCCAAACCACCCCATCTGAGTGAAGGAGATCAACGCTGAGGGCAGGAAGGAACCGATGCGGCCAAAGGTGCGACGAGACATGAGGTCGAAGCTCAGACCGGTCTTTGCGCCGATGTAGCCCAGCGCACCCGTGTAGACCGCAAGGATTGCGCCACCGATGATGACTGCCCACACGTATTGGCTGTAGTTCAGACCATTACCAAGCTTGGCACCCACGCTCATCGAGGCCGAGAAGAAGGTGAAGCCGAGCATAACAAAACCGACGGCCCAAAATGACCGTCGGTTCTTTGATGGAACTGCTTCAAATGAGAAGTCATCATCATGTCGAATGACTTCTTCTTTGTGTCGTTCAGGTGCGATTGTGCTCATCGGTTATCCTTCCAGGTTCTGAGGTTTCGTAGCGCGTCGTTCGTTATCTGTCTTGTTTGGTCCGTCACCTCTGTCACCTAGGCACACCCGGTTTTCATGCGTTTGCAGACTGGGTAATGGCGTGATGAACAGGATTGGATCTAGGCCAAATTGTCAATAGATTACCGCGCGCAACGCATCCAGCGCAAAGTTCAGCACTGTGACTCTGCACGCATTAGTTTCAAACCCTAAGACAACCTTCGGTTAACCTAAAAGATACCTGATAATAGGGCTGTGGCCCCATCTCTCCCTCCTAGAAGATGGGGCCACAGCCTGATCGTGAAACTATGAGCAACTAGCGCTCAAAGCTCCATTTTTCAGTCTGCCCTGGGTGGCAATCTCAGATATGAAGGACAGTCCCATTCTCTGAAGAGTCCTCGCGAACTGCCAGACATTTCCCAGTCTGAACATTCTGGAATTGCCCATCAGGCAGGTGCTTCCATTGCTGGGTCGGTGCCGGGACGCAATCCCACAGGTGAAGGATCTGGGTATCCCCATTGGTCATCGCATTAGCCCAAATACTCCGCGAACTTCCATTCGAGCCGACATTGTGACCTTGAATTGAAGCCCCACGACTGACGCGGTGCGTTCGGGACCATAAAGCACGTTTTCATAGGCGGTAACCCCGTTGTAGTAGTTGCGCAGCTACTTTTGAAGGCCGTAGCTCATGAACTTAATCTGGATTGAAGAATCGTGAATTTCCAGCAAATTCAAACATGAATGCTTTCAGTGGTTGACACGATGTTTATCGAAGAAAGACTCGCACCCTCCACGGAGCAAGGGGGGCATCCATCTCTTCCCAAACATTTGCATTGGTCAGAACTGGGACAAACTCCGACGCGGCCTCGGAAATGTCTGAAGGAAGCACGGGCCGGGCATCATGCGAGGAAAGATTTGAAATAACTATCAGCTCGCGTTCACCTAGAAGTCGGCGATATGCGAAGATTTCGCGGCTTCCCGCATCGATGCGCTCAAAACTTCCGTTGGCCACTACTGCCAAGCGGTGACGCAATTCGATCAGAGCCTTGAAGTAGGCAAAGACCGAGGTTGGATCGCCCACTTGCTCGGAGGCATTAATCACCGGGTAATTCGGATTCACCGCAATCCACGGCCTGCCCTCTGTGAAACCAGCGTGCGTAGAACCATCCCACTGGACGGGAGTTCGCGCATTGTCGCGCCCCATGGCACGCAGACCGGAAAGAACTGTCTGAGGATCTTCTCCACATTCAACAGCTAGGCGATAGTAATTCGTCGATTCGATGTCCTCGAAGTCCTCAATTCCTTCGAAAACAGTATTTGACATTCCAAGTTCTTCACCCTGATACACGTAGGGAGTCCCACGGAGCAGGTGAAGAGCGGTTGCCAGCGCGGTTGCACTGTCATACCAGTACTTTTCATCTCCGAAACGACTCACAGTCCTGGGCTGGTCGTGGTTGCATAGGTACAGGCTGTTCCAACCCTTCTCGGCAAGGCCTTCTTGCCAGCGCGTCAGGCAATCAGCAAGATCTCCTTCTTCCAAGGTGCGGCGGCCAAACTTTCCTTCGGGAAGCCCCAAAATGACGTGCTCAAATTGGAAGATCATATTGACTTCGCGCCGCGCGGGGTCGGAATACAGGTGCGCGTTTTCTAAAAGGACGCCGGGGGTCTCTCCAACGGTGAAGAGAGCGCCGCGACCATCGAAAACCTCGCGATGCATTTCTTGAAGGAATTCATGCAGGCGCGGGCCTTCCATATAGAAGTGGCTTCCATCGGCCAGAGCTCGACCGGGCGCAGGAGTTCCATCAGGCAATCCCGGGACCTTTGAGATCAGGTTAATAACATCCATACGGAAGCCGTCGACGCCTCGGTCAAGCCACCAGCGCATCATTTCGTAGACGGCCTGGCGAACTTCTGGGTTCTCCCAGTTCAGGTCTGGTTGCTGCTCCGCAAAAAGGTGCAGGTAGTACTGCCCTGTCGCCGGGTCATACTTCCACACCGGACCGGAAAAGAAAGACTCCCAATTCGTTGGTTCCGCTCCGGGAGTTCCGCCTTCAAAGCCCGGCCGCGGATCGCGCCAGTAGTACCAATCACGCTTGGGATTATCCAGTGATGAACGCGATTCAAGGAACCACGGATGTTCATCAGAGGTGTGGTTGACGACCAAGTCCATAACCAGTTTCATACCCAACGCATGAACATCGGCGATGAGCTCATTGAAGTCGTCCATGGTCCCGAAAGCGGGATCAATATCCTGGTAGTCACTGATGTCGTAACCGTTATCGGCCTGTGGTGATCGATAGATCGGTGAAAGCCACAGGACATCAACACCCAGCTCTTTCAGATATCCCAGTCGAGAGCGGATCCCCTGAAGGTCCCCAAAACCATCACCATTGGAGTCTTGGAATGAGCGCGGATAGATCTGATAGACAACCGCGCTCTTCCACCACTCATCAGCTGAAAGCTCGCTTAAGGCATTGGTTTTGGGAAGTGAAGCCTCAGAGAATAACACGAAGAACCTGCCAAACTTGTAACGGCGGAAGATCCACCTTTGCCTGCGCTCCCTCACAGTGAACACGAAGTTCTTCTAGGTGTCCACTGCCATCTGGGTCCGCCACAAACACGCGGGGAGTACGCCCCGCGCAGCAGCGCAATGTCAGTCGTCCACCTTCGACAAGAATCCCTGAACGCTTCGGTCCATCCCACAGGGTGTCCTTTTGCCCGACAAGATTGATGAGGTGAACAACCAATCCGTGGCGGGTCGTCGTTACTCGCCTCCACACTGCCCCTTCCGCAGGATCTTCCGTCACGCACAGATTGTCGTAGGCAACCTCGACGTCCTCATTCAATGGGCCAGCGAATGAATCAGTGACTTCCGCAATGTACGGATCCATCAGGATTTCATCGTGCTCAACAAGGAAGTCGTACCAGCGCTTGAGCATCTCCAAGGTGCTGTCAGCGGCCTGGTGGTTATTGACGTAGTAGGGGTCGACGAGGACGTTTCCTCCTTCTCCCGCCAAAAGCTGAGTTGCTCCGTGAGAGAAGAGCGCCGCCATGGTGAGCTTGTTTGCCTGCTCCGATTCTTCTGCCGAGGCCTTGGAGTAGACGCTCTGGTAGGCGGCGAGTACCACGGGCTTACCTTGCGCAACGCTTCTGGCTCGAGCCGCAACGCCCGCGAGCGCGCCCAGCGTTGTGATGGGAGCCCACGGTTCGATGTACACAGCATCTTGGGCAGTCCCGGCAGTGGCCCAGGTCGGAAAATCGTTGACATTGTTGAAAACAAGGACGGTATCTGGAAGCCCATCGCGCGCAGCATTGATCATCTTCGTGAAGCTCTGCGACAGATCGATCAATTCTCCGTCGGAGCGAGTTGCATACTTTGGGTAGCCGTATTGATCCAGGTGGAAGCCCTGGAAGCCCACCTGCTCAACGCACTTTTGAAGGTCAGCGATGAAGTGCGCAAGCCATTCCCTGGCGGCAGGGTCAACAATCTGAAGGAAACCACCCAGTTCATAGGGAGTCCCATCGCACTGCATGAGTGCGGCATCCTTCCACTGATCCCACTCTTCATTTCCGACTCCATAGACAGCGGCGTATCCGAATGAACGAGATCCAGCCTGCGCCAGCGCACGGATCAGGCGACGAACTGTTTCCAGCGAAATCGGTTGATCAAGAGGATCGAGATAGGTCTCTCCCCCGCCTACAAGATCCGCATGGCGGTAGGCCCAGTCATAGAACTGAATGCCGTTGAGGTGCAGCTTGCGCGCCAAACGGGCTACGGCCTCGACATCCTTATCGGGGGCATAGCTGGCAACGAAACCGTAGCGAAGTCGCCGACGGGTATCGTCAAGAACCTGAAGAGCGGTGGAGGCAAGGACCTCGTCCCCATCACACAGCAGAACGCCGTATCCGCCCTCCTCCAAAGTGCCAAAGGACACCGATTCACCCAGCGGGGGTTCGGCCTCGGCAATAACACGGCCCAGGTGGGTCAGGCGCAAGGTGGCACTGGGAGGAAGGGGTGAATCGACAACAATGTCGATGCGTACATCGTCTTTGACCTCAAAGGCCGCGGACACGGGAAGAAGTTCGAACATAGGATTTAATCCTTTCACTGCACCAGCCCTCACCTTCGTTAGACTTCTCTGCTTCGTCGCTGTGTGTCTTTTCGTGAGGCGGTCATCATTGGCCACTGGAGGTTATTTCACCAAATAAAAATACTTGCGTCAAGTGTGTGATCTATAATCTAATTACTCTGCTATTTATTTAATTTCGTAAAGAAAGGCGGTCATGATGGGGTGGCAGCCTCAGGATGAACTTGCGCAGAGCGTGGCGCTCGAAGTCCTCCTTCACGGACCACTCGGCCGCTCCGAATTAGCCCGTCGTCTTTCACTGGCACCCGCGACGCTCACCCGCATTAGCACCGATCTGATCGCCTCGGGACTCCTGACCGAAGTACGCAGCACCCGCACCGGCGCATCCGGCCGCCCTTCGATCCCCCTAGCCGTCGTTCCCGATAGCCATCATTTCCTGGGAATCAAAGTTGCCGACGACTGCCTCACCTCTGCGATCATTAATCTGAAGGCACAGGTCTTAAGCTACGATCAGCTTCCTCTTCCCACACACTCCCCCAAGGACGTTGTTGAAGGCATTGATTCCTTGGCAAGCCAGGCCGAAAAGACTTTCCGCATCGACGCGATTGGCGTGGGCATCGGCGGTGTCGTCACAGATCAGGGCATCATCCGATCCGCGCCCTTCTTGGAATGGGAAGATGTCGATCTTGTCGGTCTTTTGCGCGAACACATCAAAATCCCTGTTTTCGTCGCAAATGATCTGACGGCCTATACACAGGCGCAGCACTGGTTTGATCTGGGAGCACAGCACCGGAATTTCGCGGTCCTGACCTTGGGCGTTGGCACCGGCTATGGCTGCGTGGCAAACGGGCGGCCATTGGAAAACCAGGATTCAGGAATCGGTTTGGTCGGGCACTGGCCACTAGACCCACTGGGCCCGCTGTGCTCGCAAGGGCATCGCGGCTGCGCAGAATCCATGCTGACAACCCCCGCGATCACCCGCTCTATTTCAGAAGCTCTGGGCCGTGAGGTCAGCTGGAGCGAGGTGATCTCGTTGGCCGAGGCCGAAGACCCCGCAGTTTCCGCCGTCTTGCGAGCGTCGGGATTGGCACTTGGGCGTCTCATTGGCGCGATCGCTAATCTGACAGCTCCAGAAGTCGTCATCATCGGCGGTGAAGGCGTTGCTTTGGCCTCGCTGAGCAATCGATGGATGCGCCAGGGCTTAGCGGAAACCCGCGACCCGCGAGCCTCGCTGGTCAGGATCGAGTTGGCCTCGCCAGCAAATGAGACCTGGTGCCGGGGTGCGGCGGTTATCGGGCTCCAGGGCTACGTGTCCAAACGTCGCTCCTAAGAACGACTCGGTACTAACCGCACAACTCCCTCTTCCTGCCTCGCAGGCACAAACTTGGGGGCACCGGCCCACACACCGATGCCCCCAAGCAACTCACCACCCAACTTTTAGGGTCAGGATTTCACCCCTTCGTTGCGCCACCGGCAAGGCCGGCAACGATGTACTTCTGAAGGGCGACGAACAGGATCAAGACGGGGATCGCAATAACCGTTGCGACGGCCATCAGGTCATTCCAGTTCGTTGCGTACTGGCCAATGAGTCGGTTCAGGGCAACCGTCAAAGGCTGCAGATCCGCCTTCGTGAGCAAGGTCAAGGCGAAGGTAAATTCACCCCATGTCATCAAGAAGGAGAAGGAACCGATCATAATGACACCGGGACGAATCGTCGGGATGACGACTCGGACAATGGTTCCAATGATGCCTAGTCCATCAAGTCGCGCGGCCTCTTCAACTTCCTTGGGGAACTGCTTGAAGAAGGGGCGCAGCATGATGATCGCAAAGGGTAGTGTTCCCGTCACATCCGCCAAGATGATCGAGGGAAGGGTGTTGACCATTCCAGCGTGACGGAAAAGAACGAACATCGGAATCGAGATTGCGATCGCGGGAAGTAGCTGGACGACACTGAGCAAGATCAGCATGCCCGTTGTGATTGTGCTTCTCATTCGCGCAATTGCGTAGGCGGCGGGAATTGCAAAGAGCAGCGTCAGCACCAAACATCCGGCTGCGATGATTGCTGAATTTCCCAGCGCCTTCCAGATCCCGAAGTTGTCACTGAAAGCGACCCTAAACGAGGCCAGGGTTGGGTTTTGCGGAATCAGGTGCGGGGGCTGCGCAAAGGTTTCCATCTGCGTCTTGAAGGCCGTACACACCATCCAGTAGACGGGGAACAGGTAGAAAATTGCCATGATCCACGCGAATGCGGATTTCCCGATCCGGACGCGCCCCTCGCGCTTTTCGCGCTTCGTCTTCGCTAAGCCCTTTGTTCCCGAGGCCGCGGAAAGCGCTCCGCCTTTAGGTGCACTTTCGTCCGCCACGGTCTGGACTTTTTCTTGAACTTCAGCGGTCTTCTCAGACATCACTGGTCCTCCTTGTCCAGCGAACGAACGTAGAACCACGACAGAGCCAGCGGCAAAACCATGGTCAGCATTGAAGCCGCAGCACCGTTACCAAAGTCGAAAACCTTGAAGGTTTGCAGGTAGGTGAAGATCGGCAGGGTTGTGGTCGCCTCGACAGGACCGCCCTTGGTCATGGTGTAGATCAGGTCGAAGACCTTGTAGGTATTGATGACGCCAAGCAAGAGCAGCGAAATCACCACGGGGCGCATGAGAGGTTCGGTGATGGAGAAGAAGGTACGAATTGGGCCAGCGCCGTCGACCTCTGCGGCCTCGTACAGGCCGTCATCGATGGTGTGAAGTCCTGAAAGGATCAGCAGCATATTGAAGGGCATACCAACCCACAGGTTCGCAACGACGATTGCAATCATTGCGGTTGTTGGACCGGTCAGCCACAACACCGGGTGATCAATAATGTGCAGGCTCGTCAAGAAGTAGTTGATCACGCCAAAGTCAGAGTCGAACATCCAACGGAAGATCGTGCCCGTGACAACAGCGGGAAGGATCCACGCAACCAATAGGAGCGCGCGAATGATGCCATTACCCGGGAAAGGTTTGCGGAAGAACAAGGCCAGCGCATAACCAACAAGGAATTGCAGGGCAAGTGAGGCAACTGTCCAGATGATGGAGAGCTTCACGCCATTCCAGAAGCCTGGGCTCTTGACCATCGCTTCATAGTTCGCCAAGCCCGTGGGGTGATAGTCACCCGAAATGAGGTTTGCGCCGTTCGCGTCAGAGATGGACAGCCAGATGTTATAGATCAGTGGGACAACAAGAAAAATCGTTATGTAAATCAGTGCGGGTAACGCCAGAAGCAGTCCTAGGCGCCGTGTTCGCGCCAAAGAACGTGATCCGTCGTCGTGGCCCGCTGTTTTCGTTCGCGCCATCGAAATTCACTCACAGATCCGAGGTTTGTGTGGGAATACTGTTGTGGCCTGGCGGGCTCAGTGGCCTGCCAGCACCAAAACAGGGATGTTTCCCCACGCGAGCGGGAGATTCGCTGCGGCTTCAAGCCGTTGCTCATCGTTGCGTTCCCACTCGCGCGGGGAACTTTATGTGTGTGTTGGTTGCCTAGGCGCGATCGCCCCAAGCAAACCGCTTTCTTGCGCTACTCACTTCTTGGGCAGCAAGGGGTTGATTGAGTCCGCGGCCTTCTTTGCTGCGGCCTCGGGGGTCGATGCGCCCGTCAGAGCTTCCTGCATGGACAGCTGGATGGCCTCAGAAATCTTCGGGTAATCCTTGCCGTATGCACGTGCGTGTGCGTCAGCAAGCTGGCTTTCGAAGACCTTGAGCTTTGCATCGTTCGAGAGCTTGAGCTTGCCCTGCAGGTCGGGGCGAGAGGACAGCTGGCCGGAGCCATCGCAGTAGATCTTGGCACCTTCTGCGCTGGTCAGGAACTTTGCGAGCTTGACTGCTGCATCAGACTGCTTGGCACCGTTCATGACAACAACGTTTTCGCCACCCATCGAGGTTGCTGCACGCTTGTCCTTGGGCAGAGGCGCAACATCCCAGTCAAACTGGGCGTCCTTGGCCAAGGTTGACAGCTCCCAGGGGCCATTGATCATCATGGCGGACTTGCCGGTGATGAACTGGGTACGTGCGTCTTCCTGGGTGTAGTTCGAAACGGCCTCGGACATGGAACCGTCGTCGATCAGGCCACGCAGGTAGGCCAGAGCGGTTGCGCCAGAGGTGGCGTAATCTTTCAGGTCGCCACCGGTCTGCCACACGAAGGGCAGAATCTGGAAGGTAGCGGACTCGGACTTCACGGCCGAGATCGCGAGGCCCTTCACGTCACCCTTGGTGGTCTTCTTTGCGACGTCCTTGAGGGATGCCCAGTCGGTCGGAACCTCAACGCCCGCGTCCTTAAGCATCTGCTTGTTGTAGTACAGAGCCAGGTTGTTGGAGTTCAGCGGAATACCGTAGGTCTTGCCCTCGTAGACGACCGAGGACCAGGGGCCATCGAAGAAGTCAGACTTGTTGATTCCGTCGTTGCTCAGGTCCTTGAGCATTCCCAGGGATGCGAAGTTCTGGTTGTCGACAACGTCGACGACTGCGACATCGGGAACCTGGCCGCCGACCGAGCCCTGAAGGATGGACTTGGACAGGTCTGCAAACGCAAAGGTGGTGCGCTTGACCTTGATGTCGGGGTTGGCCTTCTCGAACTCAGCGATCGATGCATTGATCGAGTCATTGGCGGTTTCACCGCTCAGGTAGTCCCACATCTCAACGGTTACTTGACCACCGGATGCGCTGCCGGAGTCGGCCGAATCCGTCTTCGTCCCGGAGCATGCTGCCAGTCCCAGTGCCATAACTCCGGCACCGAAGAAGGCAATCCCGCGCATTGCGCGCTTAGATGCGTATGCCATTCTTTCTCTCCTTTGAGTGTCGATAGTTGTCCGTCAACCAACTATCTAGATCCGTGTTTTCACGGATGAATAATGGGATGCACTCCAGTGGTGCATCGATGGTGAGTTCACTTCCGCCTTCGAAAGTCTCACCAAGCATGTACGAGGCCGTGGCCTCTTGATCCTCTCCGCCGCGGCTTGGGGCGATGAGAAGTTGGCGCCACCGCGCACCACGCGGAAGGTAGACGCGGGCAGTGCGGGAGCCTGCCTCGGTAATTGGGGAAACCAGGAGGTCGGGACCCAAGAGGAACTCCCCGTCCCAGCTCCAACAGCGCTCATCCTCGGGGAATTCAAGGAAGAGGGCGCGCATGGCGGGGATTCCGCGCTCGCTGGCCTCGTCCATCACGCGAGTGAGGTAAGGGCGAAGGGTTTCGCGCAGGAGGATGTAGCGGGAGCAGATATCCGCGACTTCCTCGCCGTAGGACCAGATTTCGTTGGGGCCGCCGGGGTTTTCCGAGGCCACATCTTCGCGGGGTTCGCGGTGTCCGTGAACGCGCATGAGTGGGCAGAAGGTTCCGAATTCGAACCAGCGGGCGAAGAGTTCCTGATATGAGGGATCACTGGCGTCGCCTCCGTGGAAGCCGCCGATATCACTGGTCCACCAGGGGATTCCTGCGATTCCAATGGATTGCCCGGCTCGCACCTGCGTGTAGAGGGCCTCCCAGGTGGGGCCGATATCTCCGCTCCACACGGCGGCGCCGTATTTTGCCTGACCTGCCCAGGCGCTGCGGCACAGGGTCAGGAATTCGTCTTCGCCCTCTTCACGCATACCCTCCCAGATCATGCGGGCGTTCTCGCGTGGGTAAAGGTTCGAGACATTCAGGCCCTTTCCCGCATAAAAACGCAGGTTCGAGGGGTGACCTGGATTGAGCTCGGGCTCGCAGGCATCCAGCCAGAACACGCGCACACCCAGATCGAAGTAGTTGTTCTTGAGCTTATTCCACACATAGTCGCGCGCCGTCGGATTCGTGGGGTCATAGAAGGCGACGGGAAGCGGGCGATCCATTCCCTTATCACGGAAGGTTTGGTGGTATTCAACTCCGGCTTCGGTGCCGACCAATAGACCTTTTGCGCGGATTTCCGCATCTGTTTCGGCAAGGGGTGAGACCGTGGGCCACACGGAAACCATGAGCTTGGTGCCCATCTCTTCCAGTTCAGCCATCATCGCTTCGGGATCGGGGTATTCGCTCGGGTCAAAGCGCCACTCCCCCATGGCCGGCCAGTGGATGAAGTCAGTCACGATGACAGAGAGGGGAAGGCCTCGGCGGTGGTATTCGCGGGCAACTTCCATGAGTTCGTTTTGGCTGGTGTAGCGCAGTTTGGATTGCCACAAGCCCAGTGCCCACTGAGGAATTCGGGGTGCGTGGCCCACCGCGTCGGCGTAGGACTGGAGGATTTCCTTGGGAGTGTCTCCTACGCACACCCAGTAGTCGATCCATTCGCTTGCCTGCGCGACCCAGCGCGTAGCTTCTTTGGCGAATTCCACGCGGCCAACGCTGGGGTTGTTCCACAGGAATCCATAGCCCTTGTCTGAGAGAACAAAGGGGATGGAAACTTCACCGTTACGCTGAACCAGATCGGAGACGACGCCTTTGTGATCAAGGAAGTCGTAGGAGTGCTGGCCCATTCCGTAGAAGCGCTCAGCGGGGTCCGAGGCGAAGCATTGGTGCACTTCGTGGCCACCGAAACCCGGGTAGATTCCGTGGGCGCCCGGCCACCAGAAGTGTTCGGGGGCTTCGCGCAGGATGGATTCACCGTCCTTTTGGAAGTCCAGAAGGAATCGGGCAATTCCGGTTCCCCCGTCAAGGTTTGCAACCACGCTGATTCGGCCGTTGGAAAAGACTTCTTCGGGGCGGTCGTAGCCGGGGATTTCGGTGACAGTGCAAGGTTCATTCCCGGTAGTCTGTGTCGGCACCTCGGCAAGCGCGTCCGCGGATGTTCCAGAGGTCGCGCCGAGGCCACTAAGGGGTGCGGCCTCGAGCGCGCCCAGTCCCTGGGGGAAGTTCGCGTTGGGGCCTATGCGCACGCGAAGTGCATTGCGACCCCAGGCCTCAATGCGGATGAACTCGTGCGCATAGGAGAGTTCGACTGCGCCCGGGTACTCCTTCTTCGTATACACCTATGACTCCTTAGCGAAGGGTACGAATACGTATTCGCTCCATGCTTCTATGCAGGAGATTTTCTGGTAATATCCATTACGCATACGTATTCGTCATGTAAAAATTTTTTGCGAGCATCGCTGCTCGCGTGTGATGTGAAACTCAAGATAAGTTGTAAAAGCGGTCCTGTCAAGAGAGCAGGAGGAACTGATGGCACGCCAGCCAACCAGTAGAGATGTCGCAAAACTGGCGGGAGTCTCACAAACCACGGTCTCCTACGTCATGAGTGGCAGACGGACGGTGTCTCCGGAGACGGAAAAACGTGTCCAAATTGCAATGAAAGAACTGGGCTACCAGCCTCATGCGGGCGCTCGTTCACTGCGCTCACGCAAGTCGCGCGTGCTTGGAGTTGTCATCCCCTACCACGAGGGTGCGGATGGGGCGGACCAGCACTACATGCTGATCTCACTGGCACAGCTCTTACGCGAACATGATTTTGATCTGCTTTTGATCACCGCGAACGAGGGGGCGGCTGGGCTGCGCCGCGTCATGACGACCGCGCTATGCGATGGCCTGTTCATCATGGAAGTCCGCTTCAATGATCCCCGCTTGGAGGTTGTGGCCGAGGGCAAGATTCCCACGGTTTTCATTGGCACTCCCGGGCCCGGACCCTTTAGGTCGCCGATCCAGTCCATTGACGTGGACTATTACGAGGCCGGCACCCAGGCCGTGCACCGCATTCGGGATGCGGGGGCAAGGAATGTTGCTTTCGTGCACTCGGCCAGCGCAGATGTGCAGTCCCTGAACTTCGTCGCGCAGTTTAAGCAAGCGGTTGTGGATACGGCCGGTGAGCTTGGGATTCCCTTGCTCTCGCGCACCTGCGGGACTGGAATTCAGGCAATTCGCCACTTGGTTGGCCAAATTGCCGGCGAGGGACGGGTTGATTCCTACATCCTGGGGCCGACGATTTCCGCTGATGACTGGTGCAACGCGCTGATGGATCTGGGGGTTAGACCGGGACGCGATGTCTCACTGGTTGCCAGCGGATGGCATGCGGAACGAGCCCACTGCCTTTTCAATGTCGATCATTTTGATACCCGGCCGGATGAGCTTTTGAGGCGAGCGGTTGAGATGCTGGTTGCCCAAATCGATGGGGAGCCTCGAAAGGAAGCGGACGCAGATACCGGTGCTGAGGGACATGAGGCTGTCCCGTTGGAACATTCCGAGGCCAAAATCCGCCGCCCCGTGCACGGATTGACCCTGCTGGACCCAATCTTCGTGCCCGGAAATACGGTTATTGGGGCCGATCGGTCGTAGCCTAAAGCCGTGTATGGCCTTCAGTTTTTCTTTTGGGGGCTCTAAAAAGCCCACGGGGCCCTGAGTCACAACAGCTCAAGACCCCGTGAGATCGGCGTGATAGAGCCGGTTATTTCACCGACCCCAAACCTCAACCGTCCTTACTTACGCCCACCGCGCGCAGCGTAGTTCTCTGCGTGACGTGCAAGTGCGGCGCGAACCAGGCCCGCGAATAGCGGGTGAGCCTTCGTCGGACGCGACTTGAACTCGGGGTGAGCCTGAGTTGCCACGTAGTAGGGGTGCAAGGAACGATCCAGTTCAACAAACTCGACCAGGTTTCCATCGGGTGATGTACCCGAGATGTGCAGACCAACCGATTCCAGCTGATCGCGGTAATCATTGTTCACCTCGAAACGGTGACGGTGGCGCTCCGAAACCTTGGTCTTCCCATAGGCCTCGGCAACAATAGAACCTTCTTGAAGGACCGCGGGGTATGCGCCCAATCGCATGGTTCCGCCCAGATCGCCATCGCCCTCAACAATGTCGACCTGCGAATCCATGGTGTGAACAACCGGATCCGGCGTCTCGGGATCCATTTCCGTCGAGGAAGCTCCAGCCAAGCCAAGCAGGTCACGCGCGGCCTCGATCACCATGCACTGCAAGCCCAAGCACAATCCCAAGGTCGGGATCTTGTGCTCGCGTGCCCAACGCAGCGCACCCAACTTGCCTTCAATGCCTCGGATACCAAAACCGCCGGGGACGATGATCGCATCAACGCCACCCAGAGCCTTTTGCGCACCCTCGGGGGTTTCACAGGTATCGGAGGCAACCCAACGCAGGTCAACGCGAGCATTATTCGCAAAACCACCGTGCTTCACGGCCTCGGAAACAGAAAGGTAAGCGTCGTGCAGGTCAATGTATTTACCAACCAACGCAACCTCAACGCGGTACTTCGGTGATTCAACGCGCTCAAGCAGCTCGTTCCACTCGCTCCAGTCCACGTCGCGGAAAGTCAGGCCAAGACGCTGAACAAGGAAGGCATCCAAGCCCTCGCGATGCAGCGTCGGGGGAACCTCGTAGATCGAGGCCGCGTCCTTACATTCGATGACAGCATCGCGGTCGACGTCGCACATGAGTGCAACCTTGCCCTTAATTCCCTCGGGCAGCGGGCGATCCGTACGCAGCACCAGCGCATCGGGCTGAATACCGATAGAGCGCAGCGCGGCCACAGAGTGCTGGGTCGGCTTGGTCTTGAGCTCACCGGCAGCGGGAAGGAAGGGGATCAGTGCGACGTGCACAAAGGCAACATTGTCGCGGCCCAGGTCGGCGCGCACCTGACGCGCAGCCTCCAAGAAGGGCTGTGATTCGATATCGCCAACCGTGCCACCGATTTCGGTGATGATGACATCGGGGGCATTGCCCTCAGCATCCGGCACAGCCTGGGCGCGCATAACGCGCTTGATTTCGTCGGTGATGTGAGGGATGACCTGGACGGTATCGCCCAGGTATTCGCCGCGGCGTTCCTTCGCAATAACCGTGGAGTAGACCTGGCCGGTTGTCGCGTTCGCCGCACCGGAGAGGTTCACGTCCAAGAAGCGCTCGTAGTGGCCGATATCGAGGTCGGTTTCTGCGCCATCCTCAGTGACGAAAACCTCACCGTGCTGGAAGGGGTTCATCGTCCCGGGGTCGACGTTGATGTAGGGGTCAAGCTTTTGCATGGCGACGCTCAAACCGCGCGAACGCAGCAGACGCCCCAGCGAAGAGGCCGTCAAACCCTTACCTAAAGAAGAAACCACACCCCCGGTGACGAAGATGTGGCGAGTAACGTTTTCCTGCGTCTCTTGGCGACGTCCATAGCTGTTTACCATGGAATCTCAGTTTACAACCACCCATTCTCAGTCGCGACCTTGAGTGCTTCAGCTCTCGTTCGCGCGTGGGTCTTATCCATCGCTGAGCTCACGTAGTTGCGCACCGTCCCCGCCGACAGCATGAGTTCCGAGGCCACGTCCTCCACGGTCCCGCCGCTTTCGAAAGCGCGCAGAACTTCAACTTCGCGCGCGCTGAGCGGGCTTTGACCTTTGGTGAGCGCATCGACCGCGAGCGCAGGATCGACCGTGCGAAGTCCTTGGGAAGTTCGTCGAATTGCTTCTAGGAGCTGCTCGGCCGGTGCGTCTTTGACAATGAATCCAACGGCTCCCGCATCCAATGCGCGCTGGACATACCCGGGACGCCCGAAGGTCGTCACCATGAGGACCCGCGCATTCGCCCCGCGCTCTTTCAAGGCCGCGGCTGCACTGATTCCATCGATCACGGGCATTTCAACGTCCATAATGACGACCAGTGTCGAGGCGGCTTTCGAAGCCTGATCACCACGGGAATTCTCAGCGGTATATGCCTTGACTGCGGCGATGGCCTCGCGACCATCAGCGGCCTGTGCGACGACGTGCATATCGTCTTCCAAGTCAATAAGCGCGCTCAAGGCACCACGAATCAAGGCCTGATCATCGGCCACAATCACGTGAATCATTGGCAGTCCTTTTGCGCGCCAGTACTTGACCCGCCAATTCTACCTTCCGATTAGGCGGACTCCCCACGGAAAGTCAGGCGCAGTGCCCACGTATTCCCCTGGCTCCCCCAGGTCATCTCCCCTTCCGAGGCCGCCCGCTCACGCAGTCCTTCCAATCCGGCTCCTCCCCCTGCCGAGGCCTCCGAATAACTGCGTGAATACCCGTCGTTTTCCACCAGGACCTCATCAGGCGTCAGGCGGACACTGATTGTGGAGGGACGAGCGTGAGTAATCGCGTTGGCAGTCCCCTCTCGGATGACATGTGCAGCCAAAGTTGCCCTGGGACCGGGTGGGATTTCGCCCTGAATGTCAGCGATAAATTCGATCCCCGCTTGCTCGCATAGTTCACGGGCCGACTCGACCTCTTCCTCGGCGGACAGGCTTCGCGAAGCGGCGATGATCCCGCGCAGATCTTCTTTTGCCTGGCGGGATAACTCCAGGGTCTGCGCAATCTGCTCACTGGCCTCGGCAATCTTTCCCACGGAAAGCAAGCGCTGGGCAAGCTCATTCTTCATGGTGATGACCGTCAGCGAGTGCCCAAGAATATCGTGAAGATCACCGGCAAAACGCAGGCGTTCGCGCTCGCGAACCAGGCTGATTGCTTGGCGTTGACGTTGTTGCTCTGAGTGGCGATTATCGAAACTGCGGCGCACGGCCAGAGTTAGTCCCAAAACCATCAGCAGCGCGATGATCGCATAGCTCAAGGCCACCGCGTCGATACTGCCAATAGGCAACAAGATGGCAATGACTTCCCAGCCAACAAGTGCCACTAGGCCAGGAACCACATATTTCCTGGGGGCCTGAAGGTTCCAGCCTGCAATCGAATAGGTGATGAAAAGGGCCGAGGTGACTCGCGATACGCCGGCGACAACCAGGACGAGTCCCAGTGCAATCACCAGGGCCAGCAGGATCCCGTGCGAGATCCACATTTTCTTGGTGATGCGCGCTCCCCATTCGGGGGTCGGATTGATGATGTAAATTGCGATATCAGCAGCGGCAACCCCAAAGGTCAGAGCGAGGATCAGCGCGATCATCCCGGGGGATTCAATGGTAGGAATCATCCCCAAGGGAAAGGCCAAGAAAGCCAGGTAGGGCAGCGCCCACAGCACCGCGGACAAGCGCGGGTGACGCTGTGACCACGAGGCATCTGTCCCCTGAGTTTTGGTGCTCATTCCTGTCCTTCCCCAGTAATTGCGTTGAAAGTGCTGTATCGGTGTGCCCGGTTGCGTCGGACTTCTTAGCGATCAGTGTCCCTGCGCTGTGCCCAGATCGCAAGCAGTGCCATGGGAATAAACCACGCGACCGTGGAAATCACCCACTTCCATTCGAAATTATCGAAACCGTACAGGGGCAGCTGAGAAAGGTTGAAGAGTCCGTAGAAGGGGCTATAGGGCGCGAGCGTCTGAAAAATCGACCCCATGGAGCTGATCGGAATGAACATTCCCGCAAGGAAAGCACCCAAGACAACGACACCATTAATGACCGCGAAGGCGGTATCTGAGCGCATGAGGAAGGCAAGGGCCAGGCCAAGGGCCGCGGAAATCACCGACGCAGCCAAGGTGATGAGCCCACTTTCAACCCAGGCCTCGGGTCTCATTCGTGCTCCGGTCGCGTATCCGAAGGTAT
This sequence comes from Pauljensenia sp., assembly GCA_042645485.1. Lineage (GTDB taxonomy): Bacteria > Actinomycetota > Actinomycetes > Actinomycetales > Actinomycetaceae > Pauljensenia. The sequence continues at coordinate 20,419 of JBHRQN010000024.1, forward strand.
AGGTAATGACAATAACCAGGGCACTCATGGAAATCGCCGCGATCAAACGGGAAAAGATGAAGGCGCCCGAACCCACGGGGGACAGTGCAAAGAGCCTAGAGATTCCAGAGGTTCGCTCAAGGGCAACAACGGTTGCAGCCGATGCGGCAGCGATCATTACGCCGTACAGGGTCATTGACACCAAAACCGTTGCGCCAATATTTGCATTGATCGCCCACTCTTTCGAGTACTCCTGTCCTGCTCCAAACATCATGTACATGAAGATCGGAAGGATCAGCGCGAAGGCGAACATAGCGGGATTGAGAACCAGCTTCAGGAATGACTTCCAGGTGAGAAGCCCAAAGCCCTGCCAGGAGCTCAGGGCTCGGCGGCTGATCCAGGGGTTTGTTGCTGCGTGAGTGTGAGTCGTCATTGTGAATCCTTAGAGAAGAGGTGCGAGGTGGCCAAAGTGAAAGACAGGATTTCGTGCCCTGCGTTCTACTGCGTGAGCTCGGCGAAAACATCCTCGAGGCTTGAGAAAACAACCTCGAATTCGCGTGCCTGGGGAATGGCGACGATGTGTCGAGCGGCCTCGTCAGAGAAGGTCGTGTGGAACTCCACGCGTAGCCAGTGATCGGCAGCCAAGTCCCCATCACCCAAAGAAGCGGGGACAGAATCGGGGGAATCGACCTCGGCAATATCGGAAAGCTCCCACACCGTCCCAAGCTCAGCCGCACGCGCGGCCAGTCCGGCGCGCACTCCCTCAAGAGAGGAAGCAGGGATAGAGAAGGCCAGGCGCGTCGACGAGTGCGCTCGGCGGATTTCTTCGGTCGGGGCGTCGGCACTCACGCGGCCCGCGTTAACGATGACCGTACGCTGAGCGTAGTCCTGCGCCTCGGCCAGGTAGTGGGTGGCGAAAAGGATCGTCTTGCCTTTCGAGGCCTGGGTGCTCATGAGATCCCAGAACTCCTTGCGCATGGTAACGTCCATTCCGGCGGTCGGTTCGTCGAGAATGATGAGTTCTGGGTCAGGAATGAGTGCCATTGCTAGGCGAACGCGTTGCTGCTCACCACCGGAGAGCTTTCGGATTTTGCGGCCAAGAAGGTGACGAAGGTGGGTTTCCTCGACAAGGGGGTCAATGGACTGGGTGCGCTTGTAGACGCGCGAGAAGAGTTTGAGGATTTCTGCGACGCTGTAGTCACCAGGAAGCGAACCCGATTGAAGAACGACACCGATCAGGCCGCGGCGGATTGCTTCTTTGGCACTCATGCCAAAAACTTCCACGCTTCCGCTATCTGCCTGTTGAAGGCCAAGAATGATGTCAATTGTTGTACTTTTTCCGGCGCCATTTCGGCCAAGGAAAGCAACGATTTCACCGGAATCAACGCGCAGGTTCATGCCCTTGAGCGCGTGCACATTCCCGTAGGTCTTCACCAGGTCTTTCGCAAGGATCACTGGGGTCGTGGTTTGAGTGTCCGTGTTCATGCTTTAAGTCAAGCCTGTGAGGGACAACGACAACAGTGTCGTTTTTACGAAGTTTCACATGACAATTGTCATGAGGCAGCCGATGCGGGTGAAATTTAGTATGGAAGGGTGAGTTCAAGCGAGTCACCTCTTATCACTTTGCCCGTCCGCCGTCATTCCCACTTCTACCCGCAGGTTCGTCGCCTCCTTGCCGAGGCCTTTCCACCCGCCGAACTCATTCCTGAATGGGTGATGAATGCGCTTGCACTACGCCGTTCTATTGATTTCACTGCGTATTTTGATCCGGAAGAGCCCTCGGGCTTTTGCGGAGTGACTTTCACTATTCACTCAGATGATTTGCTTTTTGTCGTGTTCTTAGCGACGAATCCCGCGGTTCGCTCGCGGGGATATGGAACACGAATTCTTGACCAGTTGAAGGAGCGTTTCCCCGGTTTTGCCATTGCTTTGGAAATCGAGCCAATGACTACCGATGCTTCTAACTTCCATCAGCGCGAAAGGCGACTGGCCTTCTATCAGCGCAACGGCTTCGTCGAAACCGGGTTGTATACGGACTATGAAGGCGATCAGTACGAGGTTTTGCGCTATCTTCCCTCTCGTCTTCCGGGCGAAGCGCATCAGGGTATGCAGTATGCAGATCTAGGGGTTTTACGCAGTAGCCTTGAGGAGCTTCTTGCGTCACTGGCCATACCGGTCTACATTCCCACCATCCACGTCGGTATTAGGGGATAGCCGAGGCCGAGGCTATGCGAGAGGGTCTGGTAGGTCGCGGTGGTCGTTGGGAATCAACACCGTCGGGTCAGGAACAGAACCATCAGAAGGACGAGCCCCACTCTCATAACTAAACTCCGTATTCTTCTCGCGAAGAATAACCGTCACAAGCCCACCATTTTTCTCATCCTTCCACGCAAGGTAGTGGCCAACCCCAGGTACCGAACTGGCATAGTCATACACCAACACATAACCCAGCGGATTCAAACGAGCATTCCCCCACTCAACAACTCGCCCCATATCACGCGGACCACACTGAACACGCTGACTCTTAAGCCAATACGGCTTAACAAGAACAGCCTTCTCATTCGCATCCATCTCACTAGGTCTATGAGCCACGTAATACGGTGAATCACCGACAATTTCGTCTCTGAAACTCAAAATCCCCGGCTCAACATCACGCTCAAACACCTCAACCGACTGACGTTCCTTCGCCAACTCACTGCCATCAGTCTCTGGAAATTCAGGTGCGTCCCCATCCAAATACCGAATACTGGGAAGACTAAAGCTCACGTATCCAGCAATATCCCGAGAATCATTAGGAATCAACACCGTCGGATCAGGCACAGAACCATCAGAAGGACGAGCCCCACTCTCATAACCAAAACTCGTTCGATCCCCATTTGTATCGACATCGACTGTTCCGCCATTGTCATAGTCGCGCCATACCAAGCTGCGTGAACCATCTTTGTAAGTCTTATCCAAAGCAAGAACATAACCATAAGGTTCCACATGTTCACGCATGACCTCGTAGACTGCGTCCACAGATGGTTTCGCTCCATCCGTGTTCTGGCTATAGAAAACCCACTCGTTTTCTCCTCCGGGCTCTACCCTGCTGCCCTCCGAGAAGGGGCGTACTCCACCGGTATCTTCAAACAGTGCCTGCCGGGCAGAGAGAATATGCGGTTCCACATCACGCTGAAACGCCTCAATCGACACACGCTTCTCCAAAGGAAGACGCCCATCCATCGACGGCAAACCATCATCATGCAACAATGCATAAAACGAAAACACAAAAAAACCCACAACAGCGCACACAAGCACCGCAACCACACGCCAAAAAAACTTCACACGCCGCCTTTGTGCTCCACGCGCGGACTGCGAATCAGACACCACCACACCTCCTCGCCGTCGTTGAGGTCAACCTCAGCCTAACGAAGAAAGCTGATTCAGCAAGTAATTACTCGATACTATTTCGATATTTGAGAAAACAACCCATCGTAGGCGATTCGCGGGCACTGGCCTCGTACCGAAATCATCCCGCACGGCTCAAAGCCATACGCCTTCAGCGCTCGACGCATCGGTGCATTATCAAGGTGCGTATCGCAGCGCAAATACGGAACTTGCCCCGCGCAAAAGTTCATGACCACGCGAGTGACCCCACGGCCTCGGACGCTGGCAAGGCGATGGATCACGCCATATTCATCATCGAAGTGCCAGTCCCCATCAATCTGGGAATAGTCCTCTTCCGGCCCGCGAGCGAAACTAAACACTGCCAAAGGCCCCTGTTCATCACAAACAAGGAAGCACTCGCCTCTTTCAATGTCCCTGAGCGCGTCACTGCGGTTGGGGTAATCGCTGGGCCACTGCGTCGGGTTACCGTTCGCCAGCATGAATTCGCGGGCCTGGTCAAAAGCAGACTCGATGAAATTCAGATCCTCGGAAGTGGCGGGGCGTATGAACATGTCATCAGGGTAGCCCACCCGAAAATCGCACGCGCCACCGGGCACCACTACCCCCAAACCGATACCCTGCATTTATGGCCAGCGAACATCCCACACGACACGAGCACTTCGGTAAGTACCTTGCGCTAGGTATTGGTACCCACATCATGTGGGGATTTTTCCCGCTGTACTTCCATCTTCTCGAGCCCGCAGGTTCACTGGAAATCATCGTTCACCGAGCACTGTGGGCCTTCATCGCCTGCATGATTGCACTGGCGCTAACTCGCTCCCTTCCCAGAATGTGGCGTGTGATCCGCACGCCCGCGCTCATGGCGCCACTTGCCGCCGCAGGTTTCTTGGTTGTCATCAACTGGACGACCTATATTTACGCGATCCTCATCGGCCACACGACCGATGCCGCGCTTGGCTATTACATCAATCCCCTCTTTACAGTCGCCCTGGGAATGGTCGTTCTCCACGAGAGAATCTCACGACTTCAAGGCGTTGCCCTCGGCTTGGGCATTCTTGCAGTGATTGTCATCATCGTGGGGCTCGGTCGGCTCCCGTGGATTTCGCTCGCACTTCCCGCGTCCTTCGGCCTGTACTCACTGGTGAAAAAGAAGGTCGCACTCAAGGTTGCTCCCCTCGATGGAATGGCCATTGAAACCGCGGTCGTCATCCCGATTTTAGGGATTTATTACGCCTACCTCGTTGCCCACCAATCGACGTCATTCCACACCCTTCAGCGAGCTGGTGATGGCGCAATGCCCTGGCAACTTCACCTGGCAATGCTCATCGGAGCGGGAATCCTCACCGTCATCCCGCTACTCACTTTCGCCAAAGCCTCCCAGGGCCTGCCTCTTGGCCTTTTAGGTTTCTTGCAGTACATCTCGCCCAGCATTCAGCTGATCATCGGCGTCTGCATTTTCTACGGTTAGAGTTTTAAGTGTTTTAGGCATAATCGTTGCTTTTTGGGAATCACGACTAGACACATTAAT
>JBHRQN010000025.1:0-24915 GCA_042645485.1 Pauljensenia sp.
GACTCACGCAGGGGGCTAACTCTAAGTTCTTACGAACTATCGGGTCACAATTGTTCCCTTGGGGACGACGGTAATTCCTGATTCCGTGACCGTGAAACCACGCTCGAGATCGTGTTCCAAATCGACACCGACAATCGCGCCCTCTTCAACGACGACGTTCTTGTCCAAGATCGTCTTCACGACCTGTGAGGAACGGCCGACACGCACACCGTGCATGATGACTGAGTCAGTGACTTGTGCCCATGAATGGACATAGGAATTTGGAGAAACAATGGAGTGGTAGACCTCGCCACCTGAAATAATCACCCCGGGTGAAACGAAGGAGTCGACTGCGTGTCCCATACGCGAATGCTCGTCTCCATAAACGAACTTCGCAGGAGGCAATGAGCCATCCAAAAGCGTCATCGTGGGCCAATCCCTGTTGTAGAGATTAAAGACCGGATGAACGCTAATGAGGTCCATATTTGCCTCGTAGTAGGCGTCCAAAGTACCGACATCGCGCCAGTAATCGCGGTCTCGATCCGTCGAACCGGGAACATCGTTGTCTTTGAAGTCGTAGTAGCCGCACATGCCGCGCTCAACGAACCACGGAATGATATTCCCACCCATATCGTGCTTCGATAGGGGGTCCTCAGCATCTTCTCGAAGCGCGGCAATCAGATCCTGAGTTGTGAAGACGTAGTTGCCCATCGAGGCCAGAACCTGAGTGGGACCGTCCTCGAGGCCAACTGGATTTTGAGGCTTCTCAACGAATCTATCGACGTGGCCATCTTTGCCTTCGATTACCCCGAGGGCAGATGCTACTTCGATGGGCTGACGAATTCCTGCGACGGTTGCGGGAAGCCCGGAATCGATGTGGTGCTGGACCATCTGCGAGAAGTCCATGCGGTAAATATTGTCAGCGCCAGTGATGACAATATAGTCGGGATTTTCATCATCAACGATGTTGAGTGACTGGTAAATCGCATCCGCGCTTCCCAAGTACCAGTGCGGCCCACGACGCTGTTGGGCGGGAACTGGAGCAATGAAATTGCCGAGCAGGGGAGAGGTGTACCAGGTGCGGGTTACGTGCCTGTCCAATGAATGCGATTTGTACTGAGTCAGTACAACGATCTTCATATAGCCAGAATTGACCATATTCGATAGTGAGAAATCAATGAGTCGGTAATGACCACCGAAGGGAACGGCCGGCTTTGCCCGATCCATGGTGAGAGGCATCAGCCTTTTACCTTCGCCTCCGGCTAGAACGATCGCGAGAACATGATTTTTAGCCATGGCTCTAGAGTATGCGTAAATTCGTGATTTTGGTTGCGGATTTTAGAACGTGGTGAAGAACATATTGAGGGAGAAATTTCCGCTAAGCTAGAAGTACCCGTGCGTCGAAGGAGCTCACATGCGCGTTGACTTGTTGACCAGAGAATACCCGCCACATGTTTACGGAGGCGCGGGAGTTCATGTTACTGAATTAGCTAAGGTTCTTCGCTCTCGGGTGGATGAGCTTCGTATTCATGCTTTTGACGGTCCCCGCGAAGATGCGGGAGAGGTTATTGGATATTCGGATCTGCCGGAGTTGGCACATGCTAACCCTGCTTTACGTACGCTCGGCGTTGATATTGCCATTGCTGCTGATACACTTGGCGCCGATTTGGTGCACTCCCATACGTGGTATGCAAATTTCGCCGGGCACCTATCATCCTTGATGAACGATATTCCCCACGTCGTGACGGCTCATTCGCTGGAGCCACTGCGCCCGTGGAAGGCCGAGCAGCTCGGTGGCGGGTACCGCGTCTCCTCTTTCGTTGAGCGTTCTGCCTACGAGGCTGCGGCAGGTATTGTTGCAGTTTCACACGGAATGCGCGAGGACATTTTGCGCGCCTATCCCGCCGTGGATCCCGACCGCGTTCATGTCATCCATAACGGAATTGATCTGACTCAATGGCATATTCCAACAACCGATGCTGAGAAAGAACATCAGGTTAAGGTCCTTGAGCACTGGGGGGTAGATCCGGACAGGCCTTCAGTGATCTTCGTTGGGCGGATTACTCGCCAGAAGGGACTGCCGTACTTCCTGCGCGCCGCGCGTCGTCTTCCCGAGGAAGTCCAGGTCATCTTGTGCGCTGGTGCGCCAGATACTCCGCAGATTGCCGCCGAAGTTGAAGGACTGGTGGCCGAGTTGCGCAATAGTCGCAATGGTGTCGTTTTGATCTCCGAAATGCTACCTCGCGCCGATCTTATTGCGCTCTTGGATGCCGCTACTGTCTTTATTACGCCTTCGATCTATGAACCTCTTGGCATTGTCAATTTGGAAGCTATGGCTGTTGGTTTACCTGTTGTTGGAACAGCAACGGGCGGTATTCCAGATGTCATTGTTGATGGTGAGACAGGTTATCTTGTGCCGATCAAGCAGCTTCATGACGGGACTGGGACTCCGTTGGATCCTGAGCAATTCGAAAGTGATATGGCTGATCGCTTGATCGAGGTGCTGTCGTCGCCTGAAAAGGCTCATCAAATGGGGCAAGCAGGGTTGCGTCATGCACGTGATTATTTCTCGTGGGATGCGATCGGTGATAAGACTGTTGCCCTTTATCAGAAGCTCGTTCACTGAGCTGATGACTTTGAAGAGGACACCTACTGTGAGCTGCGGGATACTAAGACAATGAATACGGTAATTGAGCTCGATGATGTTGCTTTAACGCGTGGCGAAACCCAGATTTTAAATAACATCACGTGGAATACCCATCGCGGCGAGCAGTGGGCCGTTCTGGGTGCAAATGGGGCAGGAAAGACTTCTCTTGTTCGCGTTGCGAGCGGAAAAGTTCAAGCGACAAGCGGAAGTGTTCGTTTTGATGGTAGTTCGGTCACTGATCTCCAGCCCCAAGAACTTGCATCACGCTGCTCGTTAGTATCTTTGTCGACCACCCAACGACTACGTCCAAGTATGCGTGTGATTGATGTGGTGCGCTCAGCCGCTTGGGGGGTCTCCGCACCATTTGCAGAGACTTACGAAGATATCGATACCCAGCGTGCCCGTGACTTGCTCGGTCTATTTAGTGTTGATCACCTCGAGGAGCGTCCTTTCCACACCTTGTCTGAGGGTGAACGCCAGAGGATCGTTCTCGCACGCGGTTTGATGTCGGATCCCGAAGTACTCATTCTTGATGAACCAACTGCGGGCCTCGACCTTGGAGCGCGAGAGCTTCTCATTGCCGCCATGGAAGAGATCATCGCTGGGAAGAATGCCCCTCAGGTTATTTTGGTGACGCATCACCTTGAAGAAATTCCACAGGGGGTTACGCACGCAGCTGTGATGAAGGACGGAGAAATCTTCGCTGCCGGCACTGTTAATGAGGTGCTAAATGGCCGGGTACTTTCGGATGCCTTCGAACTAGCACTCAGCGTTGAAAACGAAAACGGCCGTTGGTTCGCCCGTGGATTACCCCGTTGATCAATTTTCCGGTACACAGAAGTAGGTGAAAACCAATGATTACCTGGTGGATGTGGTTTCTTGCTGCGCTCGTCTTTGGCATCATCGAGGTCTTGACTATTACCTTCGTTTTCCTAATGTTTGCCATCGCTGCAATCGCGGCGGGTCTTGTCGCGCTCTTTGGTGGAGGGACCTTAGCTCAGATCGTCGTTTTCGGCGTTGTTTCAATACTTTTGATCTTCGCTCTTCGTCCGTTGATGAAAGGGCGTATTCAACGCTCAGGTGAGGATGTGCGAACCAACGCGGATGCCTTGATCGGCAAGACCGGTTATGTCACCCAGTTGGTCGGCGATCGTGACGGCCGAATTCAGTTTTCAGGTGGTGAATGGAGCGCACGAAGTTCCGAAGGCCTGATTCCTGTCGGCACCGAGGTGACTGTCGTCGCGATTGACGGTGCCACCGCAGTTGTTCAACCGCTTCACTCTTAATTTCATCCGGTTTACTCATAGAAAGGGGAGGGATTGATGAATGAAGATCCCATCGGGAGCATCGTAATGATAGTCGGTGTTGTGCTGGCGATTTTCGTCATGATCGCTATCGCTCGCGCTGTCCGTATCGTCCCGCAGTCTGAAGCATACGTTGTGGAACGACTTGGTCGTTTCCGTTCCGTTCTGCACGGTGGTATTCACCTGCTTGTTCCCTTCGTCGATCGCGTTGCCGCACGCATCGATCTTCGCGAACAGGTTGTGAATTTCCCTTCGCAGTCAGTGATTACTGCAGACCAGGCAATGGTTGAAATTGATTCGGTCATCTATTTCCAGATTACCGATCCTCGTAGTGCAACCTACGAAGTCGCTAACTTCCTGCAGGCGATCGAGCAGCTGACTGCAACTACTCTTCGTAACCTCATCGGTTCCTTGGATCTGGAAGAAACTCAGACCAGCCGTGAATCCATTAACAAGCAACTTCGTGGTGTGCTTGATGAAGCAACTGGCCCGTGGGGTATTCGCGTGACACGCGTCGAGCTCAAGTCAATTGAACCACCGCCGAATGTTCTCTCTGCAATGGTGCAGCAAATTACAGCTGAGCGTACGAAGCGCGCCACGATCTTGACCGCTGAAGCCGAGCGCGAGGCACAAATTAAGAAGGCAGAAGGCGCGAAGCAGGCTGCCGTCCTTGCAGCATCAGCACAGCAAGAAGCTCAAGTGCTTCAGGCACGTGGTGAAAAGGAAGCACTGATTCTTCAGGCTGAAGGTGCACGCCAAGCGCAGATCCTCCGCGCAGAGGGCGAAGCTGAAGCAATTTCTGTCGTCTTCAATGCGATCAATCAGGGACATGCAACTCCTGAACTGCTGTCCTACAAGTACTTGGAGATGCTGCCTCGTATTGCTAATGGCCAGGCTTCAAAGTTGTGGGTTCTTCCTTCAGATCTCACCGGTGCACTGGATGCCATCTCCAAGGGTTTTGGTCGCTCCTAAGGTAAGCAGATGAAACAGCAGCAGGAACAGGTCCTTCGTAGTGTTGCCCAGGAAGATATCCGCCTAATCCGCTTGTGGTTTACGGATGTCGCTGGAGTGCTCAAATCGGTCTCAATTGACCCCGGAGAGCTCGAGGAGGCTTTTAGCGAGGGAATCGGTTTCGACGGATCTTCCATTGAAGGTCTAACTCGTGTCTACGAATCCGATATGCTTTTGCGTCCTGATGCTGCAACTTTCCAACGTTTGCATACAAAAGATGGCACTGATGTTCACGGGCGAATGTTCTGTGATGTCCTCACCCCGGACGGCTTGCCATCACCAGCCGATCCCCGAGGCGCGCTCGAGCGTGCAGTTCAGCGCGCCTCGGAGATGGGCTTTTCAGTCTTCGCCCACCCGGAGATTGAGTTTTATCTTCTTCGTCAGCCGGTCGATATCAATCATCTAGAACCGGTTGATCAAGCTGGCTATTTCGATCATGTGACTCGCGGGCTATCTAACGATTTTCGCAGGAAGATCGTGCGTGCCTTAGAAGAGACGGGGATCCAGGTAGAGTTCTCGCACCATGAAGGTGGTCCTGGCCAAAATGAAGTTGATCTTCGTGCGGTCGACGCTCTTCATGCGGCCGATAACATCATGACCGCCCGGACCTTGATTGAAGAGGTAGCGCTGGCAGAGGGAATGCTCGCCACCTTCATGCCAAAGCCCTTCATTAATCGCCCAGGATCAGGAATGCACACCCACCTTTCGCTATTTGAAGGGGATGAAAATGCCTTCTACGATCCCTCTGGACGCTACCAGCTTTCCGAGATTGGCCGCTATTTCATCGCCGGTTTGCTTCACCATGCGCGCGAGATAGCTGCGATTACCAATCAGCATGTGAACTCCTACAAGCGTCTATGGGGCGGGGGAGAAGCGCCCTCCTATATTTGTTGGGGTCACAATAATCGTTCGGCGCTCGTTCGCGTTCCCGTCTATAAGCCTTCGAAGAGGAGCAGCGCACGAATCGAATACAGGGGACTTGATCCTGCTGCAAATCCCTATCTCGCACTCGCTGTGCTTATTAGTGCCGGTCTTGACGGTATCGAAAAGAAAATGCCTCTCGCTGAAGAAGCAGAAGATAATGTGTGGCAACTCAGCGAAACAGAGCGTCAGATTTTAGGCATCCACCCGCTGCCCTCGTCGCTTTCTGATGCCCTGCGCGCAATGCGTTCATCGGATTTAGTTGCCGAAGCGCTGGGCGAGCAGGTTTTCGAGCACCTTCTGCGTGAAAAAGACAATGAATGGCGCGAGTACCGTCGGCAGATTACTCCGGCGGAACTCCGTCAATTCCTCAAGGTCAATGGATGATCTCTGATCGTGAATTACGCCGTTATGGTGTGACTCAACCTGAACGCATTCGGGCACTCTTCGAATCTTCTGGTTTGAGCGATATCGAGCATATTGACTCACTCGAAATATGTGCGGATATTGAACAGTTTGCAGTTTTCTGCGCAAGAGCACACGATGAATGTCCATCGCTGATCAACCTGCTACAAAATGATGCCGCCAGTGCCAGGCGCCTTGCTGTAGTTCTCGGTTTCTCATCGTGGTGGGGAGACTATCTCCTCCAGCACCCGAATTTCTTCCTTCCAGATGCTCCCGGTGCGACAAAGCTCTGTATGACCGATGAACTTTGCCGACTGCTACCCAAGGGATGGCCTGCGACGGCTGCGGACGAGGCTCCTGAATCACGCTGGGAAGAGGCGGCCTCGTACCTTCGGATGGTCTATCGGCGGAGGCTTTTTGACGTCATTGCGGATGATCTTCTGGCCGAGACCCCTTACGCACCCGATCATGTTGAATCCATTACCGCACGTCTCTCAAAGGCTGCAGACGAGGCTCTTCAAGGAGCGCTCTATATTGCTCGCCTTCTTGAAGCCCCCGATGCTGAGGTGCCTTTGTGCATTATCGCAATGGGAAAGACTGGGGGAGGTGAGCTCAATTATGTTTCCGATGTTGATGTCATGTACGTGCTTGCGGATAGTGCGCCCACGGAAGACGCAGAGCTCACTCGTTTACGCCTTGAGCGCGCAACGCGTATTGCAAGCCTGGTGGCATCCATCTGCTCCAGTCCTGGTAAAGAGGCGCCGCTGTGGAGCGTAGATGCGAATTTACGTCCGGAGGGCCGTGATGGAGCACTTGTGCGCACCATTGATTCTTACCGTGCTTACTGGGATCGCTGGGCGCAAAACTGGGAGTTCCAGGCGCTGCTGAAAGCACGTCCCTGTGCTGGCGATATGGAAGTTGGGGCGCGTTTTCTTGAGTATGCTGCGCCCTTTATTTGGGAAGCCTCGGCACGTCCAGGCTTTGTCGATGACGTTCGTTCGATGCGCGCTCAAGTTGAAAACTCAGTTCCGCCAAAAGTGCGTGACAGCGAGTTAAAGCTGGGCGTGGGAGGACTGCGTGACATCGAGTTTTCGATTCAATTTCTGCAGTTAGTCCACGGGAGAAACGATATCCAGATCAGGCAGCGCTCGACTCTCGGCGCGCTAGGGGCATTAAGTGCACGAGGATATATTGCCCGCACGGATGCTGCTCATCTGCGGGAAGCCTATGCGTTCTTGCGTACCCTCGAGCATCGCTCCCAGCTGCTTAGGATGCACCGAACCCATACGCTTCCCAGTGGTCTTCGTCAGCTAGAACGCCTGCTGCGTTCGCTTCACGGAACGCCCGCCACAGTGGAGCAGCTTCACGAGCAGCTTCGAGCACTTCGTTTGCGAGTGCGAGAGCTTCACCATTCGGTATTTTTCCGGCCAATTATCGCTGCAAGTGCCCGACTTGATGAAGATCTCATTCATCTTGATGACCAAGCTGCTATGGATCGGCTACGAGCGATCGGTTATTTAGACCCGCGCAGTGCCCTCAAACATATCGAGTCTCTATGCGCGGGAACTTCCCGGCGTGCGATGATTCAGCGTCATCTTCTTCCCGTATTGCTTTCATGGATTGCCGATGGTGCAAATCCCGATATGGGCTTGCTTAATTTCAGGGTTCTCTCCGATGAGATTGGTGATTCTCATTGGTATTTGGCGCTTTTACGCGATAGTGATTATGCGGCCTCGCAGCTGTGCCGGGTTCTTTCTGCATCCGCGTGGATTGGTTCCCTGATCCGTCTTTTCCCCGAGGCCGTCTCGTGGCTTGATTCAGCTGAATTGCTAGCGACACCTTCATTCGAGGTGCTTTCGCGCCAAATGCGTTCGGTTGCGGGAAGGGCTGGGAACATTGACGAGGCGATTGAGAAGATTCGCCTTATTCGCACGCGTGAAGTTTTGCGTATTGCACTTCGCGAGGCCACAGGTTCAAAAGAAGGGGTGGGTAGGGACCTGTGTGTTGTTGCTGATGCCTGTGTGCTCTCGTCCCTCGAAGCCTTCGATCTTTTTGACGAGAGTAAAGAGCAGATTCCGTTGCACATCGAACTGTGCGCTTTGGGTAGTTATGGGGCGCGGGAGCTGTCCTATACATCTGATTTGGATGTTCTTGCCGTCGTTGCCGATAGCTGTGATGCCAGCACTCTACGGCGTGCGCATGAACGAATCACACGGCTTAAGCAATTGCTTTCTTCCTCAAGCCGAGCTCTACCCGTAGCTTTGGATTTTGCGCTGCGTCCCGAGGGGAAAAACGGAGCTTTAGTGCGCACTCTCGACTCCTATACGGAGTATTACGAACGTTGGGCGCAGGTGTGGGAAAAACAAATGCTTCTTCGCTTGCGCCCGCTTGGCGCGGGGAACACCGCAGAAGCTCTATATCAATTTGCGCAAACATATTGCTTCCACACACCTTTGAGCGACGATGAAACTCGCGAAATTCAATTAATGAAGGTCCGTGTCGAACGAGAAAGAATTCCCGGAGGCATTGACCCTCGGATGCACATCAAACTAGGTCCCGGAGGTCTTTCCGATATCCAATGGCTTGTTGAACTACTGCAATTACAGTCGGGGAGTGAGGACCGTGACCTTCGAACATCTTCCACAAGGCAAGCTTTGCTGGAACTACTCCATAGAGGAAAGCTCACTCAGAGCGAGTACCAACGTGCGGCCTCGACTTGGGAATTTGGGCAAGAACTGAGGCGTGCCCGGGTTATTGCGGCAGGACCGTCTGCCTCAAAAAATGATGTTATTCCCTCAAATACTGAGCAACTTATGGCGATGGCTATGCTCATGGGTTATTCGCGCGAGCAACGTGAAGAAATGACGACGAAATGGCTGACCTCCTCCCGTAAAATGCGGGAGGTATTTGAGAAACTGTTTTGGAATATCTCGTGAACTAGGTGCAGCAGGGGAGCGACATGAAACTTGCATTAATTAGACATGGACAAACTCCAGCAAACATCACAGCCTCTTTGGATACTCGTCTCCCGGGCTTGCCGCTGACCGAACTTGGGCTTTCGCAGGCCGAGAGCCTGAAAGAACGTTTTGTACGTGAAGTGGGAGGGCAGTTGGATGCTCTCACTGTCTCTGCGATGAAACGAACACAACAGACAGCGGCGCCGCTGTGTGAACTTTTTGGGGTAACACCGGTAGTGACGGCACAGATTCGTGAAGTGAGTGCTGGCGATCTTGAGATGTCATGCGATCCCGTCGCAATCAGGATTTATGTAGAAGCCTGCGCAGCGTGGATGCGCGGAGATTTTTCGCATCGTATGCCCGGTGCTGAGGACGGTTACGAGTTTCTCGGACGCGTCATCCCCGAGATTCAAGCCGTGATGGAACGTGCTTACAGCGTTGCTGCGGATCAGGGGATTGGAGCACTTGTTGCGCACGGAGGTCTGATCCGTGTGATTTCTGCGTATCTCAGCGAGAATATTCGCCAGGGAATTCCGCTTACTCGTTTTATGTCAAATACCGGGATCGCGGTGTTTGATGTTCATATTGAAGAAATTCGCACACTCAGCAGTGATGGGGTTTTCGCTGCTCTTTCCGCGCTTAGTTGGGACGGGGATCATTTTTCCGGCGACTGAGACTTGGCTCCAGTCTGTGGTGGTTTGAAAGTGCGCACCTCATAGGGAAAGTTTCGATACCTGAGGTAATCGATGAGGAATTGCCGGTGTGCTTGGCATGAAAGCCACTTCTTAGTGCGACCGGTATGAATCTTTGGATTCGACCATTCGATGATGAAAACCGCTGAATTCTCACATTCTCTTGCAGAACATACGCAGTGTTCGATACCGCGTCCTAAAGACATGTTCCCTCCTAGAAGAACCAAGTCAATGCTCGAATTTTCGGCCAACATCCACCATGCTGGCGAGGTGCATTGTCCCATAAAACGCGCGCCCGGTGGGGAAGTGAGGGTATGAGCTGTAAACTGGCACAGTATTAATCCAGCCCAAAAGGGAGAAGTAATGTCGGGACACTCTAAGTGGGCGACTACCAAGCACAAGAAGGCGGCGATTGACGCCAAGCGCGGTAAGCTCTTCGCACGACTGATTAAGAATATTGAAGTTGCTGCTCGTACCGGTGGTGGTGACCCCGCCGGAAATCCCACCCTCTTTGATGCTATTCAGAAGGCAAAGAAGAACTCTGTTCCCGCAGACAATATCGATCGCGCCGTCAAGCGTGGTTCGGGTGCAGAAGCCGGTGGCGCAAATTATGAAACCATTATGTACGAAGGCTACGGACCTAACGGTGTTGCTTTCTTGGTCGAGTGTTTGACTGACAACCGTAACCGTGCGGCATCCGATGTTCGTCTGGGATTCACCCGTCACGGCGGCTCGCTGGCCGACCCCGGTTCGGTTGCCTACCTGTTCTCGAGGCGTGGTGTCATTGAGGTGCCCGCTGCAGACGGTGTAGACGAAGACAGCATCATGGAAGCTGTTCTTGACGCTGGCGCTGAAGAGGTTGAAGACCTCGGCGAGGGCTTTGTTATTGAGTGTGAGCCCAGCGATGTCGTTGCAGTCCGCAAGGCGCTGCAAGAAGCGGGTATCGACTATGACTCGGCGGAAGTGCAATTTGTTGCCTCCACCGAAGTTGAGCTCGATCTTGAAGGCGCGCTCAAGGTCAATAAACTCATTGACGCACTTGAAGATTCTGACGACGTGCAGAATATCTACACCAACATGTCTCTTTCCGATGAGGTACAGGCCCAGCTGGAAGAAGAGGAGTGAGTGATGACTGAGCAGACGGCAACTCGCGAGGTCGGAACCCCTCAGGTCAAGCGCGGAATGGCTCAGATGCTCAAGGGCGGCGTCATCATGGACGTCGTCACCCCTGAGCAAGCGAAGATCGCTGAAGACGCCGGTGCCGTTGCAGTTATGGCACTCGAGCGTGTCCCCGCGGATATTCGTGCCCAGGGCGGCGTTGCTCGTATGTCAGATCCCGATCTGATTGACGGCATTATTAATGCTGTCTCCATTCCGGTCATGGCAAAGGCTCGCATCGGTCACTTCGTTGAGGCACAGGTTCTGCAGTCCCTTGGCGTCGACTACATCGACGAGTCTGAGGTGCTGACCCCCGCCGACTACAGCCACCACATCGACAAGTGGAACTTCACCGTTCCCTTCGTCTGTGGTGCGACCAACCTCGGTGAGGCGCTGCGCCGTATCAACGAGGGCGCGGCCATGATCCGTTCTAAGGGCGAGGCCGGAACCGGAGATGTCTCCAACGCGACCACGCACATGCGTAAGATCCGCGACGAGATTCGCCGCCTGACCTCCTTGCCCGAGGACGAGCTCTACGTTGCGGCCAAGGAACTTCAGGCACCCTACGAGCTCGTTGCTGAGGTCGCCCGCGAGGGCCGCCTCCCCGTCGTGCTCTTCACGGCTGGTGGCATTGCAACCCCCGCCGATGCCGCCATGATGATGCAGCTTGGTGCCGAAGGCGTCTTTGTTGGCTCCGGCATTTTCAAGTCGGGCGATCCTGCGAAGCGTGCGGCCGCTATCGTCAAGGCAACGACTTTCTACGATGATCCTTCGGTTATTGCAGAAGTCTCGCGTGGCCTTGGTGAAGCAATGGTTGGCATTAACGTCGACGACCTTCCCGTTGACCATCGATTGGCTGAACGCGGATGGTAAATATCGGCATTCTCGCCCTTCAGGGTGATGTCGCCGAACACGTGCGGGCGCTGGAAGAATCCGGCGCCCGCGCTGTCCTAGTGCGACGTAGCGAGGAACTCGCCTCTGTTGACGGTTTGGTAATTCCAGGCGGCGAATCGACAACTATGTCCAATCTGCTGCTTTCATTCGGCATTTTTGATCAGTTAGCTGAGCAGATATCAAATGGAATGCCGGTCTATGGGACATGCGCGGGAATGATCATGCTTGCGACTTCGATTCTTGATGGCAGGGATGATCAGCGTTCATTTGGTGCCATCGACATGGTTGTGCGCCGGAATGCTTTTGGCCGTCAGGTGGACTCTTACGAAGAGGACCTTGATATCAAAGGTATCGAAGGGAAGCCTTTCCCCGCCGTCTTTATTAGGGCGCCTTGGGTTGAGTCGGTGGGTGAGTCTGTGGACGTGCTCGCGCGCGCCGGAAATGCTCCCGATGGGCCAATTGTTGCTGTCCGTAGTGGTCAGGCACTCGCAACCTCCTTCCACCCGGAGATCGGCACGGACTGGCGCTTCCACGAACTCTTTACACGGATGGTTCAGCAGGAATCTTAATCATGCGAGTTTTGGGAATCGACCCGGGTATTACACGCTGTGGCTTGGGCGTTGTTGACGTGGATCCCTCTCGGCGTGCATCGATGGTTTTTGTCGGAGTTGCCCGGTCTTCAACCGAACTTGCCCAGCATTTTCGCTTAGCCAAGATCGCCGATGCGATTGATCATGTGATCTCCCTATACGAACCTGAGGTCGTTGCCATCGAACAGGTTTTCGCTCAGGACAATCTTCGTTCGGTTTCGACGACTATGCAGGTCATGGGAGTTGCACTTGCTGCAGCGGGACGGGCTGGACTTCCCATGGCAATACATACCCCTTCAGAAGTAAAAAGCGCAGTGACGGGGAATGGCAATGCTGATAAGGCGCAGGTTCAGCATATGGTTGCTCGTATTCTGGGGTTGGATAAACCCCCGAAGCCTGCTGATGCCGCTGACTCATTAGCTATCGCAATCTGCCATGCATGGCGAGGGACTGGGCTGCTTGGAGCTAGGGGAGACTCTACAGTTGCAGTTTCTCAGTCAGGGAAGCTTTCGGCTAGGGGGCGCCTGACTCCGGCACAACAAATGTGGGCAGAGGCTCAAGCTGCGCAGCGCCGAACCGGCGCGGTCGACCCCCGTCGTCGACGCAGCTAGGGTATCGTACGTATGTTCGGTCCCATCAAGAACATTGTTGAGGTGAAAGCATGATTTCCCGAGTTCTCGGCAACATCGCACGCGTAGGTGTGGGTGACGTCGTTGTTGTCCACGGAGGCATCGGCTTTCAAGTCTTCGTGACTCCACCTTTTGCCAGTGAGCTCCACAAAGGTGATGATGTTGAGCTCTATACCCATCTGATTGTTCGTGAAGATTCTTTAACGCTCTACGGGTTCAAGACTGAAGAAGAGCGCGAAGTATTCGAAATCCTCATGTCAGTCAGTGGTATCGGCCCCAGGATTGGCCTGGCCGCTCTTTCTGTTTTCACCCCGAATGATCTGCGGCGCGCTGTGGCAGATCAAGATACCGCAGCTCTGGCCAGGATTCCCGGAGTTGGTAAGAAGGTTGCCTCGCGCATGCTTGTGGAGCTGGGCGATAAGCTCGGAGTGCCGGCTGAACTTCCTCAGGCCTCGGCACCGATGTCGGGAGTAGTCGAAGCAGAAGTGAAGGCAGCGTTGATTGGCTTGGGATGGAACGATGCAAAGGCAGACGCTGCTCTGGCCGAGCTAGGCGGAAATGGTCTCAACGCTTCGGATCTCCTACGTGCAGCATTGATTAAGTTGGGAGGCGCAAATGGCCGATGAGTTCGAGGCCTCCGTTAACATTGTCGCGCCAGATGCGGGAGAACTTGAGAGGGCTGCTGAGGCTGCTCTTCGCCCCAAGCGTTTGAGCGAATTTGTTGGTCAGAAGGTTGTTCGTGATCAGCTTCAGTTAGTGCTTGATGCTGCGCGGGCTCGTGGCGCGAGTACCGACCACGTTTTACTAGCAGGACCGCCTGGATTAGGTAAGACGACACTGGCAATGATCATCGCTGCTGAAATGGGGACATCATTGCGCCTCACTTCAGGACCGGCGATTCAGCATGCGGGTGATTTAGCTGCAATTTTATCCGGGCTGCAGGAAGGCGATGTTCTCTTCATTGATGAGATTCATCGTCTTGCCCGCACTGCCGAGGAAATGCTTTACCTCGCAATGGAGGATTTCCGGGTTGACGTCGTCGTAGGTAAAGGTCCGGGAGCTACGTCGATTCCGCTGACCCTACCGCCTTTTACTGTTGTTGGTGCGACAACTCGTTCTGGCCTTCTTCCTGCACCGCTTCGTGATCGCTTTGGTTTCACCGCTCATCTCGAGTTTTATTCGACGGAAGACCTTGAAATGGTTGTTCGACGATCTGCAGAGCTTCTCTCAACTCCTATTGATGCGAAAGCAGCCCATGAGATCGCCTCTCGTTCCAGGGGAACTCCTCGAATTGCCAATAGGTTGCTGCGTCGTGTCGTTGACTACGCCCAAGTTCGAGGCAATGGCCAGCTCACGCTTGAAGCTGCGCGAGGCGCTCTTGAGCTCTTTGAGGTCGATGCTTTTGGCCTAGACCGTCTGGACCGTGCTGTTCTTGACGCAATGTGCCGCCGCTTTGCGGGAGGACCGGTTGGGCTCACCACCCTTGCAGTAACTGTTGGCGAGGAAGCAGAAACCGTTGAGACGGTCGCAGAGCCCTATTTGGTTCGTGAAGGTTTCATCCTGAGGACGACACGCGGTCGGATGGCAACTGCTAAAGCATGGAAACACCTTGGTTTAACGCCGCCGGCTGAATCCGTTCTTTTTGAGTAATCTCGTTTTTATATTGGGATGTCACCCAAATGCGCTGCTTCCTATTACACTGTATGCGGATAGCTTTCATGCATTCCTGCCCCAAGAAGAAAGATAGATCGTGAATACATTGTTCCTGATTTTCATCGGCCTGATGCTTGTCGCCATGTTTATTTTCAATAGTCGCGCCCGAAAGCGTATGGCTGAACAGGAAAAGAAGGCTGAAGAACGTCGTAAGGAAATGATGGTCCCCGGCGCGTGGGTTCGTCTGCGCTCTGGATTCTGGGGTCGTTTCGTTGACCAAGATGGTGAGATCGTCATTCTTGAGACCCCCGGTGGCCACGAGACTTATTGGGATCAGCGGGCAATTTTGGACGTGGCTGAGGAACTTCCGTTCCAGAGCACTGATGCAGAGAAAGACGACGCTTCTGGCGAGTCTGAAGAAGAGCCGGTTCTTGGCTTGGATTCGCAGGACGACTCGGCCGAGACGAAGTGATCCCAAGGGGAACTAAAGGTAGACCATCGTGACAACTCAAAAGCGCCATCCTTGGCGCGCTCTATTTACTCTAATCTTTATTTTTGTTCTTGGTACAGCATCTCTTGTTGTCGGAAAACTGACGAATAAAGGTGCTTCATATATTCCCTCGCTTGCTTTGGACTTGCAGGGCGGTACTCAGTTGATCCTGACTCCAGTTGCTTCTGGAGGGGTTGATCGCGAGGTTACCGAGAACGACATCACCGAGGCGATCAATATCATTCGTCAGCGTATCGATGCCTCTGGTGTGTCCGAGTCCGAGATCTCTTCCCTGGGATCCTCGAATATTTCGGTGTCGATTCCGGGTACTCCTTCACAGGAAACCCTGAACCTGATCCGATCGTCATCCCAGATGAATTTCCGCCCGGTTCTAGCGATGCTTCCCGCGGTCACCCAGTCACAAAGTAACCCGACTCCGAGCGCGACCGATTCTGGTAACCAGACGCAGGTGAATAATCCTGAGGCCTCTGCAAGCTCAACGCCCTCGGCATCCGAGTCTGCAGCGCCTAGCGAATCCGCTTCTCCTTCTGCGTCGGCAAGCCCCTCAACTGTTAGCACCGCGCTAAGTGCTGAGCGAGCAAAAGAACTGGCCGATCAGAATAAGGATGGTCAGCTCTCGGATACTCCCACTGAACAGCCTCAGAACAACTCAGACCTGAAGTGGGCGACCGAGCAAGCCATCTTCGATCTGTACACCCTTGATTGCACGACCGGCCGCGGTGGCCGCACCGAAGCGCCTGCTGATAAGCCCTATGCAGCATGTGATTCGAACGGACAGATTAAGTATCTGCTGGGTCCCGTTGACGTTTCAGGTTCGGAGCTCTCCAAAGCTACTGCTGGAATGGTCATGAACTCTCAGGGGCACTCCACTGGTGAGTGGGGAGTTGATCTGACCTTTAACGCTGAGGGAACCAAGCAGTTTGCCGAGGCTTCAAAGCGTCTTTACGATCTGCGCAATGACACCCAGAGCGGGAAGAACTACGGCAAGCCGGATCGGAATCACTTCGCAGTGGTTCTGGATGGCCAGGTCATCACCGCGCCGTCGATGAATGCTAAAATTCCCACGGGTACCGCACAGATTACCGGTAACTTCACTGCAAAGAGTGCTGCTGCTCTTGCGAACCAGCTGAGTTTTGGTTCGCTCCCGTTGAACTTCGAGGTCCAATCTGAGCAGCAGATTTCCGCAACCCTTGGCTCCGAGCACTTGGAGAAGGGCCTGTGGGCGGGCTTGGTTGGTCTGGTCCTTGTTGTCCTCTACATGATTTGGCAGTACCGAGGCCTTGCAATCATCTCCGCTGGCTCCCTTGTCGTCGCGGGGTGCTTGACCTACCTGGTAATCACGGTATTGTCGTGGGCAGTTGGATACCGCCTGTCGCTTGCGGGTATCGCCGGTTTGATCGTTTCAGTCGGTGTGACTGCAGACTCCTTCATCGTGTATTTCGAGCGTATTCGAGATGAAGTGCGTGATGGTCGTCCGCTGAGCGCCGCTGTCGATGAAGGTTGGGATCGTGCCAAGCGAACCATTTTGGTTTCGGATGCTGTTAACCTTGTTGCCGCAGTGGTTCTTTACATCTTGGCCGTTGGCGGCGTTCAGGGCTTCGCATTCACCCTTGGCGTGACAACAGTTGTCGACCTGATCGTGATCTTCCTCTTCACACATCCGATGATGGAGTTGCTCATCCGTACCGAGTTCTTCGGTGGGGGACATAAGCTCTCAGGACTTGATCCCGAGCACCTCGGTGCCCGTTCGGCGGTTACCTATGCCGGCCGCGGCCGCGTGGTTGTTTCGGGTGCTGGTTCTGCCAGCAGTACTCCCGAGACCAATGCTGAAGGCCAGCCGCTCTCTCTGGCAGAACGTAAGCGTGCAGCACGTCTGGCCGAACAGGAGAGTCAAGAAGCCGAGGACAACACTTCTTCCGAGCAGGCAGGAGAAGAACAATGATGAGTTATGCCCAGTGGGGTAATGCCCTTTATTCGGGCGAGAAGTCCTACCGGATTGTCCCGAAGCGTCGGATTTTTGTCCGCGCGGCCCTAGCTGTGATCGTCGTTTGCGCGATTCTCATTGGAATTTTTGGGCTCAACCGCTCATTCGAATTCACCGGTGGTTCGCAATTCACTTTGACGGGGCTTTCTGAGACTTCCCAGCAGCCCGCATACGATGCGATTCAGAAGGGAAACTTGGCTTCTGAAGTTCGCGTCTCCTCTGTCGGTGTTGATGGCATCCGTGTTCAGACTGAATCCTTGGATTCACAAAAGACACTCGAGGTTCGTGAGGCACTTGCAAGCGCCTACAAGGTCGATGCGAAGGACGTACAGTCTGCATCTATTGGTCCTTCCTGGGGACGCGATGTTACTGCTAAAGCTGCGCAATCACTCGTGATCTTCTTGACGCTTGTCGCAGTGCTGATGGCTGCATACTTCAGATCCTGGACGATGTCCGTCGCGGCGATTTTTGCGCTCTTCCACGATATTGCAACTACCCTTGGCTTCTTCGCAATTACTCGCGTTGAGGTTTCTCCTGCAACCGTCATCGGATTCCTGACAATTTTGGGTTATTCGCTCTATGACACCGTCGTGGTGTTCGACAAGGTGCGTGAACTCACTAAGGGGATTAACGATCAGAATCGCTACACCTATGGCGACATGGTCAACCTTGCTGTGAACCAGACAATGGTGCGTTCGCTCAATACCTCGATCGTCGCTTTGCTTCCGGTTGGCTCAATCCTTGTCATCGGTTCGATTCTTCTGGGCGCGGGCACATTGACCGATATTTCTCTTGCCCTGTTCGTCGGTATGATCGTCGGAACATATTCCTCGATCTTCATTGCCTCGCCCTTGTTGGTTATGCTGGAAGAACGTCGCTCGTCAACCAAGGCACACGATGCTTTAGTGGCGAAGCGACGCGAACGTGAAGGTCATACCGGTGACGGTGTACGTGTGGCGCCAGTCCAGCCTGGTCGTCGCCTTGGAAATGAAGCCCAACCCAAGAGGAAGAAGGCCCGCTGATGAGCGCAGAGCTCGGAGCAGAAGTTAGCGAACTTGTCCGCACCCATCTCCGCGAAGTACAAGACTTCCCCGAGGAAGGTGTGCTTTTCCGCGATATCACTCCTCTTTTGGCGGATGGCCACGCCTTCGCGGAATTGATTCGCTTGCTGGCTGACCACTACCGCGGGCGTATCGACGCGGTTGCAGGTCTGGAATCTCGTGGTTTTATCCTTGCCGCACCTTTGGCGACCGCGCTCGGCATCGGAATGATCACTGTGCGTAAGGGAGGGAAGCTTCCCGGTCCGGTGATCGGTATCGATTACGAGCTTGAATACGGTAAGGCTCGGATGGAGCTTAATCCAGGCCTCGTTGAAGAAGGTGCGCGTGTCCTAGTGGTTGATGACGTCTTGGCTACAGGCGGAACGGCAGCAGCTTCTGTCAGGCTTCTCGAGCAGTGTGGCGCGAAGGTAGAGGCCGTCGCGATTCTTTTGGAACTTGAAGCTCTTGGCGGACGTTCCAAGCTTGAACCTCACGTTAAGGTTGAGACTGCTGTCGTTTTCTAAGTCGAGGCTTTCATTCCCGCTGATGGCTTGTATCATTGAGGAATGAGTGAGCAAAATGACAACGTGACCCGGCCGCCTGCGGCCGGGTCACGCGTGCGTTCAGGCCTGGTGTGGTTCGGTGCTCGTTCGAAGATGACGACGCCAGAGATTGAGCCTTTGGTTCGTGCCCTTCGCGCCAACCATCCCAAAGCGGATGTTTCTTTGATTGAGCGTGCATATGCGACGGCTGAAAAAGTACATCGCGGTCAGATGCGTAAGAGCGGTGAACCGTACATCACTCACCCTGTTGCAGTTGCGACAATCTTGGCTGAAGTCGGTATGACTTCACCTACGCTTGCTGCAGCTCTTCTTCACGATACGGTTGAAGATACTGACTACAGCCTTGAGCAGCTCACAGCTGATTTCGGCCCAGCCATTGCCCAGCTGGTTGATGGGGTCACTAAGCTCGATAAGATTCGTTATGGCGAACGCGCGCAGTCCGAAACTCTGCGCAAGATGATTATCGCGATGAGCCGCGATATTCGAGTGCTCCTCATTAAACTTGCCGATCGTCTTCACAACGCCCGTACCTGGCGTTTTGTCCCTGTCGAATCAGCGAAGAAGAAGGCGCGGGAAACTCTTGAGATCTACGCACCCCTAGCGCACCGCCTCGGGATGAATATGATCAAATGGGAACTGGAAGAGCGCTCTTTCAAGATCCTTTATCCCGAAATTTATGAAGAGATTGATCATCTGGTTGCGGAACGAGCACCTGAGCGCGATCTTTACTTACGAGAAGTAATTTCTCAGATCGAAGAAGATCTGCGACGCTCGGGTACACAGGGAACGGTGACCGGGCGCCCTAAGAATCACTATTCGATTTATCAGAAGATGATTGTCCGCAATAAGGCATTTGATGAGATCTTTGATCTTGTCGCAGTGCGCGTCTTGGTCGAAACCGTCCGTGACTGCTATGCGGTTCTAGGGGCTCTTCACGGAAGGTGGAATCCAATTCCGGGGCGCTTCAAAGACTACATTGCGATGCCGAAGTTCAACTTCTATCAGTCGCTGCACACAACGGTGATCGGCCCGGGTGGCAAACCGGTTGAAATTCAGATTCGCACCTATGAGATGCACGAACATGCAGAACATGGTGTCGCGGCGCACTGGAAATACAAGCAGAATCCGAATGCGAACTCTTTGGATTCTGACCGGATGAGCGCTGATGAACAGATGAACTGGTTGCGCGCACTGGTTGATATGGAACGCGAAACAGGGGATCCCGAAGAATTCCTTGATTCGCTTCGATATGAGATTTCTGGTGACGAAGTCTATGTCTTTACACCTAAGGGAGAAGTGGTTGTACTTCCTCGCGGGGCAACTCCCGTCGACTTTGCCTACTCAGTACACACCGAGGTTGGAAATCGGACTGTTGGCGCAAAGGTTAACGGCCGCCTCGTCCCCCTTAATACTCGACTTGAGTCCGGGCAAACCGTCGAAGTCGTCACTTCAAAGTCGGATAAAGCTGGACCTTCGCGCGACTGGCTTGCTTTTGTCGCTTCGCCGCGCGCGCGGTCAAAGATCAAAGCATGGTTTTCTCGGGAACGAAAAGAAGAAGCAGTCGAGGCGGGTAAGGAAAGTATTGCGCGCGCCATGCGCAAACAAAACTTGCCTTTGCAACGTCTGATGAACCATGACTCTGTTCTCTCAGTCGCGACATCGCTGGGGTATCCAGATATTTCGGGTCTGTATGCAGCTGTTGGTGATGGTCATATTTCCGCGCAGAATATCGTCTCGAAGCTCGTTGAAAATCTGGGCGGGGGAGATGGCACCGAAGAAACCCTCTCCGAGGCAGTCACCCCGGGTGCTCACCTTCATTCAGCGCCTGAACTCAGCGCTAAGGGACAAGGCGTGAGCGTTGATGGTATGAACGCTAATGACGTGTGGGTAAAACTCGCACGGTGCTGCACGCCAGTTCCTGGTGATGACATCGTTGGTTTCATCACCCGCGGTCAAGGCGTTTCTGTCCACCAGCGCTCATGCCCCAACGCCGTACGCCTTGAAGGTCTGCATCCGGAGCGTTTTGTGCAGGTTTCATGGAGTAGCGAGCATTCTCAAGCTCAGTATCTCGTTCAGATTCAGACGAAGGCTCTGGACCGTCCAGGGTTGCTTGCAGATCTCACCAAAGTCATGACTGAATATCGAGTCAATATTGTCTCAGCGTCTACTGTTTCAACGCGAGACCAGGTGGCAACTGCACGATTTAGCTTCCATTTGGCTGAAATGAGCCATTTGAATGCGGTCCTTGCCGCGCTCCGGCGTGTGGATGGAGTCTTCGAGGCGGTACGTGTTTCGACTTCCGCAGGTTAGTAACGCTGTCTCATTTTGAGGCATCCTCGTGAGACGTCACCCTATTTTTTATGAGATTGGCGGTTTTTTCCTTTAGGATGGAGCATGTACCGCTGAAGGTATGCCTGTGTGGAAAATCCATGCATCGCGTCGGATGGGAAACTGTCCCAACCTCGAAGGAATATCGTGACTACTTCGCCTGAAACCCAGGCCACTGAGCCTGAAGTCGCCGCTGCACGTACTGTCGAACCGGCCGGAACGACCGAGCTTTCGATCGATTTTGGTCGAATTGATTCCCAGGGAAATGTGTGGGTTCAAGACGGTGATACTGAGCGAATGATCGGATCCTTCCCCGAGGGCCTTCCATCGGATCCTTTCGCGCTCTACACGCGTCGCTACGCGGACCTCGAAGCGACGATTAAGCTCTTCGAAGACCGTCTAGCAAGCCTTGGTCCGAAGGAGATCGACCAGACTCTTGCCACTCTCAAGGAAGCTGTTGAACAGCCCAACGCTATTGGTGATCTTCCTGCACTGCGCACGCGCGTCCAGGCAGTAGAGGAAAGGGCGCAAGCTCGTAAGGAAGAAGCGAAGGAAGAGCGTCGCCTCGCAAAGGAACACGCTCTGGAAGAGCGCACTGCTCTTGTTGAGCGCGCGGAGGCAATCCTTGCTAAAGAATCCAGTAAGATCCACTGGAAGCAGTCAGGACAGATCCTGCGCGATCTGCTTGAAGAATGGAAGCAACTCCAGCGTCGTGGACCGCGCTTGGATAAAGCCGCAGAAGACGAACTGTGGAAGCGCTTCTCTGCGACCCGTACGCAATTTGATCGTCGTCGTCGGCAGTATTTCTCTGAGCTCGATGAGCGACAAGGACAGGCTAAGCGCGTCAAGGAAGAAATTATTGCTCGTGCAGAAGCCTTGAAGGATTCAACCAATTGGGGTGAAACCTCCAATGCCTTCCGTGAATTGATGGAGCAATGGAAGCGCGCACCGCGTGCTTCGCGCCGTGAAGATGATGCACTGTGGACGCGTTTCCGCGCTGCCCAGCAGGCATTCTTCGACGCGCGTCACCGCAACGATCTTGCCGTTGATTCCGAGTACCAGGCGAACCTGAGCGCGAAAGAAGACCTCCTGAAGGAAGCAGAAGCGCTTCTGCCAATTACTAACCATGAAGAGGCCAAGGCTGCTCTGAGGTCGATTCAGGATCGTTGGGCTGAGATCGGTCGTGTTCCTTCAGAGCACTTCCGTAAGGTCGAAGCCCGGCTTCGTGCAGTCGAGGATGAGCTTCGCAAGGCTGAAGAAGCTGAATGGCGCCGCACGAACCCTGAGACTCGTGCTCGTGCAACGGGAATGCTTGGTCAGCTTGAAGAACAGCTCGATCAGTTGCGCGCTGACCTTGAAGAGGCGAAGACTTCGGGCGATGAGGCGAAGGTTCGCGAGCTGACTCAGGCACTGGAAACGAAGCAGGCTTGGTTCGATCAGATTTCCTCGTCGCTATCGTGAGCGAAAACATCCGAATTCACGTAATCCCCACCCCCTTCTATGGCGCGAATTGCTGTGTGATTACGCCGCAGGCTCAGGGAGACGGGCAAGTGGGAGCGCTTGTTGTCGATCCTTCTTTCGGCGTGCGTGAAGAAATTCGTCGGGCGCTCGGGGAAGACGGAGCATATGTTGGTGCCGTTTTAGCCACACATGGTCACGCTGACCATGTGTGGGACTGCGCCGAGGTTGCGTCTTGGGCACCTGAGGGACCTGCACCTGTCTGGATCCCGGGACCGGACGCGTACCGCCTTGATGATCCAGCATCCCACGTTTCGCTCCCGCTTCCGGAAGAAGTGAGTGAGGGATGGCGCAAGCCCTCAGTGATCAAGGAATGCCCGGTCGACTCCTTTGAGTATGTCCCCGGCCTTGTTCTCCGGATGGTTCCTGCTCCCGGGCATACTGAAGGCTCGGCACTTTTCTTAGGTGCCTCGGAACTCACTGTCTATTGGAACGGCGTGCGCGCTCTAGACACTGGGGTTGTCGTTCCGTGGGCGCTCAGTGGCGATGTTATTTTTGCTGGTTCGGTGGGACGAACTGATATGCCCGGCGGTGACGAGACCCAAATGCGACATACTTTGCGAACCCTTGCAAATGTGATTGATCCGCAGACGATTCTTTTCCCCGGGCACTCTGTAGCGACGACGATGGGCGATGAGTTGGCGAATAATGCCTATCTACGTCGCGCGAAGAGCATCGGTTAATTTCTCTCTCGTCGTACCCGTGGCTCGGGCCGACAGCTGAGCTCCTCCGTGAAAGAATAGGGATTATGGCACGTACTTCACTTTCAGGATTTCCCGAGTGGCTCCCTCAGGGCCGCATTGTTGAACAAGCGATTCTTGATCACATCCGTTCCGTATTTGAGCTCCATGGATTTGCGGGTATCGAAACTCGAGCGGTTGAAACACTTGAACAACTTCAATCCAAGGGCGAAACCTCGAAAGAGATCTATGTCCTGGATCGCTTACAGGCACTGAAAGATGAGGGACAGCGCTCTTCCAAAGAACGCCAGATGGGCCTTCACTTTGATTTAACAGTGCCCTTCGCACGATACGTCATTGAGAACGCAAACGAGCTTGATTTCCCTTTTAAGCGTTACCAGATTCAAAAGGTCTGGCGCGGAGAACGCCCGCAAGACGGTCGTTTCCGCGAGTTTACTCAGGCTGATATCGATGTCGTCGGCTTGGGGGAGTTGCCGTTCCACTACGAGGTCGATCTTCCTCTTGTCATGGCCGAGGCCTTGATGTCTTTACCGATTCCGCCTGTTCACGTTCTGGTGAATAACCGCAAGGTTGTTCAGGGCGTTTGTGAAGGAATTGGCGTGAGCGACGTTGAATCGGCACTTCGGGGCCTAGACAAGCTCGACAAGATCGGTCCAGAGGGCGTGAGGGAAGAACTTACCGAAGCAGGATTGAACTCCGAGCAGATTGACGTTCTTCTACGTATGGCGAAGATTCGTACCGAAGATGCTTCACAGCTTCAGCAGGAAGTTGCTGCTTTGGAGGTTTCCAGTGAAACTCTTGATCAAGGGCTGACTGAGCTTTGTGCTCTTGTTGACGAAGCGAACGCTGCAATGCCGGGAGTCATCATCGCTGACCTCAAGATTGCTCGTGGCCTCGACTATTACACCGGTTCGGTTTACGAAAGCGAAATTGTGGGCCATGAGGATCTCGGCTCCATTTGCTCCGGTGGGCGGTATGACTCACTTGCTAAGGACGGGAAGCGGACCTACCCGGGAGTAGGGCTTTCAATTGGTGTTTCTCGGCTAGTCTCGCGAATTCTTTCGCAGGATATGGTTTCCGCTTCGCGAAAGGTACCGACCTGTGTCGTTATTGCCGTAGCTGATGAGTCAGAGCGCAGGCACTGCAATGCCTTGGCAACCATCTTGCGCAGGCGCGGTATTCCTACCGATGTGGCACCTAGCGCCGCAAAATTCGGCAAGCAAATTAAGTTCGCTGATAAACGAGGAATCCCATTCGTATGGTTCCCCGGTTCGGATGGAGAAGCTGATACGGTGAAGGACATTCGCTCAGGGGAACAGGTTGAGGCTGATATCTACAGTTGGCAACCTCCCGAAGATGATGTGCGTCCTGCGATCCGACCTACAGAAGAATTGGATTTCTGAGTCGTTTTAGTGCCTTCGGTGTGCGAT
>JBHRQN010000026.1:0-24628 GCA_042645485.1 Pauljensenia sp.
ACACCGGCTCATCCCCGCGCATGCGGGGAAAACCTTCTATGACATCCAGCCGGGCGACGTCCTGTGGGCTCATCCCCGCGCATGCGGGGAAAACTGCTGCTCATCTCTGAGCGAGCTAGCTGACGTGGGCTCATCCCCGCGCATGCGGGGAAAACCCCGCTTGCCTTCGAAAGATCGCTGAATGAGAGGGCTCATCCCCGCGCATGCGGGGAAAACATTCGCCCGACTGCCGATCGAAAGACCGAGGCGGGCTCATCCCCGCGCATGCGGGGAAAACGTGTTGCCAGAGACGGTGAAAATGGGGCGGTCGGGCTCATCCCCGCGCATGCGGGGAAAACACTGAACGATCTGGAGTTTTAGCGCTCAGATCGGTCAGATCTTGGAAAACCTTGAGCTTTCCGTCTTCTTTGAAAGTTACTCATCGCAGGGCGTTTGTGCAACTGCCGTTCAGCAGGATCAGGCTCTGAATACTGACCGCGTCCCTCGGAATGGTACGGCCGCATCATCAAAGTAATCCCTTCAAAGTCAACTGGTTTCCATGGATCACCCCAAGTCAAGAACGCTAGTCCCTGCTCATTGCGCGCACGATACACCATCACCGCACGGCCGGTTCGCATGTTCTCAGTGACGATCGCCCATAAACGCTCACGCACACGAGCACTCAAAGTCCCGACGAAGACTCCCGGAGAAATCTCAAGAAGCCACCTAGTTACATGGCCTCGCAGCCCCTCCGGAACAGCAGAGAGCACGAGCACAATCACAGTTCAGCACTTTCTTCATACGAAACCCCAGCTGCGACAGTGCCCTCTCGGTCATCCCACAGTCGAAGATCATCAACGATGAGTTCTTCATCGTCAATGTCGACAGGACCCGCTATCGACAGCAGCCCCTTAATATCAGCAACACAGCGCTCAAGAAGACGGAACTCTCTGACGGAATCACGAACCTTTTTCCGCGCTGCACTCCCCACTGCCTCAGTAATAGGACCCGCAGCAATATCGAAAGCGATGGGAATGGTCAGATCCGCCTTGTACAGATCTGCAATGTCATACACGAACGACCGATAATTCCCGTTGTGCACAAACCCAAGCCCCGGACTACAGCCCAAGGCAACAATCACCGCATGGATAACCCCATAGACCGCGGAATTCGCAGCAGACAAAGCCTGATTGACCAGTGATCCTCCTTCAAAGTTGTCGGGATCATACTCACGCCCATCCCAAGGAACGCCAGTGCGCTGCGAATGCTGGCGATACAATCGCCGAATCCGCGCTCCCTCACGCCCCCTGAGCTGTTGAAGGCTTAACTTCGATACGTCTTCACCTGAAAAACGCATCAAGTACATGCTGCGAGCCACCGCAAGCCTCAAGGACGGATCACTCACCGCACGTGCCTGAGCCTCAAGCAAACGAGACGAGCGCGAAGGAGGGTTCCCATGCGCGTAGTAACGCACTCCGTTTTCCCCAACCCACACGATTGTCGAACCGCTCTCTGACAACACCGACACCGCAGAGTGGGTGATGCGGACCCCCGGTCCCAGCAGCAGCACCGAAAGCGCTGCCGCTGGGACATGAGCAATACCGTGACCGTCAGCAATCGAGATTGCATTCGACTCCCGATTAACTATGCAACGCTCCACGTAAAGAAACGTCAGACGGTCACGCACACGCACCAGATCCTTTGGATCCGGCGGTCTTGCCCCGGGGATTGCGTTCACGGCCGTGAAAGTGTCATGAGACCGCAGCCATACGCTTTCGCTCGCCCAATTCCATTGACGAGGAGGTGGCGCAGAGCCTGCGAATCTGTTACTTCAAGGACACCATCAAATGTTGCAATTGAGAGCGTTACGCGAGAATCTTGACGCCGAAATTCCTCGATACTGCGCTCGATTCGCTGGACCATCAATGTTTCACCGTCGTGTCTTAGACCGTTATCGTCCTCCAGAATGGGCAAATCACCACCGAGATCGAGTGATTTCAGCACAGCGAAGCCATTTTGCTCTGCCCGGCCAAGAAACCATTGAAGTTGCTGATCCTGGGTCACGTGCGCGAGGATCTTCTTCCGTCCCCTCCTGTCACGCTGATTAGCCATCCTGAACGTGGGATTTACGCAGACACGGAAACCCCATCGCTGACCTACCTCAAGGTGATCAAGGAAACCATCAAGTTCCCGGACAAGGACTCCCCCCTCCGTTGCATACCCCGCTTCCTCAACAATGTGTGAGGGATCAGGAGACACGGGGCTGGAAATGTACAGAGACCACGACGGACTTCCCTCACGGCCTCGTCCCAGGGGACGGGGTGGCCTATCCAAGCGCCACAAAACCCGGGAAGTTCCCACCTGATCAAGGACTCCCGGCGGAAAGCAATTCATAATGGCCGCATGTAAAACCTGCCGGTTCCTTGCAAGACGCCACGTTCCGCGACGCTGTGGATTCAAATAGATTCGCGTGAGATACATCAGAGAACCCCCATTGGATCGTGACCGAGACGTGTGTCCTCCTGTGGGGAATTTGAAACGTACTCTGGGTTTTCCAGAGTGATTCGTGTTTCCTCAACAGTCCTGAACGTATACATGCGATGCTCCGAATCGAAGCTGACCGGGACATCTTGAAGCGTTTGCGCCGACGTTACACCGACAGAGGCTGGGATAACCCCCTCATCAGCAAGCACACGAAGACTCACCGATTGCTCGAAGCGTTGCTTCTTCTGGTAGTACTTTGAAGCCAACCAAGGAGTTGTTGTGATGACCTCCCACATCTCCTCGTCGCGTACTGCGAGTCGAAGAGGCATGGTCGGAGGACACGAGCGACGCCCCAGATACAAGGGAAATACTGGCCGAAGAATAGCCTGGGAAAGTCCATCGATTAGATCGTTAGGCCCTTCAACGAAACCCGCAAAGGCAGCATCTGCTCGGTAGTAGCGCTCGGATAGAGGCATTGAATCACTCCCCCGATGAGCGGTATGGAAATCACGTAGGAGCTCCCCACTCTGGTCAACTCGAACTGCGACGCGAAGCTGCGCAAGATCCTCGATTGGATCAGTACGCCTTCTACCTTGCGCAGCCGCGAGCAAACCGAGAATTCCGCTCTTCGTAGGAAAAGCCTCAGTCGATCTGCGAGTAAAACGACTGGAGGATCCCCATGATTGCATGGGGCCCGCCATTCTTAAGACGAGTACTTTACTCATCGCGTTCCTCGGACTGCTTCCACGGTCGCTCCGCCGAGATCAACCAAGCGCACTTGCTTTCCAACCTCGCCAAACTTCGTGCCACGAGGCGTGGTCCATGCGGCGAGAGATTCCACGGCCTTAAGACCAGTCAGGTTGCGCAGCTCGGATTCGAATTCGACGAAACGTGCGATCGCTGGTTCAGCATATCCCTTCAAACCAGCCACGATCGGGTCCTCGAAGGCGCCGCTCATGTTAATTGGCTGGTCATCGCGGACCTGCACCAAAACCGCGTCCGGGAGAGTACGGTTTGCAAAAGTGGTGATCTTACCCGTCGGCATCGAACGAACAAAGCTATCAATGAAGAGTTCAATCGCATGATCAGCAACGGTGTCATCACCAAGATTCTCTCGAAGCATGTCGACGTTGATCGTTGCGTAACGATATACCGTTGCCGAGGCAAACTCGATGGTACCGATCATTCCGGCACCTTCGTCGGCATCCTCATTACGCTTCTTCTCATCGTCAACAGCTGTGTAGTAGTCGTATTCATTCTCAACTGCACCAACACCGATAGCGTGCGCAACCTGGCATGCAGCATCAACATTAAGAGAATTCGGTTCTGCGACCATACGCCCGAACAGAGCGATATCAATCGAGTGGTTCGTATCAACCAGATCTCGCGGCTTAAGCTCCTTGAAAGCTGCTGAAGGATCATCCGTATCAGCGACCGAAATCAATGCTTCCGCGACG
Organism: Pauljensenia sp.; assembly: GCA_042645485.1. GTDB lineage: Bacteria > Actinomycetota > Actinomycetes > Actinomycetales > Actinomycetaceae > Pauljensenia. The sequence goes on from JBHRQN010000026.1 coordinate 3,921, forward strand.
TGCTCAATTTGCTTTGCAGACAGGAATACAAGGAATCCGGATTCCTTCAGTTCCTGTTCACTCTTCGCGCCACGCGGTTCAGTGAGCTTGAAGCCGATAGATTTCAGGCCCATTTCCGCAAGTTCAACAGCACGCGAATTAAGGTCTGGACGCTGCTCAGAAATCTTACGAGCCACAAGCTCAACGATCTTCTTTGTACGAACTCCGTAGTTCGAGTCAGCGATCTTTCCTTCGAAGTCCTCACGAGTAGCTCGCTTGATTGCCTGCGAGGAAATGCGCATACGTCGCACGCCACCGAAAGTTGCGCTCTTAGGTGCACCAGTGTCGTCACGATTCGGGTTCGAGGGAGGAAGGGTTTGCAGAACGTGGATATCAATAAAAAGGGACATTGTCTTTCCTTTCAAATGTTGAAGTGAATTGTGTTGTTTGATGTTTATCCGCACATCACTGAGCGGATTCGGAAGCCGTCTGAGTTGTTCGGGCAAATTGACGTCCCCAATTTCGCACTACCGAGGTCCTGCACCTTGGGTCTTGCCAGTAGAAAAGATCCGAGGCCAAGTAACCGTAGTCGCACGGCACTTCAGCGGCCTCGAGTTGGGAAACCAAGGAGCGCAGACGCACCAGCAGTCCCTCGTACGTTGGTGCTTGGATCGCTGCGGAAAAGCTGCGGTAGATCGGAGTTTCTTCAACGCGTTTTTCTCCCCGCTGTTTTTCTGCAACAACACGAATTGCTGAAGCAAAACGACGTGGTTGTTCGGACGAATCATGCATCTGCCGTTTATTGGACCCTTGATGCCGCGCCCAGAGCGTTAGAGCCCCGTGTACTGCTTTCTCTCCCAGCGTGGGGGCATCACTTCGACCCTTATACTCACCGTCCAGTGTAAGATCCCAAATCGCTGGAATTGAGCCGGTTTCCTTCCCTAGGGCAGAACGCAACTGCGCTCGAAGTGCCCTTGCAGAGGGGGTGTCTTTGGAAAGGCGATGCACAATGAGCCCATTAACTCGACTGCGCACTGCTTGCCCGGAGCTCAACCCTGAGACCTCGCGAATCGGAGTGGTCCCCGATTCAGCAGAGTTACTGGTCATTTCGTTCCTTCCTGTGTGTCTTTCTGAATTGGTAAACGCTTGTTGAGGGCCGAATTGAAGTAGTTTTCAGCGGTCCCGACGTTCATGAATCCTCGGCCCGTATCCCGGCCAATAATTGCTGACGAGGGTGTTGAGGCGACAAGTTGAGCTGCAGTTTCTTGAGCAAAGACCCGAAGGGACTTCTCCCAGCCCTGTGCAATTTCACTGGGGTCACTGTCCTCATCAATGCTGGCGAGCCAGTGCCTAAAAGGATCATCAACCCGGGCATAGAAATAATGTTTCGCCCGATCTCTTGCTCCTTCACCGGCCCCATCACCGCTTTCCCCGGCAGCACGTGCGAGGTTTGCCGCAAGAACACCTAGGATCTTCGCGACTTCTTCCGTGTTTCTCACCTGTTGATCAACCCGAGCGGCAAGGTCTGGCTGGTCAGCCCGCATGAGAGCAACTGAAAGTGTCAACTCGTCGAAATAGATGTCTTCGAAAGTTGACTCCTGAGGCCCATATGTGACGCCGATAGCCTGAATACGCATCCGTTTCGGATAGTCGGTTTTGACCAGAGATTCTTCGAAGGCGTAGTGGAACGAAAGCGTTGCAGAAGGAAAGAACTCATCTTTCTTTTGTTTATCTGCTCCATCGATCTTCGTCACCTCAGGAAGAGCCCCCGGAAGGTTGCGCCACAGAGCCCTCCCTGCCTCGAACTTCCTTGGCATGTAGACGTCCTGCTTGAACTTCTTCGATTGAGGCATTGAATAACGCCACAAACTCAGTGGTTCGTACTGCTGCATCTGTTGGGGGGCAAGCTTATCTCCTAGAGCAAGGACTACTCCTGTTACTCCAGATACGCCGCCAATCAGGCGCACGCGACGCGAATGCCAAGTGAGCAACCTCGGGATACTGATAGGCCGCGGGGTTCCAGCTGAATCCAAAAGTGAATAGTCGCCTCGTTCGGCCGTTTCGGGCTCATCATCTTCCCACGAGCATCCACCCCACTGGGTAGAGGTACTCACCCCTCTGAGATTTCCAGAATCGGAAGGAACAAGGTTAAGTACTAAAGACTCATCAAGATTTTCTCCCTTGAGCCAAACAATCCCCAGATGCCCACACCAGGAAGGTCCGACGGGATATCCCTTCCCACCTTTAACTTGGGAGTCCCCTACAGCACCAGATCGAATACCAGAAGGATCGTACGCTTGAACGTGTACTAACCAACGGGCAGCTTCGGCCGCTGAAATCTCTGCAAGGGCTTTTCCGTGTCGGGTGGTAAAAAACTGCTCGCCATTGGGGACGTCAGCGATGATCTTTTCAAGTCCTGATACGGCATCCTTCTCTGTCCTGAGGTCAGCGACCTGCATAAACGGATAGCGACCGCCGAAGAGATAGAAACGATCTCGCCACTCTTCCAGATACTCGAGCATCCGGTCAGTTGGCGCTCCCTCGTTCCATTGCCGTGCCCATTCTTGTTCGTTACTTGGCGTTGCAACTCGGTATGCAATTGCAAGAATCAGGCGTTGTATCGCGATGTTCTGCGTTGGCAGTTCACATGCGAGGTCTGCAATGTCACTTGTTCGTTCTACAAGCTCAAGCAGGCCAACATTCGTGATGGTTCCGTCGAGGAGCCGGATAGGTATCCATGGCTCATCGAGCAGATTGTATTCAGGGTCCTTCATCAGCCTTGTACCTCCATTCCTTTTTCTATTGAGTAGGTGATTGTGTGTCCGTGTATTTCGCGCGTGATACGTCTTCCGTCAAAGCTCCGGTACATCGCAAGAATGAGTTCTCCAGACAAGAGCGGATGCTGGCGGCATACCCACTCCTTTGTGATTGGGTCATCCCAGATCTCTTGGGCAACCGCGTCGATCGTCTGTTCCAACTCTTCACCGCGAGCCCTGAACGCCCACGGGGGTAGCGAGATGCTCCATGTGCACATTTCCCGAACGCGTCCGTGAGCGTTGTACTCTTCGACCGCTAGACGCTGATCGTCTTCCCTCCGCCCACTAATTGGCGGAGGGACAGGAATATTCCCTTGTTCTGGATCCATCGCAACGACCAGCACAGGGATTTGGTCCTCTCCGTCCCTCACAGCAGCGCGAGTTGCAGCAATCGCGGGACCGCTTGTTCCCTCTCCAGTTACGGCATTTCCTTGGAATTTCTCTTCAAGTTTCGGAGCCTTCCATGAAGGAAGGTTTTCCTCCTCGAGACACCACGCTCGCGCCTTTTCTTTTGCTTGCGCTCTGTTCTGCTGATCAACCTTCCAGGCATCCGCAAAATCTTCTTGCCATTCTTTGGGGCCAAGCGGCTCTGTTTCCGGGTTCGCATATGCCACACTTGTGAGCCTCGCGTAATCGATCGGCTCGCGAACGACAATCTCTCCCCTATCGCAAAGAATTCCGAGTGTTCGCAAAGTCAAATAGCGCGAGTAGACGGAATCGGTGCCATACGAATATTCCCATGGCACAGCAGAGGGATCATTAACGAGGACAAAACACCTTGCATCGTTGAGGTTCCCAGGTCTGTCCCGGCGATCGTGACGATGAAGGCGTCCAATGCGTTGGAGGATAAGATCCATGGGAGCCGGATCAGTGAGCATCAAGTCAAAGTCGACGTCAAGGCTTTGTTCAACAACCTGCGTGGACACCACAACGTGACGCTGTGGTCGATGCGCACTGTTCTTTCCAAAAAGTTCGAGCATCCGTTGGTCGCGTTCTTCGCGCTCCACAGCTAGGAAACGCGCATGAAGCAATGTCGTTTGTTCGCGCCCAAATACTGCTTTGACTGCATCATATGTTTCCTGTGCCTCGCGCACGGTATTACGAATGATGACCGCACATCCCCCATCGGCGAGTTCTCGGTCAAGAAATCCTGCAATCTTTTCAGGAGAATCAGCTTGAAGAGGAATAATCCGTTTTTCTACTTCAGGTTCCCCCTCTACCTGATGAATCTGGAACCCGTACGCCGATAGCATGGAGATCACCGGATACCCGACGACGTCTTCAATGCTCTGTTCCGAGAGCGCACTCAAGCCTTTTCCTCTTCGGTAGGCATTTAGCAATACCATCCGTCGCTGGGGTGGAAGCGTTGCAGACAAAAGGACAACAGGAATTCCATACATCCCAAGCCACGTCAGTGCCGCATCAAGATAAGTACTCATGAATTCATCGGAAGCATGCACCTCATCGATGACGACGACCTTGCCCATCAAGCCCAGATGCCGCACGAGCACATGCCGAGACTTCAACGCCGCAAGCAGAATCTGATCAATGGTCCCAACAACGACCGGCGAAAGAGTTGACCTCCATCGCTGCCCCATCCATGTACTTGCATACAGTCCGTTGTCGTCATCCCCGTCATACACTTCAAGCGGACTACGTCCTTTATCAATCAATTCCATGAATGATTCATTGAGACTGCGCTTACCATGAGCCAGCTGAATTCCAAGCTTTTGAGGCTGATCACCCAAGATATTGGTGAGCCACGATTTCACGCGAGAGAACATGGCATTGGTTGTTGCCTGCGTAGGAAGGGCCACGAAGATTCCTTGGAGACCACGTGCACGCATCAAGGCCTCGGCGCTGGCTAAAGCGAGCTCTGTCTTTCCCGAACCCGGTGCGGCCTCGATGATCATGAGGTCGGGGTCTTCTGCTGACACAATTTCGAGTGCCGCGCGCTGCGCCTTCGTTGCCCGGTACGAGGCCGGCCATCCAAAGCGATGTCGGTAGAGTTCTTCCACGTCGAGTTCCGACAGATCAGGCACACGCATGGGGGCCGGAAAATCTGCCCGTTCCCATGCTTCTTGGACGCGCCGACGTTGCTCTTCAGCAGTGAATTCGGGGTATTCATCAATTGAGAGGTGCCCTTCTGTGTCAACAGGACGGGGACGCAGGGGGAAATAGTCTTCGTTGGAAGCGAGCCAGTCAGCAATGACTAAGGCGGAAGCATAAGCAGAGGCAACTGCGATGGGGAGCTCAGGAAGCGCAGTTTGGGGTGCAATCAGAGGGAAACCGCTGCGCCTGGCCATCCAACGCAAAATCTCAGATCGAGCCCGCCCCCAGCGGGGATCATCTTCCCGTGAACCTTCCCGGGTATTGTATTGTTCACGCGCAAGCTTGATCGCCTGAGCATCTGGGTACCGTCCATGGTGGACTCCAAGAAGAATCGCCCAATGGCGCGCGCGAGAACCCTCGCCGCCCGAAGACATAACCTCTTCCTGGAACGCGAATTGACTGACGAGTTCGTGGCGTAGATATTTTCGGTCCGGATAATCCTGCTTCCGAAGGACAGTCAGACCTTGATGGCGAATCAGCTGCGCAAGATCTTGGCGCTGGCAGGAGAAGCCACAGCTGATCTTACCCACATCATGGATAGATGAAAGATAAATAAAACTTGCCCGAGCCTTCGCCTGATCCCCTTCCCAAACAGAAGCCATGAGATTGCGATGATGCTCGCTGAGGTAGCAATCAAAAAGCTTCGCTGCAATATCTGCTGTGTCCATCAAATGTTGCACGACTGAAAGCCACGTATTCGAGTCACCGCTCTTCGCCCAGAAGCAACGGGCAAGATCCGACAATTCCGATGCATCAAGATCCGGCTGCGCAACAGGAAAAGCGGGCACAGGAAACTCAGTAATAAGGGCTGCCTCTTTCGACAGATCCCGATTCTTTCGCGCCATCGCTCCTCCTTCAGAGCCGCTTCATCATCGACGTCACAAACATTAGCACCGATTTTATTTTTATACAGCACACCTTAACTAAAATGTGCGTAAGAGTTTCTCACTGGTGACGAAGGGTAATAAAAACCCCGCTTTCGCGGGGAAAACGTTCCCCTAATGCACCACACAGGTTCATCCCCCTGCGGGGAATACAAGAAGCGGCACAAGTGCCACGTGCGTTCAGAGAACTCACCCAAGATAACACTGCAGCTAGCGCATTTCGCGTCATCGCACACTTCCTGTATTGACCCACACTGTCACCACTCACCCAACGCCCCGCATCACTGCGATTCGTCGAGCATCAGGCACTTCAACCTGACAGAAGCCAGACTAAAGACTGGTACCTTCATTTACGTCCAGTTTGGAGAAAGAAAATAAAGACGTTTTTCACAGGGTTCCAGGCACTACCTCACGCTTTATCTCACGTGTCAACCAGGCCTGCTTGACGGGGCACCTGAAGGTGGCCGAAACGGATCGACCTCAACCCAACCCAAAAGAATCGAATAATTTTCGCAGAAACCCAAAGGTCCCAGGCCAAGCCCATTCCACCCAGCCCCGAACTTAGCTACCCAATAAAAAACTTGTGGCCCCAACATCAGTTGGGGCCACAAGCCTAAACGCGGTAGCGCAGGGATTTGAACCCTGGGTGGCTGTTACACCACACAGCATTTCGAGTGCTGCACCTTCGGCCGCTCGGACACGCTACCTCGGCACTCCACAATAGCGGATCTGGCAGGATGGGGCAATTCCACGCCAAGATAGACGAAGCGACCTAGACTGGCGACATGGCAAAACGGCGTATCGATCCAGCAGAAGGCCACAGCGCACTCCTCACGTGGTACCGCGCCCCCGAAAGCGCTACACGACAAACTCTCTTCACCGCCGTACGCTACACGCTCGAAGAAATTGCAGCCCTACACCCCGGTCGATCCGTCGAACTCCGCGTTCCCCCGGCAGGCGCCACTCAAATCCTCCCGGGTACGACGCACCGCCGAGGGACTCCCCCGGCGGTGATCGAAATGTCGCCAGAAACCTGGCTCAAACTCGCATGCGGAATGCTGGACTGGAATGACGCGCTCTCCCGCGGGGATCTTCAGGCCTCGGGACAGCGCACCGATCTGTCCACCTATCTTCCGCTATTTTCTAATTTGCGATAGCCGGCTGATCAAGATCCGACAGGATCTGCGACACGGCTTCGACCGGCGCAAACCACTTATTCGTCTTGTTGACCACACCACGCTGAGCAACCGCCGCAATAGCTGCAGAGACCGCGGCGAAGGTCACCACCGAGACCAAGGATGCCGTGCCGTCATCATCCTGAGGTGCGGCCTGACCGGTTACAGCCTTCCAGCCCAGCTCCGCGACCTTTCCGGCCACGAAACCGACGGCCATAGACAGCCCTGCGGTAATGAGTTTCTGACTGAGACTGCTTTCCATGATGACTCCTTGCGTCAGATCGCATCGAACACTCGATACTGACATTTTGCCCTATCACCGCGGGAATATCTCTCCTTCCATGCACTATTGCTTAGACTGGTACGGTGCGAAAGACCAAGACCGCCTCTCCGTCCACCCAACGCTCAGCGCATCTGCGCCGCCTTACCATCACGCTTCTTGGCGCATTAGCCCTCAGCGCGTGTTCTCCCTCTATCCCACAGGGAGCGCAATGGACGGACGATCCTTTCCGCACAGACTCAACGTCTTCGGCTCAGGGGACCACGGCCTCGGCAACAAAGAACCACGCGGCCACGGGCAATACCGACGGAATTCCACGAGGAAGCGGAACCCTATGCATCGCTTACGCGCCGGGCTGGCGGCTTCCCGCCGACTACGTCTCTGCTTTCGAGGACGCCAGCGGCTACACCATCGAGCAGAGCGAGTACACTCCAAATTCTTCGCAAAATGCCGACGTCATCTTTGGCGTCGATTCAAAACAAGCCGCGGCTTTGGGAACAGCAACCCCCATCGGCAATGACCCGGTATGCGCGTGGGCTGATCGCTCATGGTTCTCCGCAAATAGCAAGGCACTCCCCTCTTCGTTCAAGGATCTTTCCTCTGCAAACTTCGCCCCTCTGACTGCGATTCCTTCCCAGGATTCCGAGGCCGGCGCTGCCTTCACCGCAAAGGCCAGCTCAGTCCTCGGCGAGGACTACGAGGACTGGAAAGAAAATCTGAACGACGCGCATTCGATCTCTTCCTCCACGGCGGAAGCCTTGGGACAGTGGACCGTTACCCTTGCGGATGATCGCCTTTCGCTGATTTCGGGCGCGACCGCCGCGCAAGGCTCCCACCAACGTCCGATCCTGATCTGGGATGCGCGCCTAGCGGTTGCTGCAGCGTCTAACACCGGTACCGAAAGCCGCGCCGAGGCTATCCCTGGGACCTGCGTGGATTCAACCGTTTCAGCCGCAGTCCCGCAGTCTTCTTCGAATTCCGAGGCCGCTCGTTCCTTCCAGGCATTCCTTGAATCACAGCTGGGGAAGAACGCGGCCGCCTACGCGGGACTTGCCTATAACGATGGAGTGCCCGAGGACTCGCAAGCCGCGTGGTTTATGAAGCCGGTGAAGTAGGCAGGACGCCTGCAGCCTTTGCTTTTGCCTGAAGCCGTTCTTTCTTACGCTCTCTGACCCATTGGTGGCAGGCGCGCGCAGAAAGGGCCAATAGGGCAAGCACCCCCAAGGACGAACGAATCAGCGTCATCAAAACGATGTGAGTTGCACCCGAACTGGCAATATCCGCAGCGCCGAAAATAATGTCGGCACTCAGGGCTGTCAGAAGGATAATTCGCGCACGAGGGTGTCCATTCCACGTCATGACGCCAGTAATGATTTCCATGACAAGAAGCACCAAAGTCACAAAAGCGACAACCAGCCTCATCGTCAAAATGTAGATTTGTGCATCGGCGACATCATCAATGCCGATGACATTAAGCGCGATGTATTTCCAGGGATTTTGAAGGACTAGATAGGTCTGGAAGAGCTCAGTTGCAAACATGAGGGCAACCAGGACCATACCGACAACCAGTTGGACAGGGCGCTGGCGATCCGCCTGAGAATCAACATCATGGGCATCAGCCATTTCGTGCGCATCATCATCGTTGGGTTCAACGTCTTGAACATCCAATAGGTATAAATCGCCATCGGTGATGACTCGGTCACCGCCGCCATTCTTATCGTGGTAGGCGCTGAAGAAATCGGGAAGAATCTCTAGCTCTGCCGCAGGGTTAGCGAAGAGGACGTCATCAACAATGAAGTTGCGCTCGATGTCGATATCAGCATCGATCTTATGGGTGATTTGGAAGGTCAAAAGACTCAACCCGACAGCACGATCGAATGTCCCCGCTGCCAACCATTCGACGCGACGACCGCCCGGAAGAACCCAGCCATCGGGAGTACGCCAAAAACGCACGTGATGGCGTTCTGAAGAACGACCGGGAACCGCTTTTTGGTAGGCGAAGTCCTGCTTACGCCCAAAGAGTAGAAGGTTCGAAACCGGCGCAGCATCGTAGCTTTTTCGACTGACGAAGGCACGTATCACTCGAAGAACCGTGTGGGGAGTGATCGGGTCAGCGCGTACCCATCCGGCCTCAGTCATGGCAGCGTGAATATCGATCTCGCTACCAACAAGAGCGAGGTTCACTGGGTCACCGAGCAGACCGTCGGCAGTCCTTGTTCGACCGATGAAGTAGTCGGGAACATACAGCCACGTAAGCAACTGGTGGATCCTGGGAAGCGCGAGGTAGGCGGTAACGGCCCAGCAGATCAGGAACCAGGCGATGGCAGTAGGTTTGAGCTTGATTGAACCCGCCAAGAAAACGTAGGCAAGCCACAGTGTTGCCACACCGGAAAAGATAAAGAACAGGGCATCGACGACATCATCGAAACCCCAGTCGCGGTCCTGCGTAAACGAGAGTTTGTCAGATGCACGCTGATAGACAGGGGGTTTCTGGGGACGCGGACGCGAATGAGCGGAGGCGTTTTCGCCTTCATAGTCCGACTCAATGGCCGATACGCGGTTCTCGCTCATGTCCCTTCCTCATGCGTAGACGTGTAGCCACAAGCCTAGTCTGAGAAGGCTCATCCTTCCGCTTTTCTGGGAGTCTGCATTTTCGTCATTTGGTGCTCGACTGCACAGACTTTCTGAGCTGATGTCATCGCTATAAGACTTAACGAGAAGAGATTGAGGGCGCCCGGAAAGAGACTCAACAGGCGCCCTCGTGGAGACGCAGAATGTCAGGGGGTGTTTTACGTCTCCGTTCCTCACGTTAGCGCCGACAAGAAACCATTCGGAGGTTTTTACTTCTGTGTTTTTCTCGAGATTTTCCCTTGAATAACAAGGTATTGACCATAAGTGACAACCATGTCTACCGCAATAAAACAGGGTGATGCGATTTGAACAAAGTTGGCACACCAACACCCGAAACACATAAATAAAACACCTCCCAGCCTTAAAAAGGAGCTTGGTCCCATTCACAGCTGGAGGGTGTTTTAATTCAGCGAGCTCAACGCTCAGGCGTGCTTACGGATGTAGTCCGCAAATGCCTCAATAGCTGACTTCACAAATCCCTGAGTTGCCGCATCAATAAAGCGACCATCTTCACCGATGTCCTCATGAGACATCTTCATGTAGACCTCGGGCTGCGTCATCAACAGAGGGTTGAAGAACTCAAGCGTCTGACGGGTTGTGATCTGCCCAATAGCAGCACCGACCGAGCCCATAGATGCACCTACGACATAAACAGGCTTACCACCGATGGGGTTGGATCCCCACGGACGACCAAACCAGTCGATAGCATTCTTCAGACCGCCAGGAATCGAGCGGTCATACTCAGGGGTTGCAATCAGAACCGCATCGGCATCTTCAAGGATGTTCTTGAAGTCAGTAGCGATCTGCGGGTAGTTCGCATCATAATCAGGGCTGTACAGCGGCAGCTTCGAGAAATCAGCCTCAACAAATTCCAGATCAGCTGGAGCGTCGGCAATCATCGCGCCAACCAGCTTGCGATTAATGGAGTTCGAAGACAGCGAACCAATGATGTAAGCGACCTTGTAAGTCATGGGATAAGCCTTTCTTCCAGGAGCCGCTTTCGAGCAGCACTGCAGGCATGAACGCCACCCAGATTCCGGTTTATTCCAACCTAAGATCTAGATCACAGAAGATTTACCAGGCGCCAGTTCCACCGGTTCCACGCTTGCGATCTTTGTTCTGACGCTCCTCGCGATCGGTTTGCTCCTGACGCTTTTGCATCTCTTCACGCTTCGCGCGTTGCTCTTTGGTCTCTCCCTGATAAGGATCCTTGGACTTATCTTCGTTTTGTTTGTCCTTATCTTTGTCTTGGTTCTGCTGATCCTGATTTTGCTTGTCTTTATCCTTGTTGTCTTGGTTTTGCTTATCTTTGTCTTGGTTCTGCTTGTCCTTATCCTGATTCTGTTTGTCTTTATCCTTGTCTTTGTCCTGATTTTCCTGGTTTTGAGCCTGCTGCTGCTTTTGCTGAGCACGATCATGAGCCTTGTCAGCATCGGCACCGCCACCGCCGCCCTGCTGATTCTGGTTCTGCTGATTCTGCGTCGAGGCCGCGGACTGACAGGGGGCTACAACCTCGCCCATTTCTTTATAAATTTCAGCAGCGCGCGCACGATCCGTACTCATCGCCGCGTCGCCCTGCTTTTCCAAAGCAAGCGCCAAATTCATTCTGACGGTGCACTCATAGGAGTAGGTCTCAATTCGACCATCCTCGATCTGCTTCGCCTTCGGAACCCGGTCCCAAGCAATGCGCAACTCTGCGACGGCCTCGTCAGGATGATTAAGCTTCACATGCTGCGTCCCCGCGTTGTAATGCGCAACCCAGCTGGCAGGGCCAAGATCTCCCCAATAAATCTGCCGTGAATAGGAGTTCAGAGCACCCTCATTATTTCCCGCGCGAGCGCTGCGACCCGTATTCCATGCCCACAGCGGCAGGGCGGTCATATAAATTCCGACAGCAAGGGCAACCACAACAATGGGGAGAGACCACCACAGAGGCCGCAAGAGCTTCCCGTTGCGTCGCGGTTTCTCCGCCCCGTTCCTCTTTGCCGAGGCCGGGGTTGCGCTGGGGGCACCATCTCCCGTTTGCGTGTTAGCGGCGGCCTCGCCATCTGCAGGAGGCTGATAGAAAGCGGTAGGACGCTGTTCCTTATCGCTGCGGCGCTTAAATCGCACGGGTCCTCCTCAGCGCGTGGATACGACCCGCAAAAATAGCGGCTTCCCAAGCTAATAGCGCAGTCAAAACAAGAGCCGATGGCCACAACACATAGCGCGAAGTTTGGATCGTATCGTTTGCATCGGCGATATTTCGAGCATTTTGAACCGAGGATGAAGCCGCGGAGCTAATGGCGGAATCATTGGGTGAGCGAACCATATCGATACCAAGTTTTTGAGCGATCTCGTTCAGCTTTTTGACATCAATCTTCGAAATCGCATCAGGGTTTCCGGGCTGGGAAAAATCCTTGATGTATTCGGGTTTCGAGCCATCATTCTGCTTCCCCAGAGCGGCAACCTTCATCTTCCCGCCCTCTTCGGTTCCATAGCCGATCACCAAGCCCCCCGTCAGGAGAGGCTTGATCTTGTTCCACTGCTGAGAGTCACCTCCGCCGGCACTCCTCCAAGCAGAATTGTTCGAGGTCTCACCATCAGTGAATATGAAAAGCACGCGGGTATTTTCAGGGTGTTTGTTTGCGGCATCCTGCATTTCTTCCGCAATGTATTGTGCGGGGCGGTCCGGAGATGAACCGCGCGAGGAAGAACTTACTTCCTGGGTCAATGTCGAAACGAAGGAACGAACCGCTCCAAGGTCAGAGGTCAGGGGAAGCTCAGTATCGGCCTCGGAATCCCAGGTAATAATGCGATAACGAGCACCAGGAGCAGCTTGAAGAATTTGCTCAACATCGTGGCTCACACCTTGAAGGCGAGTTTTCCCGCCTTCCCAATCCTCGGCTGCCATCGAACCGGTGCGGTCAATCGCAAGCCAGACCTCAACATTGGTCGTTACTTTTTGCGCTTCACCGGGAACTGAAGGGCCGATCAGGATCGAGAGCAGTGCGCAGGTAATAGCGCCTCTGCGCACCAGATCGGATGTTCTAAAAGGGCGATGACGCCGGGCACTCCACCAGGAGAAGAAAGCGCACGCTGCAATGATCACAATGATGATTGCAACCGACATCAGGGGTCGGAAGGAGAGCGACAATATTCCTCCTGCGGATCGGATCAAACACTGGCAAGTATAGTGCCCATCTCAAATTCATCCTCTAGGGAGATCTATTTGACATCTGAAGTGACCCACGGCTAAATTCATTTGTGTATCATGGTGTCCTGATACACACCACAAAGATCAATTGAGGCAAGATGAAAACCCTCCGAAACATTGCCGCCGGTTCACTCGGACTGGCGCTCGTTTTTTCCTCTTTCACCGCCATTGATGCTCAGGCCGTTGAACGCGTTCCCGGGCAAATCAATGGCGATCGAAGCTCCGGTTGCGTCGTTGACTGGACCGCACGCGCCATGCTCGATCAGAACATGGAGAATATCCCGGTCGGACTCCGCAAGGGCCCTTACTCAACGTCCGGCTTCATGGAGAGTGTCCACCCCGACTACGGCAGCAAGGCCGTGCTTGAGAACCACCACTGGTTCAACCCTGTGAGCGATATCCAGTACTGGCGCATCCCGATCGGCGCCGAGTTTGGAATCCTTCCCGGCGCAACCCTCACGGTGGATCTTCCCGACGACATGACCAATGTCCGTCTGATCAGTGACCTGAGCACTGAGGTGAAGAACACCACGGTTGATCAGTTCATGGAGCGTCAGACCTTCGGCGCGCTGGCACGCAAGCTCGATTGGGATATCGTCCCCAACGCGACCCAGACCGATGCAGCGCGTAATATCTGGACGCTGACCTTCCCGAACGGTCTACCAGAAGGCCACGCTGCGGTCGTTGAATTCGTCGGAACCGGTGACCGTACGGGACACTACGAGGCAACCTCTCACTTCCGCGGCCTGCGCGAAACTGATGAGAAGGGCAACGCATGCCTGACAACTCCCGAGCCTGAACTCACTGTCGGACAGTGCCAAGCCGGAGTCGTTGGACGCACCACCTTCTCGCCCTACTCGAAGGATATTGACCTCCGTGAGAAGTACGCCGATCGCTGGCAGGGAACCGGCGCTCTCTGGGGCGAGGCCGGAGCTGACGGCTGGGATCCTTCGCGCTAGTACTCTGATGCCGCCGGCGCAACGCGTCGCATGCGCTTCTACGCAGCGACCAAGCGCGAGCTGAACAACGCGACGATGACCGTGAGCGCTCCCCAGGGTGCAACCTTCGACGAGGCCTCGATCGCCTCTGCATTGACCCCCGGTGGCGGCGCTCTTGTCGGCAATGGCTTCTCGCAGTCGGTGACGGGAATTTCCAACCCGACCGTGAGCGCGGACAAGAAGACCCTGACCTTCACGATCGCACACATGCCGGAAAACTCCTCTCTGAGCGTTGAGGTTACCGCAGTGCTGACCGGCGAAAAGGCACACAAGACCCCGACGTCGGAGCCCATGGTCTTCTTCCACACTCTGGTTGGTTCTATCCCCGGATGCGAGGTCTCGCCGACTCCGACCACCCCGGCAACTGAGCCCACTCCCAATCAGCCTCAGGAGCCCAACAAGCCAGAAAATCCCAAGGCTGAAAACCCGAAGAAGGCAGGCCCTCTGGCACACACCGGTGCCACGAGCGGAATGGTTCTGGGCGCAGCAGGAATGACCCTGATTGCTGGTCTTCTTGCAGCTAAGCGTCGCAAGGCCTAAGCGCTTCAGGCAATAAATCATTGTGGGGCCGCAGCATCAGCTGCGGCCCCACAAATGTATCTACGACACCAATCGAGGCAGGCTCAAAGAATGCCTCTAGGCCCCTAATACGTCTTAGCCTCTACCGCCCCCTAGGCTCTATTAAGGGATCCCGCTCCGGCTCTTTCCTAGGCCTCAGAGCTTGGCAAAACCAACAAGCCCAAGGAAGGCAACGATGGCAACTGCCAGCCAAGCCACGGGCTTATTGACGCGGTCAGTAACCGTGACGCGAGCGTCGCCCTCAACCTCGCGCTTCTGCTGGGCCTCGATATTTTGAATAATCGAATCCACTGTGCCGGAGCTCGACATCGTATAGAACTCACCACCGGTGGACTCAACCTGGTTCTTCATATCTTCGCCCTCAGTGGTCAGCGTCGAACCCGGGTAGAGGCCGATGACCTCAACCTTCTGGCGCTTCGCGAAGTCAATTGCTTCCTTGAGGGTATATAAGCCTTCACCATTGACTTCATTATCCGAGGCCAAAATAATCGTCCGTGAGCGCTCTTGATCCGTGTGATCAAAGCCAAGCACGCAGGATGCTAGGCCATCACCGATAAGGGATGCTGCCTGCCCATCGGGATCATCAGTTCCCTCAAGATAACGGGCAAGATCATTGGTGATGCGATATCCGTTCGATGTCTTCGAAATAACGCCATTCCGCAGTAGTGAGCTCAAGGTCTCGAGGTTTTCGTTCACCATCGTGTAATCATCAGTGAGCGGGAACTTCCGAACCGAACGACCACTCCACAGGTACAAAGACACTCGCTCACCGTTGAAGTGCTCAACAAGACTCTTGAATGCGTCACCGATTTCACTGTCGTATTCCAGCATCGAACCTGATGCATCCAGACATAGAACAATGTCTCGCGAGGCCAGGCGACGGTCATCAACGTGACGGTCAACGGGGTTTGCAGCAACGACAGAAAGCGACACAGCAGCAGCGCAAAAAACAGCAAGCAAACCAGCAACCGCCATACGCGTGCGACGCATCAGCGCACGATAACGCGGCAAGTCACGCACGTAACCGGTATTGGCAACCCATCCTCGACGCTCCCTCGCATGAAGGCGCAGACCCACACGCCACCAGCCAAAAGCCGCGGCGACAGCAATAACACCCAGGACGACGGCGATGAGGTACCCATACCTCATTTCTTCACCACCTCCCGCGCGTAATCCATGACGAATGCGGGATCGAACTGAGTCTCTTCGCCATTGGCCTCCGAGTCTGCTTTAAAGCTGTCCTCACAGGCGGAAAGAGCATCCGCAAGATCAGGCCATGCGGGAATGAGCTTTCGAATTTCAGAGACGGTTGCAGTCTCAAGATCACGGCCGGTACGTTCAGTGCCCAGCGCGCGCAAGATACCCGCGACTGCCAAGTGCACCCCGCGGTCATCCAAGTCGCCGGTGTTCAAGCGCCCCTCGACCTCGTCAATGAATCCCAGGTAGCGCTGACGACGCTTCTCATCCAAGGGAATAAGCGCGATCTGATTCTGTTCCTGCAAACGGTTCGAGCGCAGCCAACGGATCAGCCACACTCCTACCCACACCAGGACAAGAGCCAGAAGCAAGACTCCAATAATCCACATCCAGTTCGGGTAGTTGAGAACCTCGCGCAATTCACCGGACACGACTTTCCCTTTCCAATGCGGAGAGAAGAGTGCGGACGACCTGATCGCTGGACGAAACACTCACGCGGGTAATCCCCGGGATCTCGAGGAATTGACGCACAGCGGTGCGGCTCTGATCGGCGCGCGCGGCGGCCTCGGCAGCGATCTGGCTATCCCCCAAAAGGAAGTCGGGAAGCGGGCCGGCGTCGACATCCACGATCCGAGTACCCGCGGGGAGCTGCGTCGGATCCGCGTCTGCGACCTGCATGATGAGTAAGCGGTGGCGGACGCTCAGGCGCTTGAGCAGTTCCCGCGCACGAGGCGTGGGCTGGGGGTGCGTTTCATCCGTGACCAAAACAATCAGGGACCGGCGGTAGGTTGCCGCTTGCACGCGGGCAAGAAGGGTTTCAAGATCCGAAGAGGGAGAACGCAGGTCGATATCTTCCTCGAGGCGTCGCAAAATGAGTTCGATATGCGCATTTCCCGATCGGGCGGGCATGTGCCGCATACGTCCTTGGCAGCCCGACACCAAACCCACCTGGTCACCGCGACTAGAGGCAAGCCATGCGACAACCTGGCAAATCGTCAGTGCGACCGCTTCTTTACTTTCGCCCGAAGGGGCAAGCGCACTCATCGAGCGTCCGGTATCAACAACCAGCATGACCTGAACATTCGCGCTGGCTTCAAAACGCTTAACGATGGGCTTTCCGGCACGAGCGGTTGCTGCCCAGTCGATATCTTTGACATCATCGCCGGGCTTGTATTCGGCCATGTCCATAAATTCCCAGCCCTGCCCGGCACGCGCAGAATAGTGCTGGCCCTCCATCAAGGAGAGCAGCTTACGCAAGACCGGAAGCTGAGTTCGACCGCCCAGAGCACGCAGCTGTGCGTTATTCGCGTGCGCTTTTTGGTGCTGGTCGACGTCGCCGAGGGTCTGAGACGCGCTCTCAACGACCTCCTTCTTCAGGATTGGGCTCACGGCACAGCTACCGCGTTGAAGACGGCATCGATCAAGCCATCAACTGAGATCTCATCGGCCATCGCATCGAAGGTGCGAATGATGCGGTGGCGAAGAATCGCGTGACGAAGCTTTTTAATATCGTCGGGCATCACGTAGTTGCGACCGGCCATCAGCGCCACAGCCTGGCTTACGCGCATGAGGGCGATACCACCACGAGGCGAAGCGCCCACGCGCACATGCTGCGAGAACCCGGGAAGCGGGTTGGGTCCCATTCCTCGAGTGGTATTGATGATGTCGACGATGTAAGCCTTCAAAGTATCGTGCAAGAAGACGCGCCTGGTCATCTGCTGGAGGAAAGTCAGATCTTCGAGGGAGATGGGCTCCGCATCAATGGGCTTCTCCATAGTCCCAGCTTCGATGCGGTTCAGAACCTCAAGCTCTTCCAGGGGCTTTGGGTAGGTAATGATTTCTTTCATCAAGAAGCGGTCCATCTGCGCTTCGGGAAGAACGTAGGTTCCTTCTTCTTCAATGGGGTTCTGAGTTGCCATCACCATGAAGGGCTTGGGCAGCGGATAGACAATTCCACCAATGGTGGTCTGGCCTTCCTGCATGGCCTCGAGCATGGCAGATTGGGTCTTTGCCGATGAACGGTTGATTTCGTCCAGAAGCACGATATTGGCGTGGACGGGGCCCAGTTCCGTTGTCATTTCGTTTTCGGCCTGGTTCCAGATACGCGTACCAACGATATCGTTGGGCATCAGGTCCGGGGTGCACTGAATGCGGTGGAATGAACCCGAAATTGCCTGCGCAATAGTTTGGGCGGCCGTTGTCTTTGCCAAACCAGGGACAGACTCCATCAGGATGTGTCCCTGTGCCAACAGGCCGACGATCAGGGTTTCACGAAGGTTTTCTTGGCCGACAACGCGCTCTGAGAAGATCTTCTGGATACGGTCCAGGAGCTCTTTGCTGCGCTTGAGCTCATCATCGGTGAGATAAGTGGACATTCAGGAAACTCCTGGCTCATTGAATAATTACGAATATCTTACTGTTTTTTAGAGGCGCATTCAGGCCCGTTAGTCAGCGGCCTTTCCCCGATCACTGAGTGCTACTGGGAGTGGGCAGGGTAATTGGAGGCACGGAGAAACTGGGCAGTGTGACCGAAATGGTTGGAACATGCGTCACCGTTGGGGTATTCGAGCTCTTGATCGTTGTGTGTGCGCAGGCGCGAATAATTCCGAAAACCAACATGAAAATGACCGCAAGAATCCATCCCGTACGCTTCTTTTTTCGCGCAGCAGCCTGTGATTCATACCCGTAGGCCTCGGTGGAAAGAGTATTGTCTGCGGGAGTTCCACCGGGATTACGCCAGGCCTCCTCCATTTCCGGAGCGTTTTTGCGCCACAGACTTACAGTATCCAAGTGCGTGATGTAGTCGGGCAGCGGCTTTATTGCGCCCTGTTCGATCCCTCGAGGACCATATTGGTTAAAGCTATCAACCAGTTCAATTTCCTGATCGAAGAGCGAATCAATAGTCAGAGTCGGAACATTTTCTTGAAGATATCCAAGCAATGAGTCAAAGATAACCAATGACTCTGGGCTAATAAAAGCTTTGGGATAGAGCGGCAAGAAGGTCCCATCCTGATCAAGAAGGATGTAGGCCTTCCCTGTACGAAGAAGTACCGCAATGTTTGCAATGGTAATTTCAACGCGGCGGGTGACTAAGGTCGGATCACCCTCCCGTAATGGATCAAACCACTGCGCGACAAGCCTGTCACTGGAGACCATGAGGTGATGAGGCAGAATCATCGAGTATCCGCTGAGGTTTTCAGGAACGCTCGACAGAAGGTCTGTCCCCTCTGATGAGGGATACGGAATCGATGGAGCCGGCTCGGGATAGCCCTTATAGAGCGGGAAGTGGTCGTAGGTGGACTTCGGTGCGGTAAGAAGCGGATAGCGCTGCAGCAGCTGAGGCGATGCCACATCGTATGCGATGTGGGCGCTCGCGATTGCTCGGTCAATGATGTCGCGGACCTCTGCTGGGGTCGGCACGCTGGTGTCATTGATCCGGTGCAAGTGCTGCGAAACATCAAGATTCTCATCATCTGCAACGCGCTCAATAATTTTGGAAAGATCGACCGTTAGCTTGCGCCCCGGTTTAAAAAATTGATCAAGGAAACGGCGCGCATCCCAGTACATGTCCATCTCTTTGAAACGGACCATTCCAATGAGTTCTGGGGCAATTGAGTAAGCAGCGCTTGATACTTTGATGTCCGAGTAACGCGAATTCATTCCTCGCAGAACATTCGTCGCGTCAATGGCTATTGCCCAACGCGCTGCAAGGCCTGCGCGCGTCATTGGGACAGCAAAAGAGAATAGATAATTTGTTCCCCCCTGCCACTGGCTACCCGGCTGATACTGGTCACGCGGCGTAGCGGTATTTACTGCTAGAAGGTCATCCAAGTCCAAAGAATCTGGTGCGCGATCAAAGCCCAATCCCAAGAAGTCAGGCTCCGTCGTCACAAAAACACAGGGGTAGCGGGCTTCAAAAGGCGAGATCCGGCGCGCAAGTTCACAAGCCGCGGGAAAGTACTTTTCGGCCTCGAAAGTGACGGTATCTGGACGGAAAATGGCGAGCAGGGCCTCGGAAATACCAGCGCGATTGGCCACTTCGGATGCCCACATATCAGAGGCATCTGCATGTCCCGCGGAAGGAAGCATCCCCTCGGGGTTCTCAAAGCAAGCCGGCAGGCGCAACCACGCTTGGCGGACGATTTCGCGCGGCCCGTGTACGCGGATATCAATTTCAGAAAGGTAGCTTGCTAATTCAACCTGCGCGGAAGCAAACTGACCGGGCGCATATTCAACTGGACGTTTGAGTTCGGTACCGATTGACTCCATGAGCATATGAAGGGCACCGATCTCCTCGGGGGCAACGTTGAAGGTTCCATACGCCAGCGTCAAACACATCCACAGATCATCCGGATTCCCCGATGACGGCTCGAGTACCGCCCACTCGTATCCGTTAACCGTCGTCCATCGTTTAACAGCCAATTCGCCTCCCCATGCGGGCACCCAATATGCGCACGTATCTTCTACTCTAAAACATCACGGAAAGACAAACATAGGCGGGCGGCCCCACTGTGGGGAACCGCCCGCCTATTGAGTGCTAGCTAGAAGCTATCAGGCCTGCTTTGCAGCAGCGATGCGTGCACGGAACTTCGCGAGCTGCTCGGTGATAGCTGCGGGGAGCTTATCGCCGAACTGCGAGAAGTACTCCTCCGTGTCGTCCATCTCTGCCGCCCACGCGTCGGGATCGATCGCGAAGAGCTTTGCCCACTTGGCTTCGTCGATGTCCAGGCCTTCAAGGTTGAAGTCCTCGAAGTGCGGGTAGCGGCCGGTCACGCCGTCGATTGCCTCGACCTCGCCAGCCGCGCGGCGAACGATCCAGTCCAGAACGCGAGCGTTGTCGCCGAATCCGGGCCACATGAAG
>JBHRQN010000027.1:0-23270 GCA_042645485.1 Pauljensenia sp.
CAGTTCGTCGAATTCCTTGTGGTCTTTCAGACCCAGGACATACTCCATCAGGTTCGACATATTGCCGTCTTCATCAATGACAAGAACGACCTCAGACGCGGATGTTGGCCAGTGGCCGGCAAGAACATCGTAGGCGGAGGTGTAAAGCGAGGACTCCTGCGGCATTTGATAGAAGGCGTTGGTAGCCATCATCGAGGACATGGGACTTCCGCGCATGCCCGTTTCCATTCGGTTCATCGCTTGGTCGGGGCTGACCTGAATATTGTCCTTTGAGGTGTCTGCCTGGAATATCTGTGGCGTCACATCGTAGTCGTACTCGATGGCATTGACGAAAGAGTTGACGTTCCCGCCGTTCCCATCGAAGAAAGCCTTCAGAGAGGCCAAGTCATTCGTCTTCGCATCGCGAATATTGTCTGCAAGAGTCCTCAGTTTGGAGACCCCAACTTTGCCATCGCTCGGCTTCTCACTGCTGGCGGCTTCCACTTGCGCAGACAGGGCACTGGACATGTCCATCCCGCTCTTTTGAATGGTCAGCGGGTACGCGCCCAGGGTCTCTTCTTCTGTTTGGGCGATGTATGCGTTCGTGCCGTTCGCAAGGGCCAAGATCGCGGCAATACCAATGATTCCAATAGACCCCGCGAAAGAGGTCATCAGGGTACGACCCTTTTTTGTCATTAAGTTATTGAAGGACAAGGAAAGCGCGGTTAGGAATCCCATCGAGGTACGGCGCACCGGCTTGGCCTCGCGAACTTCTTCAGTACCCGGGACGAAAGGACGCGAATCGGCGATCACTTCACCATCCGCGAGCTCGACAATGCGGGTCGCGTATTGGTGCGCAAGCTCCGGGTTGTGGGTCACCATGATCACCAGACGGTCTTGGGCAACGTCTCGCAGGAGATCCATGACCTGGACACTGGTCTTTGAATCCAGAGCACCGGTCGGTTCATCAGCCAAGAGGATTTCAGGGTCATTGATGAGCGCTCGAGCAATAGCGACGCGCTGCATCTGGCCGCCAGAAAGCTGTGAGGGCTTCTTCCCGACGTGCTCGGCAAGCCCGACGCGTTCCAAGGCTTCCATCGCACGCTTGCGGCGTTCGCCTCGAGAGACACCGGAGAGAGTCAGTGCCAACTCAACGTTGGACAAGATGGTCTGGTGCGGGATCAGGTTGTAGGACTGGAAAACGAAGCCAATGCGGTTGTTGCGGTAGGCGTCCCAATCGCGCGCCTTGTAGTCCTTCGTCGAGATTCCGTCGATGACCAGGTCACCACTTTGGAAGCGATCCAGGCCGCCAACGACGTTGAGCATCGTCGTTTTACCCGAACCTGACTGGCCCAGAACTGCGACGAACTCGCTATCGCGGAAAGCAACCGAAACGTCATTGAGCGCAACCTGGCGCAGGTTTGCGGTTTCGTAGATCTTGACGATATTGCGCAGCTCAAGCACTGGGATTCCTTCGACCGTAATTTGCTGACCTTTTTAAGGCTAACAAAATGGCTGCGGGAGCGACATCGGGGATTCCCCTGGTTGACGGCTAGAAACCCCGGATCAGTGGGAATTCGATTGCCCCGAGACCAGAAGAATCTCCTCGTTATCAAGTCGAGCAAGAGCTCCTTCTAGGGCCGCTGAAGAGAAGATCCCCTCATCACGAGCCTGAAGAAGAGCATCACGCTGAGCCTGAATCGCTTCAAGTGCCAGCTCGCGAATCTGATCGCGAGTGAAGGAGCGTTCAACTTCCTCTTCGCTCATTTCCACGGGAGTAGCCTCGTTTTCCCCGTCGGTGTCAGGGAGAGGCTCGCTCGAAGCCAGCAAAGAAGGAGAAGATTTTAGGTCGACAACATTGCCCAGACGGGACAGGGTTCGCGAGACTCCAGCAGACAAAAGTGTCTGAGCGTCAACTTCCTTGATTGCCTGTGCCAGAGCCGTATCCACGAGTGCGGAACTCATGACCTGTCGAAGTTCTTCGCGTTCTTCTTCACTGATATCGGCTGAGGCCATCTTGGGCTTGATCAAGCGGATCAGCCACGGCAGCGAAAGCCCTTGAATAACCAGCGCACCAGATGCGATGAAGAGGGCGATTGTCAGAAGGAAGGAACGCATGGGTGCGTCCGAAGAGATGGTTTGTGCTGCGGCAAGAGTGATTGCGCCGCGCATACCTGCCCAGACGATCACACTTCCCTCGCGTGGCCCTAGAGGCTCGTTTTCGAAGTAGTCAATATCGGAGCGACGAACAGCATGTTGGCGCTGACGTATTCGTAGACGCCTGCGCCACAGGTTCATGGTCCGAAGCCATTGTTCTTCGCTGAGGTTGCGGCTGGCCAAGACTTCGCTGTCAACTACGCATGCTTGCGCCATTCGATGTTCGAAGGCTTCGAGACGCTCAACCTCGGCATCATATCGGCGTTTACGATGCTTACGGCGGTGGTCAAGCCAAGTGAGCATGAGTGCGATGAAGAGCGCGCGGATCACCATAATGAGACTGCCCGCAATGACGGCAATCACGGCGGCTCGCGCCAATCCGCCGCCATCTCCATCGACGTCTTCGACGATGCCAAAAGCTTGAAGTCCCATAGCCAAAAAGATCCCACTCTCAAGCATGAGAGTCATGGTTGACCAATTTTGCTGCGAAAAACGCCTATTTTGCGCGGAAATCATGCCTGCGCGACGGCCGGAAACAACAAGACCGGCAACGACCGCGGCAACCAATCCAGAGCCGCCCACGTGCTCGGCGGGGATCGAAGCAATGAAAGGCATTGCAAAGGAAAAGACCGTATCCGTCGATGGATCTTTGATGATCGAACGAATCCGAACCCCCACTTCACCGACGATTAAGCCGACCACAATGGCGATGCCAAGGGCAACGAGGACACGACCCGTGAGCAGTGCGGGATTGAGGGCACCGTTATCGGCGGCAAGCCCAGCGTTCATCGCCGCAGCAAGAAGCACCAGTGAAGTGGCGTCATTGAAAAGACCTTCGCCTTCAAGCACTGTAATGATGCGGTGCGAGACACCGCTGCGCTTGGCAATGGTGACGGCGACCGCGTCGGTGGGAGATAAAACAGCTCCCAGCGCCAGGCCCCACGCCAGTGAAATCTGCGGAACCATCCAGTTGATGAGAAAGCCAATGGCAAATGAGGAGATAAACACCAGCGGAATAGCAAGCATTGCTACGGCTTGCATTTCTCGCCGGAAATCCATCGTTGGCATTCGGACCGCTGCTGAAAATAGCAAGGGTGGAAGAATAATTTCCAAGATGATGTGCGGCGCAATTTCGATTGCACCAACCTGCGGGAGGAAGCCGATTGCAAGCCCAACGCCGAGCAGGATCAGTGGTGATGCGACGCCAACTTTGGGGGCAATAAACTGCGAGGACACAATAATGAGCATCCCCAGCAGCGCGATCATCAACGGTTCCATACATATAGTTTACGGGGGCCGCATGCATATGTCTGGGGCGTGCATATTCATCATCACTATGACAGTCTGAACCTATGCGTATCGCGAGCATCCCGAAGAACTCCACGCTGACACTGTGTTCCTTCGCCAGTGAGCTTGGAACCATTACCTGCGCCGCTTCCAATGGGGCCCTGAGTGCACTATGGATGAGTGGGCAGCGCTTCTTTGGTTATCCTTTCGGGATTTCCGAGGCCGAGGCCTCCTCCTCCGTTCGCCTTTCCTCTGCAGGAGACATGCGCACGTGGACCTCAAACGGAAGCGCAGTCGGTGATACAAACACAGCCGTTTTAGAACAGGCCTATCAATGGACGCAGGCTTTTCTCGCGGGCATGAACCCCGATCATTCTGAGATTCCCTTGGCGACCTTTGGAACGGACTTCCAACTGCGTGTGTGGAATGCGCTTCTCGATATCCCCTACGGAGAGTGCGTCACCTACGCGGATCTCGCGCAAAAGGTCGGCTCACCGCGCGCCTACCAGGCGGTTGGGAGCGCTGTTGGGCACAACCCGCTCTCGCTCATCGTCCCCTGCCACCGCGTGGCCTCGGCCTCGGGCCAGGTCCACTACGGAGGTGGGCCGGCGCGAAAGCTCTACTTGCTGTCGGTAGAATCAAAGGGTTCTCTCCACTAAACCCTTGACGTACGTCAATCTCTACGTATAATTAGACGTGAGATTTCACGTATTTTGGAGGGCGTAATGGCACTGGAGCCTATCGAACCACAGCCCGGCAGTGACCGAGACCCCGCAAATTTCGTCGGCCGCGCTGCAATCACCTCCCAAGCGCGCAAACGCCTACAGGTGGGCGCAAATCTTCTCCTCACCGATCCCAGACGCATGGGTAAGACCTTCTGGATGCATACATTCGCCGCACGAGAGAAGCGTTTTCACTGCTACTTCATCGATTACGAGGGCGTCTTCACAGTAAACGACTTCCTCATCCGCACTGCCGACGCACTCGTCAAAGGCGGGAAACTCCCTACGCGGGCATTTCAGAAACTCAAAACGATCTTTGATAACTGCGATATCGAAATCTCAAGCCCCATCACTATTAAGAGCTACCATCGCCAGACATCTCCGCACGTCCTACTCACAGATATTCTGAGCACCCTCGACGGGGAAGAAAACGATGTTATTCCGCTTGTCATGATGGATGAGGTCCCCATGGCAGTGAATAACATTGCCGAACGCGAAGGCGCCGGAGCTGCCGAAGAAATCCTCCAGACACTGCGCGCACTTCGCCAAAAGACCACGCGCGTGCGATGGATCGTCACAGGGTCCGTCGGCTTCCATCATGTTCTACGCAAAACCAATATGACGCAGGGAGTCTTGAACGATCTTGAATCATTACCGCTCGGGCCTCTCCCCCGTGACGAGGCCAACGAGCTTGCACGCCGCTTGCTCCTAGGCGTGGGACAAGAGCCCCTCGATGATGTCGTTAATGAGCTCATCGCGGTAAGCGGAGGAATTCCATTCCTCCTACACAAACTCGTGGGCGCACTCGCACAGAGGTGCTACACCGCTTTTTCCCCCAGCGATGTCCGCGAATGCTTCGAAAACTTCATTGATGACCCCGATGAATTCCGTTGGTTCGAGCACTACCTCACGCGCGTGAGGCCGCACTACGGCGAGCACGCACAAGTCGCCGATCAGATCCTGCGACAGACGCTTTCTCAGACGAATGAGTGGATTCCCGTCGATTCATTGACGCAAGGCGAGGAATTCTCCGACGTCCTTGAGGATCTCATCAAGGATCATTATTTGGAGCGCCGAGGCCGCTCAGTACGCTGGCGATATCCCGCACTGCAATACATTTGGGCACGTAAGAAGGGAGCCTGGGATCGACGATGACTAGTCTCTCGTTTGCTTGCTTTACCCCTTCGCTCATGCCCGAGATTCTTCTCGAGCGCACATTTGTCGCGCGTGAGCCAATTTTGAAGACCATCATGAAGCGCGTTGAGAAGCTTGGGAAAACACCAAGTCCGAATCACACGCTGCTTGTCGGGTCTTACGGCGTGGGTAAAACACACCTCATCTCCTTGGCGTATCACCGCAGTGTCAAGCTTGCTGATGGTCAAAGAAATACTTCCTTGCGCATCGCGCGTCTGCCCGAAACTCCGTGGAGGATCACCTCATACGTGCGTCTTCTTGCCGCGATTCTCAACCAGTTCTCCCCCACTGAGATGAAGAGCGCGGACGAGATTTCCCTCGAGGCGCAACTCCGCGGCAGTATCCGCGTCGACGGCCCCATTGTGGTCTTCATGGAGAACGTTAGTCAGATCTTCGAAGCACTTGGACAGGACGGGCAACAGAAGCTGCGGAGTTTGCTTCAAACCGAGACGGGCATTCTCATTATCGGAAGCACCACACGCCTCGATCGCAGCCTGAGCGATCACGCTTCGCCCTTCTTTGGCTTTTTCGACACGATTCGACTCGAGCCTTTCACTCCTGAAGAAGCACGCGAAATGCTCAGTACTCTGGCGCATGAAGCAGAGAACGCCGAACTGGCTGAGTACGCATCAGGCCCTGATGTGATGGTTCAAATCCGCACCATCACTCACCTCACAGGCGGCGTGCCACGAGTGTGGGCAATGCTTGGCAGCGCTCTGGACGCCGCTGACTTTGAAGGCCTCAGCACACTGCTCCTCGCTCGGATTGACGCTTTCACCCCGTATTACCAGGAACAACTGGCTCAGCTCTCCCCTCTGCAGCGCCTCGTCATGGCGGAACTCGTAGCAGTCAATCGCCCATTGCCCGTGAAAGATCTTGCTGAGCGCGTGGGTTCGGAGCAGCGCACCGTCGCCAAAGCCATCAGCGATCTCAGCGAACGAGCATGGATCAAACCGGTTTCAACTCTCTTTACGGATCTCCTTGATCAACGTCGGAGCTACTATGATCTGGTAGATCCCCTTGCCCGACTGGTGCTTCAGCTCAAGGATTCAGACACGCTACTGTTACCTTCGATAGTGCATTTCCTTGAGACATGGTTTAGCACCGAAGGACTGACCGCTTCTTCCTCGTTTGAATTGCTTGGAGAGGTCGAAGATGCACTTGCATCGGCTGCACAGGGGGACGCGGAGCCGATGATGGCACTCCCCAGCACCGCGCGCGAGGCAATCGAGATCAAAGTGTGTGATGTGGAGGGGATTTCCTCGGCACGCCTGAATCTCCTTGCGAAAGCCGCGAAAGGGGCAGATCTTCTTCCCTCCAAAGACATCATCGAATGGCTCGCCCGCGCGGAACGTCTTGACCACGAGCTGCAGTCCACCCAAAGCCGGCTCACGTTGGTACGTTGGCTTGCCGCCTCACATCGCTTTGAGGAGGCCGAGGCCGCCTTGGGGACAATTACTTCCGCACAGGAGGCTCAGGAAGGCGCGCGGGCACTGAGCGACGCTCACCAAGCCCGCAACTAGCCCATCTAAAGCCAGCCCAAGACGAAACTACTTGTTCTCGGTAGAGTCCGGTAAGGCCTCGGCAATTTGCTCGGCGACCAAGTCCTCATCAACGGGGAGCTGAGTGCGCGCATAGGCGGCGGCGTCATCGTGGACATCAACGATTTCCTCGGCAGCCGAACTGGCATCGCGGCGCAACTCGACGCCATCAACGACGGAGGCGCGTGCAAGCGTACGGGCCTCTACCCGGTCCTCGTCCGTAAACTCGAGATCATCAGCATGCTTACGGACAAGAAGGCGAATAAGCTTGCGGCGCAGGTTTTCCTCGCGCAGGACGGCTGAACGCTCACGCAGCCAGCCGACTGCCAAAATAATCAAGAGAACAACACCCAGCCAACCGATGACCGGATACATCATGCCGATGAGCTTCTTGAATCCCATGAACGATGCCGCGTAGCCAGCTGCTACTACTCCGATGAGCACCAGACGCATTCGTGAGGTCGACCCGCCAGAAAAACGACGAGCTGTCGAATAGAACAGGGAGAATGCGGTGTTGTAGATCAGCGCAAAAATCACAAGGGTATATCCGAAAGCGAATATCGGATGAATCGAGCGTGCTATCGCAAGAGCCGGAACGTTTACATCCCAGATACGATCCACGTTCAGATACAGAGCAAGCGCATCCGCACCGAGGACAAGGGCGATCAGCACGCCACCGATACGACCGGCACGACGCGCTTCACCAATGCGCAAGATTGAGCCACCGAGGACGAAGGCCATAGCAATACCACCGACAACACACAGTGCGAAATAGTTAATCGTCGCCAGCCACAGATTCGGCAGTGCGGGAGTGACGTTACGCGCTGCAGCGTTAAGTTCCGCAATTCCCGCATGCGGAGTCACCAGTGAATAGATGGCTAAAACGGCAATCGCAATCATGATGATGGGCGTGAACACCCCGATCACATTCATGATCCTGTCAAAATCCAGGAATGCCGTGAGAATGACAAGCAAGGCACACAGTAAGCTGCCCGCCCATGTGGGCACTCCGAATTGTTGCTGGAGGTTCGCTCCAGCTCCCGCCAACATCACGAAGCCCATAGTGAAGGCAGAGAAGATCAGCACCACATCAATGACGCGACGCAACACCGGATGAGTGATGCGTTCGAAGACCTCGTCGTGATTATCTGAACGGAAGTACGAGCCAAGCTGCAGGGCAACGACACCGAAAATCACGTTCAGCACACCCAAGGCTACGATTCCGATCAAACCCTTGGCACCAAAAGCAAGGAAATATTGCAGGAGATCTTGGCCACTGGCCAAACCTGCGCCGACTATCACTCCCACATACGCAAAAGCCACCGAGAGGTATTTCTTAGTCATTGTCTTCTTCCGATTGCCAATAAATATCACGGCCAAGGTCTATTTTCACCGTACAGGGTGAACTAGTAGGCCGCAGAATTATGTCGACTGAATCACAAAAGAAGAAAGCTACGAGTTCGTTCGAATGGGGAAACTACTTGCTGTCCGTGGAATCCGGCAAGGCCTCGGCAATCTGCTCGGCGACTAAGTCCTCATCGACGGGGAGCTGAGTACGCGCATAGGTGGCGGCGTCATCGTGGGTGGCAACGATTTGTTCCGCAATTGAATCAGCATCGCGGCGCAAACTGGTCGTATCAACGACCGAAGCGCGCGCAAGGGTCTGAGCCTCGGCACGATCGGCGTCCGTGTACTCAAGATCCTCGGCATGCTTGCGCACCTGCAGGCGGATCAGCTTCCGGCGCAGATTTTCTTCGCGGATTACCGAGGCGCGGCGGTGCAGCCACGCGATGGCAAGGACCACAAGGAGGGCGATTCCCAGGTAGCCGATGATCGGATACATGCCGCCAACCAATTTCTTAAATCCCATCAGTGAATTCGCATAACCTGTAGCGGTCACCCCTGTCAGAATCACTCGCATGCGCTGATCCGAGCCGCCGGAGAAGCGTCGAGCTGTTGAGTAGAACAGGGAAAAGACCGTGTTGTAGATCAGGGCGAAAATGATGAGCGTATACAGGAGCGCGAAGGCCGGATGAATGCGCCGGGCGATCTCCAAAGTCGGCACTCCCACATCCCAGATGCGATCCATGTTGAGGAAAAGCGTCACCGCATCGGCCGCAATAACCAGTGCAATCAGCGCGCCACCCAAGCTCCCGGCCTTGCGTGCCACATCAATGCGCAGGACGGAACCTCCCAAAACGAAAGCCATCGCAATACCGTTGACCACGCAGAGTGCGAAGTAGTTGATTGTCGAGAGCCACAAGTTTGGAAGCGCGGGGGTGACATTCTGCGCGGCAGCGTTGAGCTCGGTGATGCCTGGATGCGGGCGCGCAAGCGAGTAGATCGTCAAAATACTGATGGCGACAATGATCATCGGGGTGAAGACACCGATGACTTTCATGATGCGATCAAAATCAAGGAGGGCCGTGACGACAACCAAAACTGCGCAGATCGCACTTCCCGCCCATGCCGGGATTCCAAACTGTTGTTCCAGGTTCGCTCCCGCGCCTGAGAGCATGACGACGCCCATCGCAATGCCCGAAAAGACCAGAACAACATCGATTATGCGACGGACCAGTGGCGGGGCTATGCGCTCAAAGACTTCATCGTGGTGGCCCGAACGGTAATAGGACCCGAGCTGCAGGGCCACAACGCCGAAGACAATGTTGAGAACGCCCAGGACGGCAATGCCGATCAGGCCCTTCGCTCCGAAAGAGAGGAAGTACTGCAGAAGGTCTTGACCACTGGCAAGACCCGCACCAATGACGACGCCAACGTAAGCGAATGCGACAGAAAGATACTGTTTGGGCACGCTTACTTCCCTTCGAGGAGCTGGATCGGCGGACGGGGTGCGTTCACGTGGTTGATCGGGGCCTCGCTATCTGCGTAGCCCAAGCAGAAACCGGTGATCAGCTTGTAGTGCTGGGGAATCTCAAATTCCTGCTCGACCGGGCCACGCCATGTGGAGAGAATTCCGATCGCGCACGAATCCACACCATGTGCTTTTGCTGAAAGGAAGAGTGTTTGGAGCATGAGGCCCGCATCCATCGCACTCCACGGCAGCATTTTTTCGTGTACGAATACGAAGCCCATGACGGGCGCATCAAAAGCTGTCACGTTTCTGCGGTTTGCAGCGTCGCGCCCCTCATGATCGCTGCGTTCAATGCCATAGGCGCCATATACACACTTGGCGATTTCAACTTGAGCTGGGCGAAGCTCGCGTGGGTAAGGCTTCCAGACGGGAAAATCACCGTCGGGTAGTTCGCGTCGCAGGGCAGTTTTTGCCAGCGCGAAGGGCTTGCGGTGTTGAATATCCAGGGTTTGATCGAATCGACGCACGTATTCTTTGCGCAGGCGATCAGCGCGCTCCCCCGTTGCCAATGCAATGCGGAAGGCACGAGTGTTGGACCAGCTGGGGGCTGTTGTTGCGTCTTTAAGGATCGCGTCCAAGATGTCCTGTGAAATCTGTTGATCCGTGTATGCGCGGATTGAGCGGCGCGAGGCCGCGAGCGCGGAGAAGTCAGGGGCAGCGAAATCGGTAGCGTCGGTTGTCACTGTTCAAGCGTAGCGCGGAGCTGTCTCGATGGGAGCTCGTTCCACGCGACGCTCCCGCACCTTCCCTGCCCTTTTGTCACACGAAGTCGTGAAAAGACATGCGTTATAAGCCATGACATTTACCGACTTCATGTGGAGGAAGCACAACAGGCGTGGCACAGGGCCGAACTGCATGTGGAGGGAGCGGAAACGAGCCGGCAGTCAGATCAGCTGGGCAACGTCATCCCGCATAACACGCGAAGTCGTGAAAAGACACACGCTATAACGCATGACATTTACCGACTTCATGTGGAGGCAGCGGTGTGGAGGGCGCGGTGCAGAGCGCAGCTTCGTGCCCAGCGCAGCTTCGTGTGGAGGGAGCACCTAGGGCCGCGGCGACTATCAGGCCAGCGCGGCCTCGAAAGCCTTGATGTCCTCTTCGGGGGTTCCCCACGAAGTGCAGAAGCGCGCCAAGAGGCGACCATCAGGCAGGGTCTCCCAAATACCGTATTGCACCTTGCGCGAGAGACGCTCGTGTCCGGCCTGATCCAAAGCGACAAAGGTCAGGTTCGTCGGAGAATCCATAGTGACAACGTATCCCGCACGGATCAGGGCTTCGCGGATTCGCTTAGTGGCAGCAACGCCGGGAGCACCCAAAGTCAGGTAGAGGTCATCCTCAAACAAGGCCTCGAACTGGACGCCCAAGAGACGCCCCTTCGCAAGCAGCGCACCGTGCTGTTTCATCTGCGTGACGAATCGGCGAATCGACCCACCGTCGGGGATGACGACAGCCTCACCGAAAAGGGTGCCGCACTTGGTGCCGCCGATGTAGAACACATCCGACAGACGCGCAAGGTCCGCGAGCGAGACGTCATTTGCCGGAGAGGCTAGGGAATACGCTAAACGGGCGCCATCGACGAAAAGCTTCAAGCCACGCTCGCGGCAAGCAGCTGAAATGTCCTCGAGCTCTTGAAGCGAGTACAGAGTCCCGTACTCAGTGGGCTGGGAAATGTAAACCAGCGCCGGGGCGATCATATGATCGCGCGCACCGTCGCCTTCCCACGCGTCGCACACACGGATGACGTTTGCGGCCGTGATCTTGCCTTCTTTCGCAGGGATATCAAGGATCTTGTGACCGCCGCGTTCAACGATTCCGGCCTCGTGCATGTTGATATGTCCGGTGTGGGGCGCAATGACCCCCTGCCAGGGCAGGAGGATCGCATCAATGACAGTGGCGTTTGTTTGGGTTCCACCGACGAGGAAGTGGACGTCCGCATTGGGTGCGTTGCAGGCCGTGCGGATCAGGTCGCGTGCGCGCTCGCAGTGCTCGTCAGTACCGTAACCGCTTGTTTGCTCCATGTTGGTGGCAACCAGGGCATCGATGACCTCTTGACGCGCGCCTTCTTGATAGTCACTGGAGAAATTCGGGATTACAGCTGAATTCGTCATTGCACAATTATTGCACGCTTTTTACCTTAGGAATAACACGCCGAGCACACACCACACCTATCATGGTGAAAAGGTAATGACGCCGCCAGACCGCTAAAGGACACTACTCATGCCACATGACAACAGTCCGCATCCCGCTTCGATCAACCGAGATTCCAAAGACTATTGGAACAAACGCGCGGCGACTTTTACCCGTTACGCGACCGAGGACTATGAAATCTGGCTCATGGATCTGCTCTCCCCCGCACCCGGCAACACGATTTTGGATATGGGCTGCGCGACGGGCACTCTTGCCGTCCCCCTTGCCAGGGCCGGCCACCACGTCCACGCGTGTGACTTTGCCGAGGCTATGTTGACTATCCTCGATCAGCGCTCTGCCGCTGAAAATCTTCCTATTACCTCGCATCTGCTTGCCTGGGATGAGGACTGGAGTCAGGCCGGTTTGGGTGAGAACAGTGTCGACTGTGCTTTTGCCTCGAGGTCTCTGATGAGCGATCACACTCTCAGCCGCATCGCAAAGCTTGACTCCGCGGCGAGAGTCAAGGCCGCGGTAGTCGTCCCGAATAGCCTTCCACCATCATCGGATCCCCGGCTCTTGACCTACCTCGGTCGCAACGCGAAGCGCCCCAGTACCGTGCCCGAGGTCATGCGATCCCTGCGTTACCTCGGCCGCACTCCTGTCACAGCCACGACGAATACCTTCCGGCCCATGCGTTTCAATTCCTTTGACGAGGCCAGGGATGATTTACGCCGTTTGGCGCGGCCCGAGCCTTTCACGCCGCGCGAGCAGCGTTTGTTCGATGCCTATGCACGCGATCATTTCGTTGAGGTTCCAGCAGTGCAGCCTAAGAGCGGTCTTCCTGACGATCACAGCGATTCGCCTCAGACACAGTCACCCCGGACTCAGTGGGTTTTGAATTACCCGCTCCCCGTTGTCTGGACCTTCATTGGCTGGCGCACTGACGGAAGCGAGTGGGAGTAACAAGCGGGAATAAAGTTTTCCCCAAAGACATCGCTGCCTTTGGGAAACAGAACGCGCTAAGAAAGTCACTTCATAATCTGCGCGACAAGCTCCTGCAGATCCGGAATGACGGTCTGGTCAAACCAGGGGTTCTTCTTCATCCAGATTTGGTTACGAGGCGATGGGTGCACGAGCGGGAAGAACTCCGGCAGGTAGTCGCGGTAGTCCTTGACGACCTGCGTGAGCGAGGCCGAAGACTTGGGCTGCAGATAGCGCTTTGTCGCGTAGGAACCGACCAGAATAGTGAGCTTCAGATCGGGCATGAGCTCCAGCAGGCGCGGGTGCCACTTGTCCGCAAAGTCTTTGCGCGGGGGCAGATCGCCACTCTTCCCGGTGCCCGGAAAGTAGAAGTCCATGGGGACAATGGCCAGTTTCCCCGAGTTGTAGAAGGTATCGCGATCGATGCCCATCCATTCGCGAAGGCGATCACCGCTGCGGTCGTTCCAGAGGATGCCGCTTTCCTCGGCGACGCGGCCGGGAGCTTGGCCGACGATCATGATCCGACATTCGGGTCCAGCGAAGAAGAGCGGGTCGATGCCGCGCTTTGTGAACGAGGCATTTTCCGGGTCCTTCCGGATTTCCTCTGCGATTGCTTTGAACTTCGGATCAGTAATCTCTGGAGTCATATTTTCACTCTAGACCCGTTTCTATTCAGATGCAGCGGCCTCAACGAAGCATGGACGTCTTAATTCGACGGCCGCTTCCACGTTCCCAAGATGTCAGTGTTGACAATCCCGATCGCACTCATCAAAGCCAGTGCGGTGACCGGACCAACGAAGACGAAACCTCGACGTTTGAGCTCGGCTGAGAGAGCGCGAGATTCCTCCGTTTGAGCGGGCACTTCCCCTGCATTTGCGGGCCGAGGATGCTCCCTGGGTTGGTAAAGCCAGACAAGCTCGCCCAAGTGTCGCGGGTAGGGCTGCCGAGGCCGAAGCAGGTGCGCAAGTGGCGCTTCTTCCGTCCGCCCTGCGCGGTACGCATCAGATTCGGCCGCTAGAGCACCGCGAAGCGCGATGACTGCACGCGCATTGGCAATGGCCGCATCGATCTTCCGCTTATTTCGCACGATGCCCGTATCCCGCATCAAGTGCTCGCGATCTTGATCGGTGAAGGCGGCGACGGCCCCGGGAATGAAAGAGGCGAAGGCAGCGCGGAAGGCCTCGCGTTTCTTGAGGATCGTCGACCACGAAAGGCCGGATTGGAAGCTCTCAAGGACCAGGCGTTCAAAGACGCCTTGCTCGGAGGTGACCGGACTTCCCCACTCGGTGTCGTAGTAGTCGCGCAGGATCGGGTCTGTAGCCGCCCAAGTTGGGCGGACGAGGCCGTCCTCGCAGACAACGAGGCCTTCGGGAAGAGCCACGGTCACCTCCTTAAGCGGTGCAGTTAGTTCGTCTTCGTATTTGTCAGGTGAGGGCCGATGTAGCCAATGTAAACCTTGTGGGTGTATCGCGTATCGGCGTAATAATGCATACGCGGGTCGTTCGTATCCCTATGGCTCGTTTTGAAATGAGCAAACATCTCAATCTCGCCACGCGGATCAACCTCAGTGGGAACAGGGAATGTCCTCTCTCTACGCATTTTTCCATTATTTTGGACCGTTTCACTCTCAGTAGGAGAATGCCGCTTCTGCGAGCACGCGCGATAGACACCAATGCTCTTGTCCAAGTAATCGTGAACGCAACCGCTGAAGTCACCTGCTTCCACCGCACGCATATAGTCACGCAAGACGAGGATGAATTTCCAAAAGTCTGCTGCGTAACGAGAATTTCCGCTCATGTCGTTTAAATCGAGTATCGCGTCACACATTCGATCGGGATCACAAAATACGACATATTCCCGCACTTGCGGATACATTCCATCCGCAGTCATCCAGTCGAAGAGAGTCGCCATATCTGCGGGGGATTTATCGAGGTTTTCCTCTTCATAGTCATAGTCCTGAAGGCCGACCTCAGGATCCTTCAGCTGATGTCGAAGCCGACGGTTTTCCTTTTCAAGTTTTAGGCGTTCATCACGATCGTAGCTTCGCGCGATTTCTTGTTCTTCAATCTTTTCCTCAAGCTCAGCGACTCTTTCTGCTGCTTTACTATTTTCTTCGCTCTGCTCGAAAAGAGCCTCATACGCATCTATTTCCTTCTGAAGCTTGTTCTTTTCCCCCTGAAAACCCTGAGTGAGCTTATGTACTTTCTGCGCCAGGTCGTTATAGCGCTCATCAATGACACTCAACCCAGCCGACAAGGCTTCAACACCATCACTCATATCGTCATGAGTTCTTGGATCGAACATCGGAGCGAAACGTCGAATCAGTTCTATGAGCGGAGCTGCCCACTGAGGACGTCCACTTCTATCTGTACGTTGAATATCAGAAGCCACTTGCTGAGTCTGTAAAGTTGCCGCTTGTTCGCGAGGTCTAAGCGCTGTTCCCTTCGTCTTCTTGCGTGCGAGCACCGCCTGCACCGTATCCTCAACAACCTTAACTGCAGATACTTCCGCCTCTTCAGTCCCCTCGGTTCTTACTTCCGATGACAACGGCAAACGGAACGTCGGCACCTTCATTCTCTGCTTATTTAGTACATCCTGAGCGCTTTTCAGCTCCCCATCGAGTCCCTTCTCCCAGATGTATGAACAAGGAGTTCTAGCAATAATCTGCGATAGTTCGCGGCGGAATTTCTTGGTCTTCCCGTCAAGACCGTGGTAAAGCGTCGATGACGTCAATATCCTGTGGCGTTTAGGATCAGTTTCATCCTCCAAGTTAACTTTTGGAAGATACGTCCGAAGGCACCCCTGTTCGAGCTTCAGGTCTCCAACTTGCTGACAGAAATAGTCATAAACATCCGGTTTGAGCAAAAAATAGGACGCACAACCGAAAGAATCGTCCGTCAGTGTATTTAGAACCTCGCGCCATTGATCATGAGCTTCGCAATCATTCTCATCTGAAATTGGGGCGGCGACGACGATAGCAACTCGTCGCTGCTGGTTAAAGATCGAATCTGTTAGTTGGTCTACCTGTCCCTCATCAACGATGTTCTGAACGCGGTCAGAGATAGAGACCCCACTCTCATGAACGTCATAGCTTTTAACAAGATCCACCACCAGATTCGGACGTTGCGCGGGTTCTTCAGAGGAGGCGGGAGGAATCACCTCAACCCAAATCACCTGGTGATATCTGGATTCTTTCGTTGCCGTCATGGAATACATGCGCGTTGTCCAACGACCGTTCCTGTTTGAGGTATCGACTACTTCCAATAACTGCCGGTGATAATGCCGATCCTTACTGGATTCACGTAGCCGTGTCACCGTTACTTCTTCAATCTGTCCCTTGCTACGACGCGTTAATTCACCGAATCGATAGATTCCGTCATCATCGAATTCAATGCTTCGTTCCCGCTCTGGAGGCATGTACTTGTCATTCAGCCACTTATGGAACAACTGATACGAAACTTCTAATGCGTCTTCTTTTTCCGGAAGTTCTAGAATCGCCCGATATCCTCGCGCCATTGTTATCCCTCACTCGTCGTTGATTGGTGGATATGGTCGATAGGTTACAGTGCCGTCCAGGCATTTTGAGTCAGTTTTGCGGGAAATTCGTAGCGAACTTTTCACTGATTTTTCGCGCGCAATATCAACGCTCATACAGACTCAAACGAAGAGAAAAGAACACCCCGGAACTGAAATGAACAGCAATTCCGGGGTGTCGAAGATAGCTCACCCGCTATCAACAGTCAGGACCCAAAAGTCTATGCACTACCAACAAGCGTGCGTGCTATTAGTAAGCTAAGGCACTTATGCCCTCGGCTGGCGTTCAGCCCACTCCTGCAGGCTCACGCGGGGGCCCGTGAAGAAGGGGGTATCCTCGCGCACATACAAGCGAGCCTCGGTGTAACGCTGGGCATGCATGACTCCCTCAAGGCGGTCCAGCGAATCGGCCTCGAAAGCCAAAACCCACTCGTAGTCAGAGAATCCGAAAGCCGACAGAGTCGAGCCCTTGACGTCCGGGTACTGCGAGAAGCCGTTGCGCCCATGCTCGGCCATAATCCGCGAGCGCTCTTCGGGGGCCTTCAGGTACCAGTCATAGGAACGCACGAAGGGGTAGACCATCGCCCAGTCACGCGGCGCAACCCCACCAAAGCACGCAGGAATATGACGCTTGTTGAACTCGGCGGGAGTGTGCAGACCCATGCAAGACCACACGGGTTCCAAGAACTTCCCCAGCGCGCTGGCACGCAGGCGATGGTAGGCGTCTTGCAAGACCTCGGGGTCATCATCCAGCCACCACACCATCAGGTCCGCCTCGGCGCGGAAGCCGGAGACGTCATAGAAACCGCGGATTTCTGCGCCCGCACTCTTCACGTAATCCAGGGATTCAGCAACAATCTGGGCGCGCTCGCTGTCATCTGCCGGCAAGAACTCACCCAATGCAAACACGGAATACAGCGCGTAGTGCTGCTTGCCGTTGACCTCGTCCAAGTCAATATCGGTCCGATCGCGCGGGTCGGGAACATAGGAGTGCGCGGCGTGGTGGTGCGAAGCATGCTCAGCAACGTGTTTGGGCGCATCCTCAGAGTGAGCGCTGTTTTCAGCATTTTCAGCGGGCTGTGCCGCACGACGGTTCAAGAACGCCATTGATTCCTCCTGTTGTATGGCAGATTGACCGGCGACTCGAGCAGGGCCGTCGGAAGAAAGTGGGGCATGCGAGCTTGCGCACTGATCGCCCGCTTGGTCGAAGTGGTGGGAATGCGCAGGCCGAGCCGGCGCCAAGCAGCAATCCGGCGGACACACCGTGTGGAAAGGTCCCATGCCTGTGACGGTCATGCGGAAGGGGTTTTCTCCTCGCGCCTGGGCTGCGCGTTCTTCCAGCACGTCCACCAGCGAAGAGACAAACGCGGGGTCCGTCGAGATCGTTTCGGCGCGCTTGTACGCAATTCCAAGCTCAGCAGCGGTTTCCTTCGCCTCGGTGTCCAGGTCGTAGACAACCTCCATGTGGTCGCAGATAAAGCCGATAGGGACGACGACTACGCCGCTGGGCTTTCCACTTCCCGAGG
Source organism: Pauljensenia sp. (assembly GCA_042645485.1). Classification (GTDB taxonomy): domain Bacteria; phylum Actinomycetota; class Actinomycetes; order Actinomycetales; family Actinomycetaceae; genus Pauljensenia. The sequence continues at coordinate 17,924 of JBHRQN010000027.1, forward strand.
CCCGGTTTCCTTCCCCCGCACTCTGGCCTTCCGGGGCGATCAGTTCGCGGAGGACATCGTTGATATCGGGCTCCAACCAGCGCGCCTGCGGCGGGCCCGAGCGCGAACAAAATGCTAAGTCGTACCCCAAATCCTCGCGTCCCAAGATTCGACGCACTTCCGGCATGATCGCCTGAATCAACGCATGATGCTGGGCCACGTAACTAATTTCAGATGCGGGAGTGCCCAGGGATGAGGTTTCCTCTGCCTCGAGCTCAGCGCCACCGGCCGCGGAATCAGGGGAAGAAGAAACGGCAGAAGGGAAGGGGAAAGGAGAGGAGCCCTCTTCCATGCTCACGGGAATGGAGTGGGTGACAAAAATCAGTCGAATCCCAGCGGGATCCACCCCGCCCTCAACTAGGGCCGACCACGCGCGACGGATCGAGGTAATTTCAGCACTGGCCATACCGGGCGTCGAATAATAGGGGCGCACTTTGTCCACAATGATGTCGGCGCTAGGGTTGTCCGCACTGTCCTCTGCACCCAGGACGATACTCCCCCACTTTTCACTGAGGGACTGCGCGGCCTCGGCAAGGTCTTCGCGGTACTGACGGCACCCCGAATACGAGGCATAGGCGGAGGTCGGCAGCACAAGGATGCGTCGCGCGCCGGCTTGGGCAAGTTCGTCTAAGCCCTCGGTGACGAAGGGATGCCAGTTGCGGTTTCCCCAGCCGACGGGGATGTCATATCCGCGACGCGACAGCTCTGCGGATAGGTCAGCAATCAGGCGCTGATTACAGGCATTAATGGGGGAAACACCGCCGAAACGCTCATAGTGCTTCGAGACTTGAAGAAGACGTTCGTCGGGGATTCCACGGCCTCGCGTTGCGTTGCGCATGAACGGGAGAACATCCTCCATGCCGTTGGGGCCACCGTAGGACAGCAGCATGATTGCGTCGTAGGGTTCCAATCCCGGCACTGTGAGGCCTCCTTCACGGGTAACGTGGCAAGTTTAGGACCGTACACCCACCCTTCGCAGCGACAAAGTGTCAGAAAAACGCGAGATTACGCCCCTCGACCCCGCGTGGGCGCACAAGTACATCCACCACGACTACGTTCAGTGGAGGCGTGAGGAAAGCAAAAACTGAACCTAAGCTGCGTGATAGCATAAAATTCACCTCGTTCTATTTCCCAGGGTGGGGAGAACAGCAATAAACAGGGTGGAGTCATGGACGACGCAACTCAGAACACGCAATTGCAATATTCACCAGAAGACGGAGAAACCCTTCTCATCCCCTTGGAAAACGATCTTGCAATCGTGATCGGTCCGAACACTGAAGGACTTGAAAAGATTACCGACCAGCTTGTTCTGGGCGATTCCCTCAATGATCTTGTTGCTCTAGTCGGCGAAATCGCAGCAGCGGGCGGCGGTGTAGCCTCCGCAGCGAATGCGTTCATTCAAGCTTCTGGCCTCTATAAGCTCGATGCTGCCTCGCAGGCTCTCCTCGCTAATGGCGCAACACTCACACAAACAGCCGGGGGCGGCGTACTTGGAGTAATCCGCGGTTCAAATGGACAGTTTGTTCGAAATGCACGTTTACTTTCAGTTTCGGGCGCTCGGCTTTCCGGTGTTCTTGCTGCCGTTGGTCCAGCAATCGCAACAGTTGCACTTCAGATGCAGCTCAACGATATTTCAAAGCACATACGCAGCGTCCAACAGGTCTCCGAGCAAACGCTTCAAGTTCTCACAAGCTCACGAAAAGCTGACTACCAGGGCGTCTGTGAAACAATCACCGAGGTCTACCGCTTCAGCATGAAGCAAGGCAAAGTCTCGGACTCGAATTGGGATACGGTCAGCGGGCTCTTCCACGAACTGACATCGCACCGGAAATACTATAAGGAGCGAATTCACGAACACACCGATTCACTGCGAAAAGCCCAAAGCGATGTCAGTGCAAGACGGAACTATGTGCGGGTCAATGCACAGAACATCGTTATCGATGCATGCGCAGCTTTCGAAACATTACAAGCATGGGTTTGTCTCTCAGTTCTCAAGCGCAGTCACGAACTGGCAAACGACGAACCGCTAAGCCTCGACCTTCCGGATATCCAACAGGAAATTGAATCAGATCTCCACACTCAGCGAGAACTGCTGTATGGACTCATTCGCGAGCTTCATGTCATCGCCGATACAGCTGGGAAATGGACAATGCCGCTGACACAGAAACGTGGCGATACAGCGGTTTCACAAGAGATTGCGCGAAAGCTGCTCGAGGCACTTGACGGCCTTGCTCACCAACTAGGCATCCGCGAGAACCCGCAACCAGAGCCCACAGTTACATGCGCCCCCGAAGATTACGATACGAGCGCATACACCGACACTCTCCGATGGTTCCTCGACGAAGGCGAAGAATTGCAGGCGTTAGCATTTCCCGTTGATCGCCTTTCACACCGGCTTCTTGCAAAAGCTTCTTCTCCTTTTGCCGAGGCAATAGAAATCGCTTGGGCAGGCTTACCCCAACGCGAAGACACTAAGGCGCCTGATATTCGTAAGCCCGGACAAACCGCGGGATTCCTCCGCAGGGCAGCTCAACGTTCAGTTGTTGTTGCACCGGAGATGATGGCCGTAACAAATCGACGAGTGATTACCGCTTCCCCTCAGGATTTCATTCAGAAGGGCACAGTCACAGGCAGCTACCCGCTTGAAGAACTCACATGGGATTTTCTCAACGAGCAGGATTCTCTTGCGCAGCTGCATGTCACGCATGAACAGCGCCAGTTCGAGTGGTGCTTCCCCAGCGTTGGGCGCGAAGCTGCGCAAGAACTGGCCTCGCTACTTAAGACGAGCTGCGCGGCGCTCCCCAACAACAGCGACGCTCTCCCGGCACTGCCCGAGGCAGATTCAGACGGGGAATCTTCTTACGAAAGCTAACCCCGGCCTCGGTAATCAGTTCTTCGACTCGGCGACGCTTACGCTTACCTCATAGTCCTTGGCTTCATCACCCAAGACTGCCTTGACATGGTCGGTAACGATCTCATCCAAGCGCTTCTGCGCCTTCTCAAGCAGGCCATGCTTCACGGCGTCCTCGGATGCACGCTTCTCCTCGTTCGCAAGGAAACCGGTGACTTCATTGACTTCGAGGCGGTTTGCCAAGCTGAAGGTCTGGTCATAGGTCTTGACCGACGAGGGATCGATTTTGGTCGAGATTACCTGGGCTGCCGGCACGATTACTTTAATGGTCTTCTTGCTTTCGTCCCGTTCAACTTTGATTGCGCTGATATCGGTAATGCCGGCTTTCACTTCACCCGAGTAGGTGATGAGGAACGACGCTCCCGTTCCGGGAACCTCCATGCCAAAAATCTGCGTTCCCTGTTCGGAGTATTTTCCAACTTCAGTGAAGATATAGGACTCAGTCGCAAGCTCCGCGATATCAGAGAAGGAGTTGGTGATGGTCGTAGTGTCGGTCGTGACCTTCTTGGAGTTGAATCCCAAGAATCCCAGGTAGGGGGCCATTTTCATTCCACCGATGAAGACCAGGGCAATAACTACAAGAGCCCCAAGCGCTCGAAATAAACCGCGAAGTTTCGCCATGACACAACCACCATTGCTTGTTGATACAGGATTGAATACTGTGCGATTTTACAGAGTTCCCCAAGGATAAATCAAGGAAGTAGCAAGAATTATCCCCGTACCTCAAACCGCGAGATTGCGCCTGAAGTGCGGGGATTCTTAGTCAATAAATACGCTCACACCTCAACAGCGGTGCCCGTGGCGATTGCGGCGAGCATTCCGTTGTCAGATCCGGCGGTGAAGTACTCGACATGCACGCCGACTACCGCATTCGCGCCCATCGCCTGCGCACGCTGGCACATCTCGTTGATCGCAGTTTGCGAGGCCTGGGCCAGTTCCTCTTCATAGTTCGAGGCCCGACCACCGAAAAGGTTCGACAAGCCTGCACCAATATCTTTAAAGAGGTTCACACCCGCGAACGTCTCTCCGGAAACAATTCCGTAGTAACGCTTAATAGGTGCGCCTTCAAGGGTTGGGGTCGTGACAGCAATCATGGCAACTCCTTTGTCCAGTTGGTGCCTCAATCCTATCCGCCTGTAGCGAAGGCGCATTCGCACCGCCACAGCCGCGGACCTAAAATCGACCATATGAGGTCAACACGCACAAACTACACGGAACTTCACCGATGAGTACTCCGACCTCACCCACCACCGAAACCTCAGCGACCCCGGAGCAGCAGCCCCGGCCCCGTAACCGAAAGGGGACGATCGCGCTGGCCGTGGGCACCCTGGTGGTAGCAAGCGGCCTGGTCAGTGCAGCAGGATACGAGGCCTATCACGCCTCCGCCCCCTCCCCCGCAGCTACCCACCAAGAAAACACGGACGGGACAACGGTAATCATTCCCGCGGCCTCGGAGAACCCGATCCCCCTGCACGGGCGGATCGACACCGTGGATTATCAGCAGGAGTATCAGGGCGTGACCTATAAGAAGCAGGCCCTAGTCTACGTTCCGGCAACATACGTACAGGGAATGCCTGCCAATATCGCATACCTGACTCACGGGTGGATGAGTAGTGCAGAGGAGATGGCGGATGAGGTCTCGCCGGCCATTGATGACCTTGAGCGCAGCGGTGCGATCTCTCCAACAATCGTTGTTTTTGCGACGTATTACCCTGATCGTTCTTTTGTGAACGATGATTTTGAAACGGATTATCAGCTCAACCGTTTCTTTGCGACCAGCGAGATCAACACCCTGATTGACACAATCGAGTCGTGTTACTCGACCTACGCGGGCGGCGACACCTCAGATGAATCCTTAAAAGCCAGCCGTATGCACCGCGCTTTCGGCGGTTTTTCCATGGGCGGGATTACGACTTGGGATGTTTTCGCCCTGAACCCCGATTATTTCTACGGCTATATGCCGATGGCCGGGGAATCATGGATTGGTCGCGATCATGACGCGCCCCTCCCCCAGATTGCCGACGAAGTCACTTTGGGCGTGCGCAGCCGCGACATGGGGCCACAGGATTTCCGCATTATCGCCAGCGTCGGTTCAGACGATCCAGCGCTCGACGACATGAATCCGCAGCTCGGCGAGTTTTACCGCAGGTATCCGACGCTAATGACGCCCCAGAGCTTGCAGGTGTGGATCGACGAGGGCGGGACGCACTCCCTGGCCTCGGTCTCACGCCAGCTCAGCCACGCACTGCCGCTTCTTTTCCCAGGGAAATAGGGCCTTTTTCTTCAGCTTTCATTACCGCCGAGGTCGTTCCGCCCGCGGGAGGCACCCCCGAGCAGCCCGTTGATTTGCGGCCGTGAGCGCCACATTGACACTACTTGGCGGGATCGACACCACTA
>JBHRQN010000028.1:0-23249 GCA_042645485.1 Pauljensenia sp.
TGCGGTGAATTCTTCCACCGCAGCCCCCACAGCCGTCAATAATGTTGAGTGCTCAGATGTAACGCGTTGGAATTGCAGGTTCACCTTCCGATAAGCGCCATGCCTGGTAAGGAAGCTCATTACGTGAACGCAGGTGACGTGCCTGGGCCTCGGATAGCGCCTGAGAGCTCCACGCTTCGCTTTGGATTTCTCCATCGACGATCAGTGGAACTTGAAGGGGACGGGCGCTGTTTTCTTCGAAGAAAACAGTAGCCTCTTCAGCGCTTCCGGTGAACAGGATTTCTTCGCTGGCGTAGCCGTCCTCGTCGTAGAGGCGACCGGCGTACTTCTTACCGGCAACGGTGTTCTTCGAAGCAGACTTCTTCGCAACACCCACCATATTTCCGTCACTGTCCTCGCGGGATACGAGCTTGTATACCAAGGCCGCGGTGGGGATGCCGGAACCGGTAATCAGACGTGTGCCAACACCGTAAGAATCGACGGGAGCGGCTCCCAAAGCTGCAATGGCATACTCGTCGAGATCGGAAGTCACGGTGATCTTCGTGGAGGTCGCACCGAGCGCATCCAGTTGTCCGCGCACCGTAAAGGCCTGAGCGACGAGGTCGCCGCTGTCCAAACGTACAGCGCCCAATTCTCCGCCTGCAGCGCGTGCGGCCTCGACGGCTGTCTTGACGCCCTCGGTGACGTTGTAAGTATCAACCAGAAGAGTCGTATTCGGGCCAAGGGAGGCGATCTGAGCGTCGAACGCTTGGCGTTCGCTGTCGTGAAGCAGGGTGAATGCGTGGGCGGCAGTACCGATCACCGGGATGCCGTAGCGCTTGCCGGCCTCGAGATCTGAAGTGCCTGCAAAGCCGCCGATAACGGAGGCGCGTGCTGCAGAGACAGCTGCGCGCTCGTGGCCTCGGCGTGCACCCATGTCCAGGCAAGGGCGTCCGTGCGCGGCAATTGTCATTCGTGAAGCAGCAGAGGCAACTGCGCAATCGTAGTTGTAAATCGACAGGAGAAGGGTTTCCAGAAGAGTGCACTCTGCGAAGGTGCCTTCAACGGTGAGCAGGGGAGAACCCGGGAAATAGCACTCGCCTTCGGCGTAGCCTGAAATATTCCCGCGGAAACGGAAGGTCGACAAATACTCGAGAGCTGTATCGGAAACAACCTTCTTTTCGGCCAACCACTGGATTTGTTCAGGGGAGAACTCAAAGCGGTCCAAGGCCTCGAGAACCCGTCCCGTCCCTGCGACGACACCGAAGCGGCGGGTAGCGGGAAGACGTCGACCAAAGAGCTCGAAAACGCAGTGTCGATTCGCAGTCCCCGACTTCATGGCGGCGTCGAGCATGGTCAATTCGTACATATCCGTCAGAAGCGACGTTTCAAATGATGCAGGCATATCTCAAATTTAATCCCTAATGGTGGAAAAATGTGCAAGAAATTCCAAAAGTGCAGACAGGAAGGCATTTCCTGCGTAGGCTTAAGACATGTCGGGCATTCCTTTGACCGCGAATAATCCCAACGCCGGGACCGCTGATGCATCGGTGCCGAGGTGGAACCTCATTGTCTGGGATGACCCGATTAACTCATCGGACTACATTGCCGAAGTGCTATGGAGGCTTTTCGGCTACCCGCGTCCTACGTGCGAAGCACTGACTTTGCAAGTGCACAGTGATGGACAGGCCATCATCGCCACTGGGCTACGTGAACGCGTCGAAGCAGACCTACAAACACTCCACGATTACGGAGTGCAATCAACATTGGAGCGTGTCACGTGATCGGCCCCTTTACCGTCTCACGACGGGGGATTAGCGCACCGATCGGAAGGGACTACAACCTTCTGATCCAGCAGCTTATCCACGAAATCCTTGTGGTCTTGGATGACCCGGGGGATTTCCCTATGTTTCTTTCCGCTGCAACCGGACTTGAGAGCGAACGTGCAGCTGCGATTGACCCTGCTCTGGATTTCCTTCTTCCCCCTATGAGCACTGATCCCCAGGAAGCGGCACGCTTGCGTGCGCTGACCGAGGACACCCTTCGCTCACAAAAATCTCAGCGACTTCGTACCGTGTGTAACCAACTCAACGATGTGCTGGTTGATGGAACGAACTACCTTGTTCTGGACGAAGAATCGACGTGGAATTGGCTTGGTGCACTCACCGATATGCGCCTTGCTTTGGCTGGAGAACTGGGTATTCATAACGATTCTGACGTGATTCGGATCGAGACAATCGCTCAGGAAAAACCCGAGGGGACACGCGAGCAAAGCGCTGCCGCGATCTACCTACTGATCACATGGTGGCAAGAGTCACTGCTCAAATCTGTGCATCTCCAGGGTGAAGCGAGTTAGTTTCGTTATATGGATAACGCGCCGATTGGTATTTTCGACTCTGGTTTAGGTGGGCTCACGGTTGCGCGTGCCGTCATTGATCAGCTGCCAGACGAGGACATTGTCTACCTGGGGGACACGGCTCACGCTCCCTATGGTCCGCGTCCGATCGCCGAAGTTCGCCAATTGACACTGTGGGGGCTTGATCGCCTTGTCGAGGCCGGAGCAAAGGCTTTGGTCATTGCATGCAATACCGCAACCGCTGCTGCGCTGTCGGACGCGCGGGAACGGTACTGGGTGGGCCAGCACATTCCCGTCATCGAGGTCGTGACCCCTGCCGCGCGCGCCGCTGTCGTTGCAACGCACAATCACAAGATCGGCGTGATTGGAACTCAGGCAACTATCCAATCGGAAGCCTATGTCAATGCTCTTGCTGCAGTTCCTGGTCTTCGAGTCTTCCAGCAGGCCTGCCCGCTTTTTGTCGAGTACGTCGAGGCCGGGCAAACAGCAGGTCCTGAGCTGGAGGGTATTGCCCGCGAATATCTTGCTCCCCTGAAAGAAGAAGGCGTCGATACCCTGATTCTGGGATGCACCCATTACCCGCTTCTTACCGGAGTTATCGGTCGAGTGATGGGGGATAACGTTCGTCTGGTAACCTCCTCGGCCACAACGGCGAATGTTACCTACAACGAGTTGGTTGATCGCGATTTGCTCCATGCGCCGCGCCGCGGTGCAGGCGATGAACCGCAGCACCAGTTCCTCACTACCGATGCTTCGTCGCGCTTCCCGATTCTTGCCCGCCGTTTCCTTGGTCCTGAGGTTCAAAGCGTGAGTGAAGTCCCATCCCTCCCGCTAGAAGGAGGTGCTCAGTGAGGCTTCGTATCATCGGCTGTACGGGTTCAATGTCTGGACCTGATTCACCTGCATCCTGCTACCTGCTTCAAGCTCACGGTCCCGATGAAAGAACTGGGAGGCAGCGAACCTGGAACCTTGTCTTGGATATGGGACCAGGATCTTTCGGTGAGTTATGGCGTTACATTGAGCCATCAAATCTTGATGCGGTGATTTTTTCGCACTGCCACGCAGACCACATGGGAGATGTGATTTCCCTACACGTCTACCGGCGCTGGGGGCCTGGTGCTTATTGCGATCCCATGGTTCTTGCGGGACCGGCGTGCTTACCGGGCCGTGTTCGTCAGATCGATGGAGTTGGCGAAGAGGAAAGCTATTCGACAGAGTTCATTTTCAAGGAACTCGAAGACGCAAAGAGTTGGTCTTTTGGTCCCTTCACCGTGAGTGCAGCGCAGGCATGGCACTCTGTACCAGCCTTCGGTGTTCGCATCAGCGGCCCTTCTGGTTTTTCAAAAGACGATACCTCTGGATCGCGCAGCACTTTCTTCTACACCGGTGACACTGATTTGTGTGACAGCATCGTTGAAGGCGCTCGCGGGGTAGATCTTCTTCTCAGTGAAGCAGGTTTTACTGAGGAAGATACCGTCGAGGGAATCCACATGGATGGTAGCCGTGCAGGTACTCTCGCTGCGCGCGCTGAAGTTGGCCGTGTCATTCTTACTCATATCCAGCCATGGAATAATCCCGAGGCTACACGTTGGCAGGCACAGCAGGTCTACAGCGGGAACGTGGAGCTTGCGACGACCGGTATGTCTGTCGATTTCTAGAACGCGTAGCTACTCCGATTTTGGGAAAGAAACGCGTAGCCGGAATCTCACCATCCGACTACGCGTTTTCCTGTACGTTGCTTAGTTGCCGGCTAGAACCTCAATAATCCGCGGTGCAAGCGCGCGGAAAGCAATCCCGCGGTGGCTGATTGCATTCTTTTCCTCCGCAGTGAGCTCTGCTGCAGTGCGATCCATACCTGAGGGAACAAAAATTGGATCGTAGCCAAATCCTTGCTCGCCTTGAGGAGCAGTGGTCAGGTGTCCCTCGACGCGTCCGAGCTCAACGAACTCGCGGCCATCGGGAAGAACCAGCGCCGCTGCGGAAACAAATGCAGCACCTCGTAAGTGAAGCGGAACGTCGCTGAGCTGAGCAAGAAGTAACTCAAGGTTCGCTTGGTCGTTCCCGTGAGCCCCGCTCCAACGGGCAGAGAAGATACCCGGCGCGCCACCCATGATGTCAACGCACAGCCCGGAATCATCGGCAAGCGCAGCGATTCCAGTTGCTGCGCACAAAGAGCGAGCCTTGATCAAAGAGTTTTCGGCAAAAGTGGCGCCGTCTTCAACGGGCTCGGTGACATCGAAGTCGCTCATCCTTGCGATTCGGCCGGCTCCTTCGGGGAGGAAGGGAGCGATGATCGCCTCGAGCTCTGCTACCTTGTGTGCATTTCCAGTCGCAAAAACCAGGCGAGGCGCATTTGCGCTGTGCACGGAGCTCACAGTGCGGCCTCGGAAGAAACGGTGACTCCCGGATCCGCTGCCAACGCGCGTGCCTGGAGGTCGCGAATCTGAGCATTACCGGCGGTTGCCAAGTCAAGAAGCTCGCCAAGTTCGGTGCGGGAGAAGAGCGCGTGTTCAGCGGTTCCCTGAACCTCAACGAAAGAACCCGAACCAGTCTGGACGACGTTCATATCTGTCTGCGCGCGCACATCTTCAACGTAGGGAAGATCGAGCATGGGGGTGCCATCGATGATGCCGACGGAAATCGCGCTTACCGAATCAGAGAGGACCTTCTGCGGAGAAGAAGCTGCGACGATCCCCTTTGAGATTCCCCAAGAAATCGCCTCGTAAAGCGCAACATAGGCGCCGGAAATTGAAGCGGTTCGGGTACCGCCATCGGCTCGCAAAACATCGCAGTCAAGGACCAGAGTGTTCTCTCCGAGCGCCTTGATATCAACGATCGCGCGAAGTGAACGGCCGATAAGACGCGAAATCTCGTGGGTGCGGCCGCCGATCTTTCCCTTGACGGATTCACGCTGAGAGCGCTCGGAAGTAGCTCGCGGAAGCATTGAATACTCTGCGGTTACCCAGCCCTCTCCGCTGTCGCGCTTCCAACGGGGGACGCCCTCGGTGAGCGAAGCAACGCACAGAACGCGCGTGTTCCCGCATTCGATCAGTGCGGATCCTTCGCCGGTTCCTGCCCAGGAACGAGTGATAGACATGGGGCGAAGCTGTGAGGGGGTGCGCCCATCGGCGCGAAGCTGAGAAGTAGTCATGACTCCAGCCTAACGCGCATTTGCGTTGTGACTGAAGCGAAGGACGGCTACGGTTACATCATGCCCCATTTTGACACGGTTACTGGTCTTCCTTTCGCCAATGAGCAGCTCTATTTCCCGCATGAACTGAGCGCATGGGCCCCGCGGATGACGCACAAAGGTGGGTACGAGGCAGTACGTGCTTCCTTAGCGCCCCACGCGCGTTCTTTGCGGGTTCTGGCAATGACCACTCAGGGGATGGTTGCGCTTACTTCCGATGGGAGCACTCCACTGCGAGCCGCGGATATTGGTCCTGCAGTTGAGGGTGCGGAACGCGTGCTCTTTGGTGGGGTTGATTCTTCCGGCGTTGCGCGTTTCATCGCAATCCTTGACTCTCAAGAAGATTGGGGTGCGCTTGTTGAAGGAACTCACTCCCTCGCGGCCACTAGCGTCGCACCGGCAGATCCTCAGTGGCTCTCTCTTCGGTACGAGGCAGCACTCCTTGAAGCTGCTGACTGTTCATCATGTGCGCGTGCCTTAGCGCTTCTGCATTGGCATGAGCGTACGCGGTATTGCCCAAGGTGTGGCGGGAAACTCCAACACGAAAACGGGGGAGAGGCTCAACGGTGCGTCCAATGTGATCGCCTCGAATATCCCAGGCAGGATCCTGCAGTGATCGTTGCAATCACCGATGAGAAAGATCGTTTGCTGCTTGCACATAACCGGTCATGGAAACCGCGTTTCATGTCGCTTATTGCTGGTTTTGTTGAGGCAGGAGAAGCTCCTGAGCATGCGGTAGTTCGGGAAGCAAAAGAAGAGGCCTCGTTGGATGTGGAAGAGGTCCGCTATGTTGCGACGCAGCCGTGGCCTTTCCCGCGCTCGGTCATGATTGGCTTTACCGGGAAAGTTTCTGGCACTCCGGATCCCTCTCCAGATATGGAAGAGGTCGATGCCATGAAATGGATGACGCGCGCGGAACTTATTGATGCGGTCAACAGTGGCGAACTGGAGATCCCTACCCATACCGCGATCGCTCGCATGATGATCGACACTTGGTTGCATGCGGAAGGTGATGCACTGTGAGCGTCCAAGATGACGAACGCGCTGAACGTCTTCTTGAAGCACTAGATCCCGATCAGCGGAGTGTCGCACAATTCGTTTCTGGCCCAATGGCGGTGCTTGCGGGGGCCGGGACGGGTAAGACACGAGCGATTACCTATCGCATTGCCTATGGAGTTGCACGCGGTGTCTACGAACCGACAAATGTCTTGGCAGTGACCTTCACGAAGAGAGCTGCAGTTGAGATGCGTGAGCGTCTGACGGCACTTGGGGTTCCAGGCGTCCAAGCGCGGACTTTTCACTCGGCTGCCTTGCGCCAGCTTCAGTATTTTTGGCCAAGTGCCATCGGCGGGAGCATGCCACCTCTCATTGAGCACAAAGCATCCTTGATTTCCGCTGCTGCTGCAAGAATCGGTATCCGCGCAGACAAAGCGCTCGTTCGTGATTTAGCCGCCGAGGTTGAGTGGTCGAAGGTTTCCATGCTCGATGCTGATGCCTATGCCGAGGCCGTTCGCGCCAATAGGCGAACGCCACCGGGCGACCTTAGCGCTGATGATGTTCTTGCACTGATGGACGCATATCAGGAGGCGAAGGAGGATCGGGGGGTTCTCGATTTTGAAGATGTCTTGGTACTGACGGCAGGAATCTTGCAGGATTATCCAGCTATTGCCCAACGAATTCATCGTCAATACCGCAGTTTCGTCGTTGATGAATATCAGGATGTCTCTGCCCTCCAACACCATGTTCTCAACCTTTGGCTCGGTGGGCGCCATGATATTTGCGTTGTCGGTGATGTCGCGCAGACTATTTATTCTTTTGCGGGTGCCTCACCGCGCTACCTTCAAGACTTCGCACAGGAGCACAAGGGTGCTCGCGTCGTGCAATTGGTTCGCGACTATCGCTCGACGCCGCAGATCGTGAGTGCAGCGAATACCCTGATGAAGGGCGAACACTCGTCTGTTCTTAAAGGCGCCGTGAAATTGGTATCTCAGCGTGACAATGGTGTCCCTGTCGACTATCAGAGCTATGCGGACGACAATGACGAGGCCGTGGGAATCGCGCGGCAAATCCGTAAGCTCCACGACGATGGAGTTTCGTATTCTTCGATCGCCATTCTTTATCGAACTAATGGTCAGTCAGAGAACTTCGAAGCTCAGCTGAGTGAGGCCGGCGTCCCCTTCCTCGTCCATTCTGGGATGCGCTTTTTTGAGCGCGAAGAGGTCCGCCGCGCGATGTTTCTATTAAAGAAGCAAGCGACAACCTTGCACAATCAAGGAATTGACGAGGCTGATGTTGTTCACTTGGTTGAAGATCTTCTTGGAATCGCTGGATGGTCCCCGCAGGCACCACAGGCTCAGGGCGCGGTTCGAGAACGATGGGATAACCTCAATGCCATTGTCGAAATGGCACGCTCTTCTACCAATAACTCTTTCATTGGGTTCGTCAATAATCTTATTGAGCGTGAGGTCTCACAAGCTGCCCCAACTACGGAGGGGGTCACGCTCTCAACCCTTCACGCGGCAAAAGGACTGGAGTGGGAGCATGTTTTCCTTGCTGGAGTGAGTGAAGGGCTTATTCCGATCTCTCTTGCTCAGGGCGAAGACGCAATTGAGGAAGAAAAACGTCTGCTCTACGTGGGAATGACACGTGCTCGGGATCATCTTGCAATCTCGTATTCGCGTTCGCGCCACGGCGGGGGAAACCGCCAGCGTTCCCGCTTTATGAAGGATCTGTGGCCTCGAGAAGAACGACCCCAAGTTGGAGCTTCTTCTGCGCGCGCAGGTACGTCTAAACGCAGCGCGGCCAAGGCTGCCCATGCTGAATTTGAGGAAAGTAATTCTCCGGAGGTCATTGAACTCTTCGAACGCTTACGTGCATGGCGAAAAGCTGAGGCAGAGGCTCGATTAGTTCCGGCTTACGCTGTACTTACCGATAAGACCTTGAGAGATGTTGCTATCGCTCAGCCCAAGACGCTGACTCAGCTTCGAGTTATTCGCGGAATTGGTGAAGTGAAAATCGACTACTTTGGGTCTCAGATTTTGGCAATTATCCGCGGCGAAGAAGTTCAGGTGGAGACAGAGCCGGCGTAACTATGAGGCAATCCGGTAGCGGTGGTTATGACTGAGCATGTCGAATTTGCCGATACTGGTGGACAGAGTAGTTGCTGTCAGTGAAGCTGCCGGAGGTTGTGAGACTGCTGCACTGGTGCACCCGCAGAGAGGATCATTATCGACCTCAATCCATAAAACCTCTCCTTCTGTCGTGATGCGTAGAAAACGGTTCATGCTCGATCGTCGGTCCATGCCGAAGCGAGCAAAATCGTAAATCATCAGAGAAAGCCAGGCTGCAGCCATATGAGTGAGCCAGGGCAGTGGCGTTTCAAAACGCCATAGTTCAAGGTCTCGACCGAGGCTAGGGAGTGAATGGCGTTCGGATTGTGTGGTCTCAAGACAACGCGCACAGCAGGTGGCTCCCGGCACTACCAGCGGGCCGATGTCCCAGTAGCCCTCATTCCTGCAGGTGAGGAGATGCGGGATGTCGCAGTGCATCATTGCGTCCGCCTTCTCGAGGTCATGGGAACCCACGGAAGCGATGATTCCTAAGTCAATGGGGGAGTATGAACTGCAATAGCGCAGATGAGGATAGTGCTTAGCGAGGTGTGAGCGAAGGGCTTGAGAACGTCGTGGAAACAGGCGCTCCTCCGGAAGAAGGCCTGCTAATTCAGCGCTCAGTCGACGTGAATCAACAAGACGAAGTCGAAGCTCAGGCAGGGTTTGAATGATGAGTTCTACTGCCGCGATGGTCACGGGGTCAATTCCGTTGATTTCGATACTCAGGGGGCTTGCCATTTTTCCTCCGCACTGTGGAATAGGGAATTCCTATTGTGCGTGGGAGATTGCGCTTATGGGCAAGAACTAAGAATCTGTGGAAAACTCCGGTGTGGCCTTCACCCTGTGGATTATTTGGTCAATAAATTCAGGATTGGGACTCCGCCCCATTATCTGAAGATTGAACGTCATCCGAAGCGTTACCTTCGCCCTCAGATGCGTCTCCGATATCAAAACCTGCCTTACGCAGGGTATCTGCCTCGGGGTCAATCGTGGGATCAAGTCCCTCAGCCCATCCCATTGAACCATCCAATAGCGACTCAAGTGCCTGGTCGATGTCGGCGCTGGCCTCGGCCTCGGCGCGTCGAAGCGCAACAAAGGTTTCTGGCGAATCGAGCTCATTGCTATTGGGAATCAAATCGGGGTGAGCCCACAGCTTTTCGCGGGCATCGCTGCCCTCGTCTTGAGTGACCAATTGGAAGAGCTTGGCCGCATCGCGAGCACGACGCGGACGCATCTTCAAGCCAATTAAGCTTCCAAGAATCTTCTCAACGGGACCGCCCAATGCCCGCCGACGGCGCATCAGCTCGCGCAGCTGCTCAAGGTGGGGAAGATAGGGGCGTGCCGCCAGCGAGGTGACAACATCAACCCAGCCTTCGATCAGGGCAAGAAGATTTTCCACACGTTCTAATGCTGCACGTTGTTCGGGTGTCGGTGCGGCTGCGAAGATCTGTTCGTTCAGCGAATCTTCATTGAACTCGGGGTTCGCTGGGTCAAGACGAGTCGCGGCCTCGGCGACGGCCTCGCTATCGATCGCAATATGCTGCGCGTATCGCTCAACTGCGCGCGTAAGGTCGCCAGCAAGCCACGGGACACCGGTGAAGAGACGATGATGTGCGCACTCGCGCAGAGCAATGAACTGAAGCACTTCTTCGAAAGGAATTTCAAGTTCATCAGCGAAATCTTCGATATTACGAGCGACGAGGGCTGTGGTAGAACCATCGGCAAGGGGAATACCGACGTCTGTTGATCCCAGAGCGCTTTGAGCAATCTGGCCCAAAGCCATTCCAATTTGGCTTGCAAAAAGGAACGACGACATCTTCGGCAAAATATCGCGAGTCGAGTTAAGAAGGCTTGAAATATCTGGAACCGAATCTGACAGCGAGGGATCAATATCCGCGATGTGTTTTTGCTGCTCATCGAGGATACTTTCAAAGGCCTGAGCAACATTTGCAGCAACCGGTTCGCAGATGCGCTTCCATACCTCAGCGGTGCCATCAATCCATTCGGAGCGAGTCCATACCTGACGATTGACGTTGCCGGGGCCAAATTCGACAACAGCATCTAGCCACAGGTCAGCAACAGACATTGCTTCGCGAGTTCGTTGAGCTTGCGCTGCGGTGACTGCGGTTTCTTTCGAATCCCAAGATTTGGTGTGTGCGACTTGTAAGGCGCTCTTCCAATCAACAGGACCGCTGGCAGGGCCGTTCATCATAATCGTGAATTGAGTGAGCGCCTGCTTCATCATGTAGGGATCAGGGAATTGACTGTTGAGGCTTTCGGGGTCAATGCCTCGGGCGCGCATGGATTCCATTGCAGCGCGAGCGGCCTGCTCGCCCAGCAACTGACGTAGGAACTCTTCCATGTTCGACTCGTTGTCACTCATATCACGAGCCTAATAGTCAAGGAACAAGAAGTACTAGAGATATCGCGCTCTTTCCGCCCAACTTTGCTCATAGCGCAATTAGTTGGGCGTGATGATGCCGCCTCTTTCTCCAGTTTTCATGGCTTTTCAGGACACGGCGTGAGCAGCTGAGAGACAATGGAAAGTATGAATGACAACGAAGACCTCGAATATGAAGAGACCGACACTACGCAACGCAGTGAGCGGACTCTTCGATGGCTTCGTCGTCTAACCGCTGGTGTCGTGGCGTTGACTTTGGTCATTATTGCCTGCACTGCAATCCCCCTGCCCTACGTTGCGAGGCTTCCCGGACCGACAGTTGATGTCTTAGGCAAGACTCAGGACCAACAGGGTGACTTGAAAGAAATTCTGTCGATCACGGGTACCAATCCACAAACTGGCGAAGAAATCACGAACCCCAACCCCACCGCCCCCAAGGAAGGGGGACAACTCCGGATGGTGACCGTCACGGAAATGGGAGGTCCGGGCAGGCGTCTCAACGTCTTCGGATGGATTCAAGCGAAACTGACGCCGGCCTCGGAAATGATCCCGTACTCAAAGGTTTACCCAGCGAATGTGACCCGTGAGCAAGTGGATAACCGGAACGCTCATCAGATGGAGAACTCTCAGTACTCCGCTCAGATCGCCGCGCTCGCGGAACTGGGATGGAAGGTACCCGCAACCGTGTATATCTCCGGTGCGGTCGAGGGCTCAGATGCGGTTGGAAAAGTTCAAGACTCTGACATTTTGGAGTCGATCCAGACCCCCGATGGGGTTGTGCACCCGATTGAAACTGGGGCAGATCCCTTCGTGTTCATGCATTCTGTTGCTCCCGGATCCACCGTCACGATTACCGTGAAGCATGGAGATGTTGAGCGCACGGAAACAATCGTCACATCTGCGCCTGAAGATGGGTCCCAGGGGTCAAAAATGGGGATTTATCTGGGAGTTAAGGCCGATATTCCCGTAGAAATTAACTTCGCTATGAAAGACATTGGTGGTCCTTCGGCGGGAATGATGTTCTCGCTGGCAATTATTGACCGCCTGAGTGAAGGAGACATGACGGGAGGCCAATCAATCGCGGGCACTGGAACAATTTCCTACGACGGTACGGTTGGTCCAATCGGTGGGATTGCACAGAAAATGCAGGGTGCAAAGCGTGATGGGGCCAGCTGGTTCCTTGCGCCGGAAAGCAATTGCGACCAGGTGATCGGGCACATTCCCGAAGGGCTGCGTGTCGTTCGCGTTTCGACCCTTCATGAAGCGCACGAGGACGTGGTTGCGATTGGCCAGAATCGTGGGGATTCCCTACCGACCTGCGAGGCCAAGTAACAGAATTTTCAGTCCGAGAGCGAGGCCAGAAGAGCGTCGGTCAGGCTGGGAACCAAGCGTGATCCTTGGCCAACCTTGTCGTCGCTATCGAAAGTGCGGGCGCGTAGGGCACTCCACGTTTCGCCACTGCGTAATGCTCCCGCGGCGATACGGACATCAGTAGCTTGGGGATGGTTTGAGATGAACGCAATGGCTTCTTCGGGGTCTGCCGGGGCCTGAGCTTCGACCTCAGGCGGAACAATGACGCGTTCGACGCTCAAAGCTGCACCCACGACCGAAGGGGGCCAGGCAAGATGAGCCAACATCTCTTCGAGGTCGTCTCCTTGGAAGTCCTCTTGGATGATTGCACTGAGGTGCTCGTCCGTCCCATCCCATTCCTTGCGGAGTGCGTCCTTGAGCTCATCGGGTAGATCGGGCTGCTCGAGCAACATTGCGGTGTGAACCAAAGCGTAAAGGGAAGGTGCGTGGTCCCAGCCCACGACCGATGCTGCTTTTTCGATGTCAATAACAACGTGCGCAAGAGCAATTTGACGTGCAGTAGGAGTCAGTTCAACCATGGTGTCATTTTCCCATAGGCGAAAGACAGACGCAGATGCATGAGCCTCTCGTTAGAATAGGAACACTGTGATCACTCTTCGAGAGGATGTCTTGTGAGCGATTCTCCGTTCTTTCCTGACCATCAGCCAATTAAATTGCCCAAAATTGAGATCCGACGCCCAAAGGTGGGGCCGGGGGCAATTACCGTTACGGTTCTGGTACTTCTTGGACTCTTTGTCTACGCGGCCTCATCATTCTGGACTGAAATTTTGTGGTTCCAGCAGATGCACGCGACTCGGATCTTACTGACGCGTTGGGGAGTGATCGCAGGCTTAGCCGTTGTCGGTGTTGTCTTGTCAGTCGCTGTACTGCGCATCATGATCGGCTTGGCCCATCGTCATCGAGTATCGTCAAAGCGCGGCGAAGCCACCGCGAATCTGAGGCAGTACCAAGATGCTATTGAGCCTTTTAAGAAGCTTGCGTTCTGGCTGGTCGCATTGGTTTTGGGTATCCCTGCAGGCCTTCGTCTTGCAGAAGGATGGCAGACAGTCCTCACGTGGCTCAATGCAACGCCTTTCGGAAAGACAGATCCGATTTTTGGCTGGGATATCTCTTTCTTCGTTTTTACCCTTCCCTTCTTGGAGCTTGTTGTTTCCTTCTTGCTTCACTTGGTGGTTCTTTCGCTCGTCGTCTCGATCGTCGCCTCATACCTCTACGGTGGTTTGCAGGTGGTGCCGCGTCCGCACGCGACTGTTCCTGTGCGTCGTCACCTAGGGATCTTGGCTGCGGTTGCCTCGGTGATTATTGGGGTGCAGTACTGGATCGGCCGTTACTCGCTGCTCACTCAGAGCGGTGACAATATCGATGGCGCAATGTATGCAGATGTCAATGCAACGCTTCCCGCGCACTCGATCTTGGCTGCTATTTCCGTCGCTGTTGCTGCGCTGTTCCTCGTGGCCGCATTCAGGGGAACGTGGCGCCTTCCAACGATTGGCGTTGTGGTTACAGTCGTTGCGGCATTGGTCATTGGTGGCGCATACCCGGCGTTGATTGAACAATTCCGCGTACGCCCGAATGCGCGTTCGCTTAACGCCCCGTATATTCAGCACAACATTGATGCGACCTTGGAAGCCTACGGGCTCGATGATCTGGACTATCAGACCTACGATGCGACGACCACCGCGCAGCCCGGACAGCTTCGTGAAGACTCTGAGTCAACTTCGCAGATTCGCCTTCTTGACCCGCAGGTGATTCGCAAGACTGTCCAGCAGTTGCAGCAGTCGCGTCCATACTACTCCTTCGATTCCGGTTTCTTCGTCGACCGCTACACCATTAATGGCGAGCGCCGCGACACCGTCATCTCAATGCGTGAGCTGAACTTGGCTGGCTTGTCTCAAGAGCAGCAGAACTGGGTGAACCGCCATACCGTTTACACTCACGGTTTCGGTGTTGTAGCTGCCTACGGTAACAGCATTACCTCTGACGGTCTTCCCTCGTATTGGGAGCAATCCATTCCCTCAAAGGGAGAGATCGGCGAGTACGAGCCTCGTGTGTACTTCTCGCAGTCGGCCCCCGACTACTCGATCGTTGGCGGCCCAGAAGGAACTCCTGCCCAAGAGCTCGACTACCCGGATGACAACGCACCCGGTGGTCAGGTCTCGACGACCTTCAAGGGCAACGGAGGTCCTTCGGTTGGGAACGTCTGGAATAAGCTTCTGTACTCGATTAAGTTCGGATCAACCGATATCTTCTTCTCCTCGCAAACGAATGAGGAATCGCAGATTCTCTATGATCGTGATCCGCTTCTTCGTGTTGCAAAGGTTGCTCCCTACCTGACACTGGAACAGAAGGCATACCCCGCGGTTGTCGATACGGATGGCGACCCCTCGACGCCCAAACGACTTGTTTGGGTTGTCGACGCATACACGACAACGGATTCCTATCCTTACGCTCAGCATCAATCGCTGTCGTCCAGCACGGTTGATTCGCGTTCACAGTCGGTGGGGCAGTACATCCAGGAAAACTCCATCAACTACATGCGTAATTCCGTCAAGGCGATTGTTGATGCCTACGATGGATCGGTGCGTCTCTTCCAGTGGGATGAAAAGGATCCCATTCTGTCGACGTGGATGAAGATTTATCCGGGAAGCGTCGAGTCGAAGCAGAACATTTCCGCTGATCTCATGGGGCACCTGCGCTACCCCGAGGATATGTTCAAGGTCCAGCGCGACCTGCTGACCTCTTACCACGTGCGCGATGCCTCTGACTTCTACACCGGCGGTGACCGCTGGCGTCTTGCTGAGGAAACCTCTACAGCCGCAACTGCAAATGGGGTATCGACGGCTACCATGAGCAGCTCGCAGCAGCAGGCAGTCCGTGTACAGCCGCCGTATTACCTGACCATGCAGATGCCGGGTCAGCAGAGCGCGGAATTCTCATTGACCTCCGTTTTCGTTCCGGGTGGTGAATCCAAGCGCGAGGCCATGGCTGGCTTCCTCGCGGTGGATTCCGAAACCGGAAGTGAGGCCGGGAAGGTTCGTGAGGGCTATGGCAAGCTACGGCTGATCGCGCTTCCGTCCTCGACGACGGTCCCCGGTCCGGGACAGATCCAGAACGCCTACGACACCAATCAAACAATTGCTTCGCAGCTCAATGTTTTGAATCTGTCTGATTCCACGGTTATCAGAGGTAACTTGTTGACTCTGCCCGTTGGCGGTGGCCTGCTCTACGTCCAGCCGGTCTATATCCAAGGTTCGGGTGGAGCAAACTACCCGGTCTTGCGCTTTGTACTGACGGCCTTCGGTAACAGAGTTGGTTTCGCGCCCACACTGGCAGAATCCCTTGACCAAACCTTCGGCGGTGACTCCGCTGCAAAGGTTGCTGGCGGTGATCAATCTGCCGATAAGAGTAAGGGCGGTGGCGATCAACAAAACCAAGCTGAAAGTGAGCCCTCCAAACAGCTTGCTTCAGCGCTTCAAGATGCTAACCAGGCTATCCAAGATGGTCAGAATGCACTGAAGAACAACGACTGGGCAGCCTATGGTGAATCGCAGAAGCGTCTGAATGATGCTCTGACGAAGGCTATCGACGCCCAAAAGAAGCTGGACGCTCAAGGCGGTTCCGGTTCCTGATAGCTCAATATGAGTAAAGGCGTGGGCCCGGGTGAGGAATACTCACCCGGGCCCACAGTCGTTCCACGTTGAGTCCGATCGCATCCCGGAAAAGGAAGCGGTGTTTCTCGCTATGTTGGGCTCTTAGTTATTCAAGTGTGCCCTGATCACAACGGTAGTTCCGCATTCGGCTCCCGGCAGCCATTCAATATTTCCCTGAAGTTCTGCACGGACCATTTGGCTGACAATCTGAGTTCCCAGACCGGTCATCGCCCGTCCGGGTTGGATTCCTGCCCCGTTGTCTGAAACTGTGACCGTGAGCTGGCTGCCATTACGTTCAGCATGGACTTGAACCAGCCCGTCCTTGTCGGCGAGTCCGTGCTCAACCGAATTTGACACAAGTTCATTCAAAACCGTTGCCATTGCCTGAGCCTGAGCGGCCTCAAGGCTACCGAATTCTCCCGTTGTCACTACGTCAACGGAATGGTCGGTTGAGGCAACCGTACCTGCCATGCGGACGATTGTTCGTGCGACTTCGTCGAAATCTACCTGTTCATTAACATCCTGAGAAAGAGCCTCGTGGACGGTAGCGATCGCCTGAACACGGCGTTCGGCTTCCTGAAGGGCGGTTTGGACGCTCTCGGAGTCTGAACGACGTGCTTGAAGACGTAATAGTGCGGAAACAGTTTGCAGGTTGTTCTTCACGCGATGGTGAATTTCGCGAATGGTTGCGTCCTTCGTCATCAATTCCTGCTCGCGTCTACGCAGTTCGGACAGGTCGCGAGTCAAGATGACAGCGCCCAAACGCTTGCGCCCGTTAAACAAAGGAAGAGCACGCATTGTGACCGTTGAGCCCTGAACACTCACTTCAACGCGCCAAGGCGCACGACCCATGACAACCACTGCCAAGGACTCTTCAACGATTGTTGAGTCAGAAACGACATCGGTAATGCGTTGCGCGAGGACTTCTCCGAGAACAGATTCTCGAATGCCCAAACTACGTAAGCACGAGGTTGCATTCGGGGTTGCCTGCAAAACCTTGCCATCAGCGTCAATCAGAATGGCACCGTCCTGGACGCGAGGAACGCCGTGTCCAGTAATTGTCGGGGCAGAGTCATAGGGATACTCACCGCGAGAAATCATTTCGCAGAGGACATCCGCGGCTTCACCCGTCCAGGTGTCAAAACCTTGAACGGAGCGGGGGGATGAGAGATTTGCTTCGCGGGTCAGGACAGCAACAACCTCACCCTGATAGGGGATCGGTACGCAGGTCTCCATCATCGAATAGGTGCCAGCCCAGTGCGTTGCAGTTGGCCGAACGACCTCACAGGTTTCCATGGCGCGACGAAGCTCGGCCTCGCGAGCAAGAGGTAAATAAAGGCCTCGTGGATCCTCAGCGTGCACGGTAACTGACGTCGATGGGCGACAACTTTCAACTGCAATAAAGCGATCGTCATCTGTGGGAAGCCACAGAACCAAGTCTGCAGCGGCAAGGTCAGCGAGGACCTGCCAATCTTCAAGAAGACGATGTAAAAGCTCAATCGCACCTGTGGGAATCGGAGTAGCAGATGCAGATTCAGCGATCTGAGTCAGTGTGGGCATGTATTCACAATAGCGTCATAGCGGAAGTTGTGAGAATCATCGGGCGGCGAGGATACAATCGCAGCGTTGGTGTTCGCCTTCACCTCAGGCGAACTACAAGAAGTACGAAGATAGGATCAGCATGCAGTTCAATGGGGATGCGCACTATCAATGCTCGCCTGAGGCGTTTGTCGAAATTAGTACGACTCCGGGCTTTGTCACTGAACGAATCGGGCCTCTCTTGAAGGATCCGGTCATTGAAAATCCGCAGGAACGGGCCGTGAGCGCGTGGGGGTGCATCAACCCTGAGGTGGTCCCTGCAAAGGTGCGTAGCCTCGTCGCAAATAAGGCACGTGTTGAGTACGACGAAGTGTGGACTCAGGTGGCACCGGGTGACTTCCGGGCAAAGTGCACACTTGCCGTTAAAGGACTACCGGTTTCTGCTGAGTTCAATCAGACGGTGACTGCTGTCAGTGGGGATCTGAATCAGTGCCAGTGGCATGTGGATGGTGACTACCATGTGCTTATTCCGCTTATCGGACGAAGCGCTGAAAACACTATTTCTGAGCATCTTGCGCAGGCTTTTGAGCGAGATCGACGCATTGTGAATAACTGGCTCATTGCTCACGCAGGCGAATACCCGATCGCGCAATAGCTGTGGAATAAAAATTTGCGATCATTGGTTGCACTGGAACAACAACAACACTAAGGACAGATCATGGCAGAAGAAATCGAAGAAACCACCCAATCTGTGCCCGCGGCATCGGGCCCCTCAAACCCCTTGTACCTCGAACGCACCGGGGTCCGTCAGTACGTTGCGCGTAATGCACGAGGCGCTGAGGTCTTGGTAGGGGATGGCCCGGGACGCTTTAGCCCCGGAGATCTTCTCAAACTTGCGCTCGCAGGATGCAATGCAATGTCCTCCGATGCGCGTTTTGCCGCGGTTCTGGGTGACGATTTTGCTCAGATTGCTGGAGTTTCAGCCGAGTACGACGAGGCCGAAGATCGCTTCACCTCGATGGAAATTGAGCTCCTTCAAGATCTCTCAGCTCTTAGTGAGGAAGAGACCGCTTCACTTCTTCGACGTGCCGAGGCCGCAATCGAGCGTCGCTGCACTATCGCACATACGATTTCTCACCCGGTCCCGCACACTCTGCACATTGCTTCGGAGCGGGTTCGCTAATTCTGAGAGTCGGTCGGCTTTTCGTCGGTGCCTACCACTAGGCTTGTAGGTACCGACGAAAAGAGTGACCTTTGGGACAGTTGGAAAGGAACAGCAGTGAACCAGATTGATCGACAGTACGAGGATCTGCTGGCGAAGATCATGCGCGAGGGAACCGAAAAGTCTGATCGCACCGGCACGGGTAC
Source organism: Pauljensenia sp. (assembly GCA_042645485.1). Lineage (GTDB taxonomy): Bacteria > Actinomycetota > Actinomycetes > Actinomycetales > Actinomycetaceae > Pauljensenia. The sequence continues at coordinate 18,965 of JBHRQN010000028.1, forward strand.
TCGTTCGCTTTTTGGTGCCCAGCTGCGTTATGACCTTTCAAAGGGATTCCCACTGATCACGACCAAGCGTGTCCACATGAAGTCGGTCATCGGTGAGCTTTTATGGTTCTTGAGTGGTGATTCCAATGTTCGCTGGCTTCAAGAAAACGGCGTGCGTATTTGGAACGAATGGGCCGACGAAAATGGTGATCTCGGGCCAGTTTATGGGGTTCAGTGGCGGCGCTGGAATGCTGGTGACGGTCGCGAAATCGACCAGATTTCCCAAGTTTTGGAGACTTTGAAGACGAACCCCGATTCTCGCCGAATGATTGTGTCAGCTTGGAACGTCGGAGACTTGCCGAAGATGGCTCTAGAACCGTGTCACGCATTCTTCCAGCTGTATGTTGCTGATGGTCGTCTCTCGCTTCAGCTTTACCAGCGAAGTGCAGATATGTTCCTTGGTGTTCCTTTCAATATTGCCTCCTACTCGCTCCTCACTCATATGTTCGCTCAACAAGCTGGCCTTGAGGTGGGAGACTTTATTTGGACCGGCGGAGACTGCCACATCTATTCCAATCACGTGGAGCAAGTCACTGAGCAACTTTCTCGTGAACCCTATCCCTTCCCGACTTTGAATCTCCGCAAGGCCGATTCGATGTTCTCTTACGGCTTTGATGATGTTGAGATTGTCGGTTATGAGCATCATCCGACGATCAAGGCGCAGGTGGCCGTGTGAGTGTCGTGGAGGCAACATCCTTCGCATCGAATCCTTTTATGGAGACGGTAACAGGGGGAAAAGTCCCCGTTGCTTCGATTTGGGCCCAGACAGAAGATGGTTTTTTAGGCTCCGGTAAAGACTTACTCTGGCGGGTTCCCGACGACTTTGCTCACTTTAAGTCAGCGACTATGAATAGCCCAATCATAATGGGGCGTTCATCGTGGGATGCTTTGGGTCGCCTTCTTCCTGGACGGACGTCGATTGTTCTGACTCGCGACCCTAGCTTGGTTATTGACGGCGCTGAAGTCGTCCATTCGATTGACGAGGCTTTACTGTGTGGGCAAAAAGATGCTGCCTTGCGTGGAAGCGAACGCGTATGGGTGACGGGTGGTGCGCAGATCTATAGCTTAGCTATGGACGTCGTCGATGAGCTTGTTGTTTCTGTGCTCGAGTTGAAGGACGAAGCGCAGGCGCGTGTTGGCTCTTGTATCAGTGGCGTGTACGCCCCTGAGATCGATCCTTCCACCTGGCAATTGGATACCGAGGCCAGCGATGCCCGGTGGCGCGGTCCTTCAGGAGATGCCCTCCGTTGGCGTATCCAAGTTTTCCGTCGGATCTAGGCCAGTAGGCTTTTCAGGGCTTTTCCCCAGTTGATTTCTCTCGAATAGATCATCGTCCAAAGAGCGTGCTTCTACTTTGACTGTATCGAGCGGTCTGGATTCAGTACTCAATCCCGATAATTTCCGTGCGCTGACTAAAGTGCGAGACTCGAAGGATGCTAGGAAGGAATTCCATGACTGTGAGGCGTTGTTGAGCGCATTGCTCACTTTTGTTGCATGTTTTCCTAGTGTTTGAAGGCGTTCGTAGAGTTCTTGAGAAAGTTGGATAATCTCATTGGCTTGTGAGGACAAGTTTTCCTGACGCCATGTGAAAGATACCGTTCGAAGAATTGCCCACATTGAGGTGGGGGATGCAAGGACGACATTCATTTCAAGTGCATCATGCATGAGAGATGGATCGTAGCGTAGTGCAGCGGACAGGATTGATTCTGCAGGAATAAATGCAATGACGTAGTCGGCTGAGTAGGGAAGTTCCTTCCAATATTCTTTTTTAGCCAGTTCTGTCACGTGTCTGCGAAGGGCCTGCGCATGGGTGAGCATGAGTTGTTCGTAAGACTCCGTGGGCTTTGCTGAAGAATCCGAATCGCTCTTGTCCTGTTCTTCTTCCCGGCCCTGTGCATCGAGGAAAGCGCTGAGGGGGACCTTTGAGTCAATGGGGATGCATTTGTCTTCTGGCAGAAGGATTAACATATCTGGGCGTTTAGTGCGCTGAGCGAGCGAGACCTGGGTGTTGAAGTGAACGTGCTCAAGTAGCCCTGCAGATTCAACTAAGGAACGTAATTGAGCTTCACCCCACGTACCGCGCAGAGGTGAGTGCGATAAAGTTCGAGATAGCTCATCGGTAGATTTGCGGAGACGCTCTTCTGAAATGCGGCTCAATTGAAGCTGTTGCCCAAGTGCGGCAAGTTCTGCCGCGTGTTGGCGTTCAAGTGAGGTCACCGAAGTTTGTAGGAGCCTCATTCCTTCGTTGATAGGCATAAGACTTTGCATCAGGCGTTGATGATTGATGGACTCATGATGGAGCGCTTGATTTTGTGAGTCGTTGAGCTGGGATTGAATATCCCGTTGTTCATCGAGTCGGGCGCGTAATTCTGTTACCTGTGTCTGTGCGCTGACGAGTTTTTCAGATAGGTCGAGGCGTGCCTGTGTCTGTCCCATGTGTTTTCCAAGTGCCCACGATGCGCCGCACAGTAGGAGGCATAAGGCAATTGCGAAGAAGCTCGAAAAAGTCATGTCCGCATATTAGGTGGTGTCACCCTCAGTTCCATCCAGTTTCGAAGTGCATGTGGGGGAAGGCGCATGACTCATCTCACCCCTGCTCGATTTGTGTCATTTGGCTAATAGAGGGTACCTTTTATAGGTACCGACGCGGGGTGGAGCAGTTCGGTAGCTCGCCGGGCTCATAACCCGGAGGTCGCAGGTTCAAATCCTGTCCCCGCTACCAGAGAAACCCGGTCTCGAAAGAGACCGGGTTTTGTTTTCTTTTCTATGTCCAACCTGCGCATGCCCTTTAGATCCTCATTCCGATTTTGCGCTTACCGATTGCCTACTCACCATAACCTGTCGAACCCCTGCAATAGGAATGGTGTAGATCGTTTTGCCAATAAAAAGCTGTGGTCTACACGCAAGGTGTAGACCACAGCTAGAAAGACGAGTCTCTTTATTCTGCTCGGCGGCGACGCGTTGCCAAGGCAGCGCCCGCTGTCGCAACAGTCAGCGTTGTTCCGCCAACAACCGCGAGGCCGATACCAGTGCGTGCAAGCTCAGGCTTTGCGGGCGTCGTGGATGTTGAGGGGGTGATGATTTGAGTGGTGCTCGTGCTTGTTGAAGGCGTAGGCGTCGATGTGCTCGGCTCGGGCGTTGTCGACGGTGTTGCCGGGGTAGTGCTTTCCGAGACGGTAGGAGAAGGAGTCTCCGTCGTCGGGGGAGTGCAGGGCGAAGGATCCGTAATCGGCTCGACCTGTTCTCCTGCTGCTAAAGGCGATACCGTGATATCTGCACTCCAACGAGGCACTGAAACAGTGGCGCCCGTAAAGGAGCTAGTAATGAATGCAGTGTTTGTGATGGTCTTTCCCGCCCCGTCCTTATTAACTCGTCCAAGGATGTAAAGGGTTGCGTAAGAGGCCAGACCAAAGGTATCGCTTTCTGCATTCCACTGTCCGTTGCAGTGGGTGAAGGACTTAGGCATCGTGGGATTTGCGCGCTTACAAGGGAAAGTCACATCCTCAAGTCCCGAAGCCCCGTTGTTCGGGTCGAAGCTGTGGCCCTCGCGCACCCACAGGTGATCGGTTGGGGCGACAGTGTAATCGTCGAGCACGTCGCAGTTGCGAACCCATGACTCCTGATAGGTGATGCCCTCAGGAATGAAATCAGTAACCGTGAAGCGGTTAACAATGCCATTGCCGCGATTGAGGACGTTGACTCGGTACAGAACCCAGTCGCCGACCTTGAAATTGCCAATGGGGGCGTCAGCGGTTGAATCCAGTCCGATAGGTAGCCCAGTTTCGTCATAAGCGGGCTGGTTACCATTCATCTGAACATGGGATGCGTCCTTCAGGAGGATGAGGTCGCCGCCGGAGCTGTCAGCTTGTGCGCGAAGTTGGGTAGATGAAACACCGAGGAAACCGCATGCAATTGCTGCACTTAATAGCGTAGTAAAAATGACTCTGCGGCGGCGAGGCTGCCGTGTGAAGGAGAAGAATGCCATCGATGATTCCTTTAGTGCGTTCTGCTGTCAATATACCGCTCAGCTGTACCGGTTTTTTGGCGCATAGTTCAAGAAAATCTTGAAGAGCTGTGGCCGATCGCTCATCCTGTTCTTCTTGTTCTAAGCAAAGAAGAGCAGAATGAAATATCAGCCGTTTCTTCGCTGTGGTGGAGGTTCTCGGCATTCTTCGTCGCTATGAAGATTGCGCGGGGAATTGAACGCTTCCCCTCCCTCTGAAAATAAGGGTGTGGGCCCCGCCGC
>JBHRQN010000029.1:0-22216 GCA_042645485.1 Pauljensenia sp.
GACCTATTCATTACGAGTGAATCGCTCTGCCGACTGAGCTAAGGCGGCCGGGCTTATCTGCACTTCGCTACTGAGGTGGAGAAAAGCTACCTGAAGTACTTTAGCGGTTACCACTTGTCAGAAGCAAACGTTTCGTGACAGAGGCGATGTGGGATTGCCCGCACAGCAATGTGCGATACAAGAGTCAGATCGCCCGGTGAATGTTAGGCTAAATTGTGTTGACAGAAGATGACGAAAAGTCAGAAAACCCGGCTGAGATCCCCGTAGTGCTCCTGGTTAACCTTGGCACTCCCGAATCGCCCAGCCCCAGCGATATTCGCCGTTTTTTGCGTGAATTTCTGAGTGATCGTCGAGTAATCGAACTTCATCCTCTGATCTGGAAGCCAGTTCTTGAAGGCGTCATTCTTCCTTTCCGCCCCTCTCGAGTCGCACCAAACTATCGTTCGATTTGGACTGAGCATGGTTCGCCGCTCATGGCATATTCCATCGCCCAAGCCGAATCTCTCTCAGAGCTTCTTGGCGGTCAGGCTAAAGTTGCGCTCGCTATGCGCTATGGAAAGCCCTCGATTGAGAGTGTTCTTGATGACGTGTTTGTGAAGGGACATCGCCGCGTCCTTCTTCTTCCCGCCTATCCGCAATATGCTGCTTCATCCGCGGGAACAGTGACTGACGCTTTAGCGCGCTACATCCTGAAACGTCGCAATCACATGGAAGTGCGCACGATCCGTTCGTTCCCTACGGAACCCGCATACATTGAAGCCTTGGCCCACGCCATCGAGGAAGATTGGGCACGTCGGGGTCGCCCAGATTTCACAGCTGGCGACAAGTTCCTTGCTTCTTTCCACTCCATCCCTCAGAAAATGCACGATGCGGGTGATCCCTACAAGCAGGAGTGTATGGCGACGGCAAATGCACTCCGAGCGCGCTTAAATCTCGACGAAGACCAGCTTCTAGTGACGTTCCAATCGGTTTTTGGGCCCGCGAAATGGTTGGGGCCGGCGACCATCGATACCGTCGCCGAGCTTGCTCGTCGCGGGACCCGGCGTCTTGATGTGATTTGCCCTGGCTTTATGACGGATTGCCTAGAAACCGTCGACGAGATTGCAAAGCTCAATCGTGATGCTTTCCTCGAGGCCGGCGGCACCGACTTTACCTATATTCCTTGGGGTAATGCATCTGCCGGTGCTGTTGATACTTTGGGTGCGATTGCCCGTCGTGGGTTAGCGGGTTGGGTTAATTTCTCTGACGAGGCCTAGCTGCTTCTGCGCTGTTGAGCTTCCTTCGAGCGCCATTTGTTCCAGATGCGCGCAGCGCCAACCCCGAGTCCCAGTGCGATGACGGTGGGCACAAGCAAGGTTGCGCCTCGGTGTGTAAATTCAATAACCAAGCACAGCGCAGTCAGCGGTGCGCTCATTGATGTGCCAAGAACGACCACGGCGCCGATGAAGGCGAAGCAAACGATTGCGGTTGTGTCGCTGGGGTAGATGTAGGACCAGACAATCCCCAGAATCGCACCGCTCGATGCGCCTAGCGCAAGACCGGGGGTAAGAGTTCCACCCCATGCGCCCGAGCGAATAGTGGCAAGCGTTCCGATAAGTTTTGTGAATCCATCGATCGCAAGAGAGACGAGTAACGCGACTCCGATTCCCGCAGCCGCGCGGCCTCCCTGTCCTAAAACAGCTCCATCAAAAGCAAGCTGAGCGGTCGATTGTCCGTTTCCGGCGATTGATGGAACCCAGACAGTGATCACTCCGATGAGAGTGAAGGTGGGGACCATCCAAGCAGGTAGGCGCCAACCGGTGGGGCGTGCAGCAGAGCACGCTGAAACGGCACTCTTGAAAAGGACTCCGATGATTCCAAGAACCGGTCCGATAATGACGGCCCATAGTGTGAGCGATGCGGTCGGAAGGAGCTGGGCGGCTTCGGGAAGCGTGTAGAAAGGATCGCTTCGAACCCACCCATGTGCGACGAGGACTGCCCCACCGCTGATGATTAGTGCGGGCCAAACCGCGCTTGCCGTGACCTCGATCAGAAGAATTTCAAGTGCGAAAACTGCTCCTGATAAAGGGAGCGAATAGACTGCAGCAAGACCTGCACCGGCCGCGCAGCCGACAATAATGCGTCGCTGCTCAGGTGGAAGATAAAGAAAATCGGCGATCTTCCCACCCAGGGAGGCGCTGATCTCGCGAGGTGCGACTTCACGGCCGATGGAAGCGCCCATTCCGACAATGACGATCTGGTTAATTGAATGCCAGAAAGTCAGGAGAATCGGCATCTTCTGACCATTAACCGCCTTGGGTAGTGAGACCGGTTTACCCCCGGCGCGCGTATAGAGATACCAGGAAATTCCGCCGACGAGGCCTGCTCCTCCCAGTGCGCAAATCCGGTGCCACCAAGGGACTGAGGAAATTGCGTGAAGAAGTGTGCCGCTTGCGTCGCCGAAGACGAGGCCCTCAATGAGGTGGAGAAGATGCGAACACCCGGCACCAACTAGCCCTGCCGTTATCGCGGTCATGAGTACCGCAAGCCCCATACGTATACGGGGAGATAGGCGAGAAGTTGGTAAACCGGGTGTGCTCACACTAGTTGAGAGTACTAGCGCTTCTCGACTTCATCCAAGCGAGTATTAACGTCTGAACCAACGCGGATCAATACGTTGAGGTCTTCATCAGAGATGTCGTCGCTGATAATGTCGCGCAGAAGTGCTCGCTCTGCCTGTTGGGCGGAGGTGATGAGTTTCTTGCCGGCATCGGTGATGGCGATTGTGCCACCGCGACGATCGAATTCGTAGGGGGTGCGAACGATGAGATCGCGATCGGCTAGACGACGATAGGTGTGCGTCAAACGCGAAGGGCTAAAAATGACCGATTGGGCAAGTTCTCCCATCCGGATTCCGATTTTGCCGGCTGAAGCGACCTCATCGAGTACGCGGTACTCACCGAGTGAGAGTCCAAACTCGCGCTTGAGCGTTGCCTCCAGAGCTGCGGAAGCCCTTGTGATAGTAATGAAAAACTGTTCGATCTCGCGAGCCCGCTTTGCTTGGTTCATGTCCCTTCTCCGTTTTAGCCTTCATCGTCGAGGTTCTCTAACAAAAGGACAGTTTATAGGTTTTGATCAGGCCAGACAACGCTTGAATTGAAAATGAGACAGGCAATTTTGAGGGTATAGGAGATTGATAGTTAATATCGAAAATGTGATAGCGTGGTTTCGAAAAGTGCATTACCCGATCGTAGAAAAAAGGATTCTTCTCTGCGATTGACATGTTTTCGAAGGGTGAAAACTATGCAGAAGAAAGTCGTTGTATTAGTTGATGACCGTGATGGCTCGGTCGCTAAGCAAACAATTTCATTCGCATTCAAAGGCGTATCGTATGAAATTGATCTTTCCGACCAGAATGCTGAGCAATTTGAGCGCGACATCGAACCGTGGATTTCCGCAGCTCGTAGGGTAGGTGGGCGTCTCAATAGTCGTCGCAGCACGCCGTGTGGAGATGCTGAAGCAAAGAGTGTTCGCGTGCGTCGTTGGGCTCGAGAAAAGGGAATCGAACTGAGCGATCGTGGTCGGATTCCTTCTGCCATTATCGAGCAGTTTGAGAAGGAAAATCGCTGATCTTTCTTCTGAATTCCATCGATATTTTGCGGGGTATTTCTTATCGAAATACCCCGCATTTATATTTGTATTCAATACGTTTTGTATCGAGTGGTCAGTTTTCACGACCTGTACCGGTTTAGATTGACCTTGTATGAACAGAAATAGCTAAAACCGCAGGTCAGCTACTCAATGCCTGGAAGACTTACTTCACCAGCAATAGATCGATTCATCCACTGTGCGAACTCTTCACCCTGCAAACCCTGCGAGAGCAAGAAGATTGTCTTCGCATACAAGGCCTCAAGCGTCATGTCGTGCGCGCTAATCGCGCCCAAGCGCGCCAGAGTGCTCCCGGCCTCGTAATGGCCTAAGACAACCTCGGCCTGGTAGCACTGCGAGGCAACGATCAAGGGAACCTCGGCCTCGCGCAGTTCCTGCAAAACATCCACAAAACCCGAGTCTGAAGCCGGAATATTCCCCACGCCGTATGCGCGGATGATAACGGCCTCGGGCAGGGGAGTGAACATGGAACGTAAACGCGCGGCGCTCAGGCCGGGAACAATGTCCACAACGGCAACGTCGTGGCGAGTGTAAGGTGCGGGATTAGCCCAACCTTCACCGGCCTCGATACTGTGATACCAGCGCCAAGGGGCACCTGTACGTGCGATCGGCAACGTCGAAGGTGAATCAAAGCCGGCGAAGGCCCATGATGAGGTCTTCGTTGAACGATTTCCTGCCAGCAGCATATGACCGAAGAACAAAGTCACGCCGCTCACCTGGGAACTTCCGGCTGCGCGCAAAGCACCCGTCACATTCGCGGAGGCGTCAGTTCCAACAATGCCCAGCGGATACTGAGAACCCGTTAAAACAGTGGGTTTCGTGAAATCAGCCAGCGCATACGACAGTGCCGCAGCGCTATAGGCCATGGTGTCGGTCCCATGGAGTACCAAGAAGGCATCAGCTTCATCACTATGAGCGCGGATATCGTCGATGATCATCTGCCAGTGGATCGGTGTTGTTTCCGAAGAATCAACCAGCGGAGAGAGCTGAGACATTGATACGCGTCCCGTGAGCTCGATTCCGTCGAACTGAGTGTTGAGCCATGATGCCATATCGGCGCCCGGTCGTAAACCGTCAGGAGAATCAACCATCCCGATTGTTCCGCCTGCATACGTCACATGAATCCTCATAGTGCGTCCTCTTCCATCATTTGATAGCGAAAAAGAAACGAGAGCAGGGGGGTGGTTATTCGCCTAACTGGCGCGGGGCCTCGTTATTTGAAGAAAATTTACCCCGAATTGCATACCAACCACAAACCATTGCTACGACCACCACTGCGAAGAGAGTGAGGGTCCAACGGCCATTGGTGCTGGTGACATTTGAAGCAACGACGATCGCAAAGAAAGCTAGCGAGATGTAGTTCGTGAGTGGCGCTTTGATGCTGTGTCACTCATGCGCAAAGTCTAAAAGGATCATTCTGGACACTTTCTGTATGGCCCCTACCGAGTCACTGATCGAAGTTGATCTGGTTGCGATTATTTGATGCTTTTGAGAGCTCATGTGCTGGGGTGTTGCAGATAGGGCGCGTGCAGGATGTCGCCGTTTTTCTTCTCATCTGCGGAAACAGGGGAATAATACGGGACGCGTGACGCAGGTCCCGTGACACATGTGCGAAAAGAATGAAAGAATATGAGCATGACCTACAAACTGGTGCTGCTCCGCCACGGCGAGAGCGAATGGAATGCAAAGAACCTCTTCACCGGTTGGGTGGATGTTCCGCTGTCGGACAAGGGCCGCGCGGAAGCAACCCACGGTGGTGAGCTCCTCAAGGAGTCCGGTGTTCTTCCGGATCTCCTGTTCACGTCGATGCTGCGTCGCGCGATCATGACCGCGAACCTGGCACTTGACGCTGCTGACCGTCACTGGATCCCCGTTGAGCGCAACTGGCGCCTCAACGAGCGTCACTACGGTGCGCTCCAGGGCAAGAATAAGAAGGAAATCCGCGACGAGTACGGCGAAGAGCAGTTCATGCTGTGGCGCCGTTCCTTCGATGTGGCTCCGCCCGCAATCGAAGCAGGTTCTGAGTTCTCGCAGGATCAGGATCCCCGCTACGCCGGTGAACCCGTTCCCATGAGCGAGTGCCTCAAGGACGTCATCGCACGTCTGCTGCCCTACTGGGATGAGACCATCGTTCCCGCGATCAAGACCGGCAAGACCGTTATGATCGCCGCGCACGGTAACTCGCTGCGCGCGATCGTCAAGCACCTGGATGAGATCTCCGACGAGGACATCGCCGCCGTCAACATCCCCACCGGCATTCCGCTGGTGTACGAGCTTGACGAGGAAACCCTCAAGCCCGTCAAGAAGGGTGGCACCTACCTGGATCCCGAGGCCGAGGCGAAGATCGCTGCGGTCGCCAACCAAGGTAAGTAATTTCTGCAATAGACGCGGCGGTTCCGAATTTCGGGACCGCCGCGTTTGTGCTACGCGCGGCCTTGCACAGCTGTTCACCATTCAAAGGCGCAGAAAGTACGTGAACTGATAGAATATAGACCGCAGTTCAGCTGAAGCGCAGGAGTTTCTTCTATGTCATTTGAGATCGGTCAGACCGTTGTTTATCCTCACCACGGCGCTGCGAAGATTGAGGAAATTTCCACCCGCGTTATTCGCGGCGAAGAGAAGACCTACTTGACTCTGCGCGTAAGCCAGGGTGACCTCACCATTCAGGTACCCGCTGAAAACGTTGATCTTGTCGGCGTGCGCGACGTTGTTGACGAAGACGGTTTAGAAACGGTGCTCTCGGTTTTGCGCGCTCCCTACATTGAAGAGCCCACAAACTGGTCGCGTCGTTTCAAAGCCAACCAAGAGAAGATCGCGACGGGCGATATCGTCAAGGTTGCTGAGGTTGTTCGAGATCTTACTCGCCGTGATGATCAGAAGAAGCTCTCCACCGGAGAGAAGCGCATGCTGACGAAGGCGCGCCAGATTCTCAGCTCTGAACTTGCACTTGCTCGCGATATCGATAAGACCGCTGCGGCTGCGCGCCTCGACGAGGTCTTGGCTGAGGGCTACGATGAGTCCCTCGCAATCGCGGATGATCTCCCGGAAGAAGACACGGAACAAGAGTGACCTCAACATCCCCGGCTCAGGTTTTCGCGGTCATTACTGCGGCCGGATCGGGTACGCGCTTGGGCTCAGATCGCCCGAAAGCTTTGGTTGACCTCGATGGAATGCCTTTGGTTGAGCACGCGCTTAGGAACCTTCATTCCGGTGGCGTTGATTGTGCTGTTGTGACAGCGCCTCCAGATCGTTTTAATGAATTCCAAGCACTTCTTGATACTGCTGAATTTCGCGATATTGTGCGCGTTGTACCCGGTTCGCCCCTGTCCAGGCAGGCTTCCGTCGCGGCTGGACTCGAAGCGCTTGCCCAGACGGTGGACACTCTGAATGATGACAGCCCCGTCTTGATTCACGATGCAGCCCGCCCTTTGGTCTCCCCTCAGCTGGTTTCTCGCGTGATTGCGGCTCTTCGTGCGGGTGAGCAGGCGGTGATCCCCGGCCTTGCGGTGGCGGATACGCTGAAGAGCTTCCATGAAGTTCCCGAGGCCTCGGCAGGGCAAGTGCAGGGCGCGCGCTATGTTGACGCGACGGTTGACCGTGCCGGTTTGGTTGCCGTTCAGACTCCGCAGGGTTTCCCCTGGAAAGTGATCCGTGAGCTGCATCGGCGTGCCGCGGCCTCGGCGAATAGCGAAGCCACGGCGCTTACTGATGATGCCGGGCTTGCTCAGCAGGCGGGGATTCCCGTTCGCATTGTTGCCGGTGAAGGCCGCGCTTTGAAGATTACGACGCCAATTGATCTGGTTTTTGCGCGCGCAATCCTTGCGCAAGACGCTCGGGCGTGACGACCCTTACTTGTATTTTTTCTTTTTCGTTGCTTCTCCGTGATAGTTTCACTGGTAGGCCTACGGTGGTAGGCATATAAGGAGTGAACATGAGTGAATCGACGACCCCCCAATCGATGGCACCTTCGGAGAAGAAGAAAACATCGATTCTGACGAAGCCGGTCATTGAATGGGCTTTGTGGGACTGGGGTTCGGCAGCGTTCAATGCTGTTGCAACGACTTTCGTCTTCTCGGTCTACCTGACCAGCGATGGGACTTTCACCGATAAGGGAACCGCTAGTGATTACCTTTCGTGGGGTCTTTTTGCCGCAGGCATCATCATTGCGCTTCTTGCACCGATTACCGGTCAACGCGCAGATCGCCGTGGAAAGGGCGGTCTTGCCCTGACAGTGTTCACGATCCTGGTCGTTATTTGCCTGGCATTGATGTTCTTTGTCGCCCCGGCAGGACCTTTGGGGCCGCGCGGAGGCCTATTCCTTGGCATTGCGCTTTTGGGCATTGGCAATATTTTCTTTGAATTCGCATCGGTCAATTACAACGCGATGCTCAACCACCTCTCGACCAAAGAAAACATGGGCCGTATTTCCGGTCTGGGATGGGGATCGGGTTACGTCGGCGGCATTGTTTTGCTGCTGATTCTGTACGTTGGACTGATCAGCCCCGAGGTCGGATGGTTTGGCATTACCCACGCGAATGGATTGCATATTCGCGTCTCGATGGTGATTGCTGCAGCGTGGATGCTGCTGTCTGCACTGCCTTTGATGCTTCACCCCGTGAAGCCGCGGCATATTGACGAGCACCACGGTGAGCACGAAACTCTGTGGGATTCTTACCGAAAGCTCTGGAGCACGGTGAAGTCCCTGGCGAAGGAATCGCCGCACACGCTGTTCTTCCTTGCTGCCTCCGCAGTGTTTAGGGATGGTCTTGCAGGTGTGTTTACCTTCGGTGCGATCCTTGCGGGAACGGCCTTTGGCTTCTCCTCGGGCGAAGTGATTATCTTTGCGATTGCCGCCAATGTTGTCGCAGGAATCGCCACTATCGCCATGGGCGCCTTGGATGACATCATCGGACCGAAGCGTCTTATTGTGATCTCGCTGAGCTGCATGGTGATTGCAGGCATGAGCGTCTTCTTCTTGCACAATGGCGGAAAGATTATTTTCTGGACTTTTGGTTTGGCACTCTGCGTTTTCGTGGGTCCGACTCAGTCTGCATCACGATCTTTCCTTGGGCGCATGATCCCCGAGGGACGTGAAGGCGAGGTCTTCGGGCTGTATGCGACGACCGGTCGTGCGGTGTCCTTCCTTGCGCCAGCGATGTACGGCATCTTCCTGGCGTTTGGTCGTAATTGGACGCCTGCCGGTGCGGACTACACCTACTGGGGAATCCTTGGCATCATCTTGATCCTTGCCTTGGGATTGGTCATGACACTCTTCGTTCACCCGGCAAAGGCAAAGCTGGATTCCCTGAAGTAGCTCAAGGAAGTAGGGCTAGAGCACGCACTAGGCCTGCACAGGCTCCGCCTTAGTTTTGTACATAAAGCCAGGCGAGTTGCGCTGTTACTTCGTGAAGTGCGTGCGCTGTTACTTTCGGTAAATCAGTGCTGTAGCGCTTGCAGCGATACCTTCACCCCTACCAGTGAAACCGAGACCGTCGGTTGTTGTTGCTGAAACAGAGACGGGGGCCCCAAGAATCTGGCTCATCGTCTGCGAGGCTTCTTCGAGGCGTTTCATCATGCGCGGACGCTTTGCAATGACTTGAACCGTGACGTTCCCAATGGACCAGCCGGCATCCGCGAGCATTCGGCGGACTTCTTCAAGAAATGCCTTCCCTGAGGCGCCTGCCCATTCAGGGCGATCGGTTCCAAAGTTTGTTCCCAGATCTCCCAGTCCCGCGGCGGCCAAAAGCGCATCACAGGTGGCATGAGCGGCAGCATCACCATCCGAATGCCCTTCAAGAGGGATTTCTCCCGGCCATTCAAGGCATGCAAGCCACAGTGTTTTCTCCCCGTAATCTGACTGCGGATCTGCAAATGCATGGACATCAATTGCTTGCCCAACCCGGTAGGGGAAAGGAAGCGAAGACATTTCACTCATGCCAGTAGCCTAAATCGCCTAGCGGGCATTTGCGTCCACTTTCACTCTCCCGCCTCAAAGCGTCTCAGATGAAACGATTCATCCTTCCCTGGCCATCCGCTCACGGTAGGGTGAGAGCGTGCGTTACATTTCGACCAGAGATCCTCAGGCCGCTTCCGCCTCCTTCTGCGATATCTTGCTCGCAGGTCTTGCGCCGGACGGCGGGCTCTACCTGCCCGAAACTTACCCCCAGCTCAGCGCTGAGCAGCTGAATCGTTGGCAGGATGTGCTTACTCAGCACGGCTACGCCGCTCTTGCTGCTGAGGTGCTGTCGCTCTTTATCGATGACATTCCGCGTGAGGATCTCGATGGTATCTGCGCTCGCGCCTACCGCACCCCCGTATTCTCAGACCCCGAAATTGTCCCGGTCACGTGTCTGAATGCAGAAGAAAACCTCTGGCTTGCTCACCTGTCTAATGGCCCCACGGCCGCATTTAAAGACATGGCAATGCAGCTTCTTGGTGAGCTATTCGAATATGAGCTGGGACGACGCGGTGATTGGCTGACCATTGTTGGTGCAACCTCGGGTGACACCGGAAGCGCAGCAGAGTACGCGCTCCGAGGCCGCTTGGGCCTCAGTGTCGTCATGCTGACCCCGGCCGGACGCATGACTCCTTTCCAACGCGCACAGATGTTCTCCCTCCTTGACGACAACATCGTCAATGTCGCAGTCGACGGCGTTTTTGATGACTGCCAAGATCTTGTTAAAGCCGTGAACATCGATGCTGACTTCAAACAGCAGTGGCATATCGGTGCGGTTAACTCCATCAACTGGGCCCGTTTGCTGGCGCAGGTTGTGTATTACATTGCCTCCTGGCTGCGAATTCGCCTTCAGACAGGCAAGGCTAACCTGCGCCTCAATGTCGTCGTTCCCAGTGGTAATTTCGGCAATATCTGCGCCGCGCATATTGCCCGCCAGATGGGGCTTCCCCTTGAGTCTCTGGTTGTTGCGACAAACGAGAATAACGTTCTTGAGGAGTTCTTCCGAACGGGCATATACCGGGTTCGAAGCAGTGAAGATACTCTTGCGACCTCCTCGCCTTCGATGGATATCTCGAAGGCCTCGAACTTCGAACGTTTTATCTTTGATCTCCTTGGGCGGGACGCGGCCCGCACGCGCGATCTTTTCAACCAGGTTGCTACTCAGGGGTATTTCGACCTTTCTCAAACCGAAGAATTCGCAAAACTTCAGCAGAACTTCGGCTTCTACGCGGCCTCGTCCACTCACGCAGATCGGCTGGCCCAAATTCGGCGCACCTGGGAGGAGTCGCACTACCTCTTGGATCCGCACACTGCCGATGGGGTGCAGGTTGCTCGCCAATTGCGCGGCAAACTTGATGGTCCCGTCGCGGTGATGGAGACTGCGCTTCCCGTGAAGTTCGAAGAAACCATTGTCGAGGCCGTTGGTTTCGTCCCGCCAGTACCGCCCCGTTTTGCAGATATTGAAGGGCACGAGCAGAGGGTTGTTGAGTTACCTCGCGACGTTGATGCCTTGAAAGAGCTTATTCGGAGCAAGGTCAAGCCAGAGCGCTAATTTCTTCGTTACACGGTCCCGGAAGCCGAACCGGTCTCCAAATGAAGGTGGCACCCTTTACCATGAAGGTATGAGCCTTCACCTGTACGATTCGAAAACCGCACGCTTGCAGCCACTGAATCCAGTGGTGCCCGGACATGTGGGAATTTACCTGTGTGGTGCAACCGTTCAGGGTTCTCCCCACGTTGGGCATTTGCGTTCTGCGGTCGCTTTCGATTCCTTGATTCGCTGGCTTAAGCGCAGTGGTCTTGAGGTGACCTATATTCGTAATGTCACGGATATTGATGACAAGATCCTTCGTAAGTCAACGGAAGCTGGCGTGCCCTGGTGGGCATGGGCACAGCGCTATGAGCGTGAATTTACTGAGGCTTATCACAAGCTCGGCGTGCTTGACCCCACCTACGAACCGCGTGCGACCGGGCACATCCCAGAACAGATTGCTCTGATCCAGCGTTTGGTGGATCGCGGCCACGCATACAGCGACGGCGCAGGAAACGTCTACTTCTCGGTGGCCTCGCAAAAGGACTACGGCTCGCTGACTCACCAGCGCCTTGAAGACATGCGTACGACCGAAGATGAATCGCAGATTGATTCCGCGACCGAGGCCGGGAAGAAAGATCCGCGTGACTTTGCCTTGTGGAAAGCCGCAAAACCGGAGGAACCCGTAACCGCATCGTGGGATTCGCCCTGGGGGAAGGGACGTCCGGGTTGGCACCTCGAATGCTCTGCGATGTCCTACCGCTATTTGGGTGAAACCTTTGATATTCACGGTGGTGGCATCGATTTGCGCTTCCCTCACCACGAAAATGAACAGGCGCAATCGCACGCTGCGGGATGGGATTTCGCGCAGTTGTGGGTTCATAACGCCTGGGTGACCACCAAGGGCGAAAAGATGTCGAAGTCTTTGGGAAATGTCCTTTCAATTGAGACTTTGACACAGGACTTCCCCGCGGCTGCAGTGCGTTGGGCGCTTTCAACGGTGCATTACCGCAGTGCTATTGAGTGGGGGCCTGACACTCTTCCGGATGCAAACGCCGCCTGGGAGAAGTTCTCAGCTTTCGTTACCCGATCAATCGAGGCCGTTGGTGCAGCAAGCCCAGAAGAACTTCAGCTGACTCCGGCTGAGCTCCCCGAAGCCTTCACCAATGCCATGGATGATGATCTCAATGTTGCCGGTGCATTGGCAGCGGTTCATGAGCAGCTCAAACTGGGCAATATTGCTTTGGCCGAAGGGGATACGCAGGCGATTAAACGTCAGCAGATCCTGGTCCGCTCCATGCTCGATGTGCTCGGGCTGGATCCGGCATCACCCCAGTGGGCAAATGCTGGAGCGGGGCTGTCGGCCTCGGGAGAAACGGCTGAGGATCCGCAAAAGCATGCGCTTGACGTGCTTGTTGGGGCATTGCTTGAGCAGCGTGCTCAGGCGCGTGCTGACAAGGATTGGACTACTGCCGATCAAATCCGTGATCGACTGGCCGAAGCCGGTGTTCAGGTTGCCGATGGAAAAGACGGAGCAACCTGGAGCCTTGGATAATTCGGCCGGTTCGCGGAGGTGACGAGCATGCGGGTGCGAAACCGATTAGCGCGCGCCCTAGCCGCCCCGATGCGTACCTGACACCGTATGCTTGTGTCAGTTCACGAAGAAACAAGGAGACACGATGGCTGGAAATGATGGACGTCGCGGCGCCGTAAGGAAGCCTGGCTCGAAGAAGGGCCCAAAGGTCGGCACCGGCGGTCACTCGCGCCGTCGCCTCGAAGGTAAGGGTCCAACCCCCAAGGCCGAAGACCGCACCTACCATCCCGCGTTTAAGCGTAAGAAAGCGCGTGAAGCTCGCGAGGCCCAGGAAGCCGCAATCGCACGCGCTCGCGCGAAATCCTCCATCAAGATCGCTGAGGGACATGAACTCATCGCCGGTCGTAATCCCGTTGCCGAGGCCGCGCGTGCGGGAGTGCCGATCGAACGTGTTTTCGTCCTCGATAACGTTAAGGACGATCGCGTTGAGGAAGTTGTCCGCCTGGCCTCGGGACTGGGCGCACCCGTATACGAAGTGACGCGCCGCGACCTTGATGTTGCCACCGATGGCGCAGTGCACCAGGGCGTTGCTATCGAAGTGCGCGGATACGAATACCGCGACGTCGAGGATCTCATTGCGGATTCTTTGCAGCAGCTGGATATTCCGCTTTTGGTAGCACTGGATCAGGTCACTGACCCGCATAACCTGGGTGCTGTCTTGCGTAGTTCCGGTGCATTCGGCGCTGATGGTGTGATCATCCCCGAGCGTCGTAGCGCGGGTGTGAATACCACTGCGTGGAAGGTTTCGGCCGGTGCCGCAGCTCGCGTGCCCGTTGCGCGTGCTACCAATCTTGTTCGTGCCCTCGAGGACTGCAAGAAGGCCGGGTTCTTCGTCGTTGGCCTCGATGGTGGTGGCGACACTGAACTGCGCGACCTGAAGCTGGCGGATGGGCCGCTGGTCGTCGTCACTGGTGCTGAAGGCAATGGCCTTTCTCGCCTCGTTCGCCAGACCTGCGATCAAATCGTTTCAATTCCGATTGCTTCCTCGGTTGAGTCGCTGAACGCAGCAGTTGCAACGGGAATTGCCCTGTACGAGGTCGATTCACTTCGCCGTGCGCGCGCGGAAAAGTAGCGAAAGTCGCGAAAGTAGCGCTCATTAGGAACAATGCTCCCTGCCTGAGGCAGGGAGCATTTCCTTAAATCCTGCCTTTGGCGCGGCGCTTGACATCCCTGCGGATGCAGTAGATGTTTTGTGTTTCTAAGAAGTGGTCTTTGGGCAGGTCGGCGGCGTAGAAATACGTTGCACCCCCGCGCAAGAGACCAGTGCCTTGGTATTCCTCTTCGAACTGGTGCAGTGTCACGTATAAAACATCGTTCAGAATTGAGTCGTTATTCGCGATGATGTCGCTTGGAGTGCAGTAAAGCTCAGTAAAGAACTCTCCTTCTGCGGACGCTCGGCGCGCGGCAACCAGCACCCGGTTCCTCCCGAGCATCGAACGCTTGAGCTTTTGTGGGAATAAACGTGGCGCGAAGTTCACCCAATCATCAGAAATTCCCGACCATAGCAACTCTTTGAGGTCCGAGCCGATAATGATCTCGGTGCCCGTCCACCCGTGAAGGGCAAGCTCCTCCCTGTATCCGGCAGTCTCCCCGCGTGCGCCGAAACGATTCCAAAAATCAAGACAGCGTCCCACAGCGTGCTCGGGCGATTCATTGACTGGGTACATTGCTGAATAGCGAGCGACTGACGTCGTAAGAAAACCGGGATGTTTATTGGGATCTCGGTGTTTAATGAAACCCATCCTTCACTCCTTCGCTGGGGCGCTAGGTCAATCATGCCGTGAAAGATTCTCAATTCAAAAACGCTATGATCCATTCATGAGTCTCACAGCAGTCTTGATCATCGCAGCCGTCATCCTTTTTGGTGTGATCGGTGCCGTTGTCCAAGTTTGGCCGTCTTCACCCTTCGTTGGCGGTGCGATTTTGGTGTGGGCATGGATGACCGGGGCACGCAGCGCGTGGATCATTTTTGCTATTTCCGCTGCCATCTTGATTCTGGGAACAATCCTGAAATACATCATCCCCGCTCGAGGAATGACCAAGGCAGGAATTCCCCAATCCACCCTGGTGTGGGGAGGAATCGGCGGTTTCGTCGGTTGGTTTATCGGCCTGCCTCTGGGGCTGATTCTGGGCATGATCGCTGCCATCTTCATTGTGGAATACCTGCGTAACCAGGACACTCAGAAGGCCTGGAAGGCCACGGTTGTTGCACTCAAGGCTTTTGGTTGGACCATTGCGATTGAATTGATTGCTGCTCTGAGTGCCGCGACATTGTGGGTTGTCGGCCTGCTACTCCAGAGCCCCGCTGCGGCCTAATCAACGACTAGGAAAAGCACGGACGCTCCGCGCTCGCTACTCAGCGGCCTCGCCCGGAAGGTCCCTCTCGCCTCGTGCAATCCTCGGCTAAACTTGAATCCGTTGCGCCCTGCGCACGCAACAACTTCATACCCGCAATGCATTGAAAAACGGAGAAAACATGCCCGCCGTCATCGTTCTCGGCGCCCAATGGGGCGACGAAGGCAAGGGAAAAGCTACCGACCAGCTGGGACAACACACCGATTACGTCGTTAAGTTCAACGGCGGTAACAATGCAGGTCACACGGTTGTTATCGACGGTGAAAAGTATGCGCTTCACCTACTTCCCGCGGGAATTCTCTCCGAGGGTGTCACCCCGATCATTGGCAATGGCGTCGTCGTCGACCTCGATGTTCTTTTCGAGGAACTTGCCGAGATCTCAGGCCGCGGTGTGGACTGCTCGCGACTGCTCATCTCAGCGAATGCACACATCATTCCCGCGTATAACCGCCTGATGGATCAAGCGAATGAGCGTGCTCGCGGCAACAATCAGATCGGCACGACAGGTCGCGGTATTGGCCCGACCTATGCCGATAAGATGAACCGCATTGGCATCCGCATTCAGGATCTTTTCCACCCCGAGGCCCTTCGCGCCAAGGTTGAAGCCGCTCTGGCTCCCAAGAACACGATTTTTGAGGCCGTGGGCCTGCCGACCCTGGACCCCGCCGAAGTGACCGATCACCTTCTGTCTTTCGCAGAGCGCATCGAACCGATGATGTGCGATGTGTCCTTGGTCGTGAATGACGCTCTCGACCGCGGCGAAACCGTTCTTTTCGAGGGCGGTCAGGCGACCATGCTCGATATCGACCATGGAACCTACCCCTTCGTCACTTCCTCCAATCCGACTGCTGGTGGTGCGCTCGCGGGTGCGGGTGTTGGCCCGACTCGCATCGATTGCGTCGTAGGTGTGGCGAAGGCCTACACGACTCGCGTGGGTGAGGGGCCCTTCCCGACTGAGCTTGATGATGAAGTCGGCGAGGATTTGCGTACGCGCGGTGGCGAGTTCGGCGTGACTACCGGCCGCCCGCGCCGTACCGGTTGGTTTGATGCCGTTGTCGTGCGCTATGCGGCACGCGTGAATGGCTTGACCGACCTGTGCCTGACCAAGCTGGATGTCCTGACGGGATACAAGGAAATTCCCGTGTGCGTGGGATATGAGCTTGACGGTATTGTCGTCGATGAAATGCCACCGGATCAGGTCGATTTCGCCCGTGCAGTCCCCGTTTACGAAATGGTTCCCGGCTGGAGTGAAGACATCACCGGATGCCGGAGTTTCGATGAGCTTCCCGAGGCCGCGCAGACCTACATCCTGCGTCTTGAGGAGCTAGTGGGCTGCCGAATTTCCTCGATTGGGGTTGGCCCTGGCCGAGAGGCGACCATTATCCGTTTCCCGCTGCTGGGGGAGTAACCCTCTGCACAGCGATTGATTTTTCGAGGCTGACGTCGCGCTCCCATTATGTGGGGCGCGGCGTTGGTGCATTTTGGGTATAAAAAAGCGCGCACCGAGCCGAAAGCGCCTGTCGGCGCGAAGGCCGCTCGTAGCGGCAGAGGTTGGAGCCCGGGGCTTAACAACTCGGTACGCACCACCGAGCATAGAACACAGCACTGGCCGACGCATTCCGTGCCGCTGAGGCCTCAATAGCAGCCATGTGGGACCATAGAGGAATGGAGAATCTTGAGCCTTCCCCTGCGAAACTGCCCTCGCGCCGCGAGCGCCAACGGCAACGCGCCGCAGCACAAGCGCAGGAAAGCGCTCAAAGTACAGGTGAAAAGCCGTTATCTTCAGGTCGCCACTCACGCAAGCAAGATGCAGCTCCTCAGGCGACAGCGCATGAAGTCAAGGACTATGACCCCACGCGTGAGCATCTGAGCACTCACACGGGGATTATTCGCATCCGACATGGGGTTCGACACGCTCCGGACACTACGCGCGTGCCCTATGCGATGAGTGAGAGCGAGTCAATTAACCCAGCTCTTCGTCGGGGGCTTCATACCTCCGCACTCACTGTTGCAGCTCTTTCCTTGGCAACTTTCATCCTCTGGTTCACTCCGTGGGAATCATGGGCCTGCTCATTGGTCGTCGCACTGGCCTCGTGCTTGCTTGCCGCAGGCTGGCCCTCTCTAACGAATACGAAGGTCACGGTTCCGGCCCAAGTTACCGTCGGCCTCGCCGGCTGCATTGCAGCTTTGGTTGTGACGATCAGCGCTGACTTGATGGCGGCCAGTGCGGTCATGGGCTTGGGGACGGTTGCGGTTGTTGCAGTGGAAGTCTTCACCGCCTCGACGCCGCGTGATTACTCTTCCAAAGCTCACGGTTCTTGGGCGACGCGCTCAACGACGGCCTCGTTAATGAGCTCGCTTACTGCGCTGCTCGTCGTGGTTTCGGGATCCTCGTGGGTGACGCTTGCATCTTCGCAGGGCTGGAGGATTGCGGTTCCCATCGCCTGTGTGATTGTTTCGTGTACCGTATGGGGCGATCAGATTGGAGCGGGTTTCCGCTCGCAATCCCTCGGGGCTCTGGGGGCGGCACTGCTTTCTGGAGTGATCGCCTCGGTAGCGGTGTGGAAACTGGGTCAAAGCGCGGATCTCAGTCCGATCGTTCTGCCCGGGCTTGCGGCCTATTCGGGGCTGACGACCGCTGTTGCAATTCTGGGTATTTTCACGGGAATTGCAGTCGCCTTGGTCGTGATTGTTCTGGATGGTTTGATGGGCGATACCGAGTGGGCGCGGCCCACGATTGGTGCGATTGCACGGGGAAGCGCAAAGTTCCTTATGGCCTCGCTACCGGTGTACATCATGTTCCGAATTGGTGGAATTTAATCCACACTCAGTTCGCAGATGGGGGTGCGGCCGCTTAGGCTGGAGTCATGTTCTCGATTCCAGAAAACCTGCTCCTAGAAATTGCTCCTTTGGCGTGGATGCTTGGCCCGTGGAAGGGCTGGGGAATGCTCAGCGTCGACGAAGGTGATGACCAGCCGATTTATGAAGAGGCTGAAGGCACGATTTGCGGAAAGCAGATGAAGCTTGTCACGCGAATCTACTCTGCAACCGCAAGTGAAAGTATCGATCCGATTTGGGATGCGGCCCGCGGTATTGCGGCGTTGGAAATCGGTGAACTCATGCGTGAGGAAACCATGTACGTCTCCTTGCTTCCCGGTTCTGGTGTACTGCCCGAACCCGGCCAATATGAAACGCGCGAAATGGTTGCTCAGGGTGCTCAAAGTGATGGTTACAGCGCTCGCTGGGTTGGCCGCTCAATGGGACCGCGAATTCAGATGGAGACTGATCTGTTGATTCGTGACCCAGAAGCTGCGGAGTTTGAACGTTTTTCGCGTATGTATGGCCTGGTTGCGGGTGAAATGCTGTGGGCCAATGAGCGCCAGGGAAATGACCATGAGAGTCATGTCGAACTTTCTGGACGACTCATGCGTGTTGATGCCGTTGATGAAGATGAAACAGAGCAGAAGGATGGCGAGTAAGTGACGCAGAGCGAAACGCAGTGGAAGTCTCCTCTGGCGACGCTTCCAGGCGCGGTCGCCCTCGAAGACGTAGAAGGCGATGCCGCTTTTGGCGTAACTGCTCACTACGGCGATCCCTCTGGTGAACAGTGGGCTCTAGAGGCGGGGCGAGCGATTACCGATCGTCCTGACCTTGCCGTTGTTGAAGTCTCTGGTTCTGATCGACTGACTTGGCTGACATCGATTTCAAGCCAGGTTTTGACGGGAATGACTCCCGGAGAATCACGCGAACTGCTGATCATGAACCCCCAGGGGCATATCGAGCACGCATGCGGAGCCATTGATGATGGCGAAATTCTCTACCTCATCACCGAGGCCTCTGACGCCCAAGCGTTGGCTGATTGGCTCAACTCCATGCGTTTTGCGCTTCGTGTTGAAATTACGATTTCGCAGCGCTGGTGGTTGCTTGGAAGCATCGGGGACAGTGGAGTTTCCCAGTGCGAGCAGGTTGCACTGACATGGAACGATCCTTGGCCGGGAATCGTCGATGGGGGAGCGGCGTATTACCAGGGGAAGCACCCGGGTGAATCTCTTGCCTTCCACATCCACCTTGTCCCCAGGGACCAAGCCCGCGAATTCTGGCGCGAGTGGAGTGAAGCTGCGCCGAAGCGTCGGGCAGCGGGAATTGCAGCATGGGAAGCGACGCGGATTGCTGCGTGGCGCCCACGTCTGGGACATGAGACGGACGCGCGATCGATGCCAGCCGAACTGGACTGGCTGCGTACTGCGGTTCACACGAATAAGGGGTGCTACCGAGGGCAAGAGGCTGTTGCTCGAATCCTGAACCTGGGGCGTCCTGCAAGGCGCTTGGTTTTCCTGCAATTGGATGGTTCAAGGGGGGATCTTCCAAATCCGGGACAATTCATCGAAGTGGGTGGACGCCGCGTGGGTGTGGTGACTTCGGTTGCTCGCCATGCCGATATGGGGCCGATTGCTCTTGCCGTGGTTTCGCGCGCGCTCTCACCTGATGTCGTCTTGGACTTGGATGGAATTGCAGCAGCGCAAGAACTTATTGTCCCCATCGATGGGAAGTCCTCGGTGTCGCCGAAGGAACGACCTGGGGCAGAACTGCACAATCCAGATCTGCGCAGGCCTGATGTTCCCGCACTTGGTGGGAAATCAATCGGCGGACGGTAACAGACTTATCAGCGGAATAATCTGCGGACGAACTGGCGGGCGGACCAGCGGATGCAACACTTAGGAGCCAAGGAGCACGCTCATGCGTGGAATTTTGCAGCGCGTCACTCGCGCCTCGGTATCGGTTGATGGTGAAGTAATCGGCGAATGCCCGGGGCCGGGAGCTCTTGTCCTTGTCGGTGTCACTCACGAGGACACCCTGGATCAGGCAAAAACTCTTGCGCGAAAGATCGCAGAATTGCGGATCTTCGAGGACGAAACGTCTATTCAAGATCGCGCAGAGGAAGCCAGTGTCCTGGTGGTCTCGCAATTTACGCTCTATGGAGATGTGCGTAAAGGTCGGCGTCCCTCGTGGTCGAAGGCAGCGCCGGGACCCGTTGCAGAGCCTTTGGTCGATGCCGTTGTTGAGGAGCTGCGTAACCGCGGAATCCACGTCGAGACCGGGCGTTTCGGCGCAATGATGTCCGTAGAACTAGTGAATGACGGCCCCTACACCTTGGTTATCGAGGTATAGAGAATAGGCCAGATGCACAATCTGGGAAGGCGCGCTGTTTCATCAAGGCGCGCTCGCGGAACTCGCGTCAACCAATCACATCTGCCCTTGGTGAACAAACGCGCGCACGGCTTCGCTACCCCGTAGTGTGGGACTCAGTGAAAAGCAGGTCGCGTGCTTGAGGCTGCGACCTGAACCAGAGGGAGAAACGATGTTTGAACGCTTTACGGACCGAGCCCGACGGGTCGTCGTCCTCGCGCAAGATGAAGCGCGCAGCCTCAATCACAACTACATCGGTACCGAGCACCTTCTGCTCGGCCTGATTACCGAGGGTGAAGGCGTGGCCGCGAAGGCCTTGGAAAGTCTTGACATCAATAAGGATGCGGTTCGCGCAGCAGTCATCGACATTATCGGTGAAGGTGAAAAGCCCGTCGAAGGACACATTCCCTTCACCCCTCGCGCCAAGCGTGTCTTTGAGCTGAGCCTGCGTGAGGCACTGCAGCTTGGCCACAACTACATTGGCACTGAGCACCTTCTCCTTGGCCTGCTCAAGGAAGGCGAAGGCGTTGCCTCGCAGGTCCTCATCAAGCTGGGCGCAGACCTCGGCAAGGTCCGCCAGACCGTCATCGAGCTTCTCTCCGGCTACCAGCGCAATAGCGACGACGGCCGCGAAAGCGTCGGTGTTGGCGCTTCCTCCACTGGTTCAGGTCAGACGAACTCGGCAATTCTCGAACAGTTTGGTCGCAACCTTACCCAGGCTGCCCGCGAAAACAAGCTCGATCCGGTGATTGGTCGCCGCACTGAAATGCAGCGCGTCATGCAGATCCTCTCTCGCCGCACGAAGAACAACCCGGTTCTGGTTGGTGAGCCAGGCGTCGGTAAGACTGCCGTTGTCGAAGGCCTCGCTCAGGCGATCGTTGCCGGTGACGTGCCCGAAACCATCAAGGACAAGCAGATCTACAGCCTCGATATGGGCGCACTGGTCGCCGGCTCGCGCTACCGCGGTGACTTCGAAGAGCGCCTCAAGAAGATCCTCAAGGAAATTCGTACTCGCGGCGACATCATCCTCTTCATCGACGAGATCCACACCCTGGTCGGTGCGGGTGCCGCGGAAGGCTCCATCGACGCCTCGCAAATGCTCAAGCCCATGCTTGCGCGCGGCGAGCTGCAGACCATCGGCGCAACCACCAGCGACGAGTACCGTAAGTACATCGAAAAGGATGCGGCTCTGGAACGTCGTTTCCAGCCGGTGAAGGTTGACGAGCCCAGCGTCGAAGAGACCGTGGGCATCCTCAAGGGCCTGCGCGATCGCTACGAGGCCCACCACCGCGTGATCATTACCGACGCCGCGATCCAGGCCGCCGCTGAGCTGGCCGACCGCTATGTCTCTGACCGTTTCCTTCCGGATAAGGCCATTGACCTGATGGACGAGGCCGGTGCTCGCCTGCGTATTTCCCGCATGACCGCGCCGCCGGAGTTGCGTGAGTTGGACGAGAAGATCGCCGAAGTGAAGCGCAACAAGGAGTCCGCGATCGACGATCAGGACTTCGAGAAGGCCGCTGCTCTTCGTGACGAGGAACAAAAGCTGACCGAAGAGCGCAAGCAGAAGGAATCCAGCTGGCGCGATGGCTCGCGCGAGGCGATCGCCGAGGTCGGCGAGGATGATATCGCCGAGGTTTTGGCGATGTCGACGGGTATTCCGGTCTTCAAGCTGACCCAGACCGAGTCCGCGAAGCTGCTCAAGATGGAAGACGAGCTGCATAAGCGCGTCATCGGCCAGGACGAGGCCGTCAAGGCTCTCGCCCAGTCGATCCGTCGTACGCGCTCGGGCCTGAAGGACCCGAACCGTCCCGGCGGCTCCTTCATCTTCGCCGGCCCGACCGGCGTGGGTAAGACCGAGCTGGCCAAGGCCCTCGCGGAGTTCCTCTTCGGCGACGAGGATGCTCTCATCCAGCTGGATATGTCCGAGTTCTCCGAGAAGCAC
>JBHRQN010000030.1:0-21863 GCA_042645485.1 Pauljensenia sp.
ACACACCCCGCAGCCGGTGTCATCCCCAGATGGGGCGACGCCATCGCCTGGCACGAGCTCCACCACACAAGCCCCCACCGAAACAACTGGGACTAACCCTCCACCAACTCTTTTTGTCCTTTAACCCGGGTTTTTTCTACCCGTTACACAATCCCATCTTCCGCATCGTCGCGCGCATCAGTTTGATACGGCTGATAGCGTGACCTTATGAACGCTTCTCGACCCGCTCATTCTCGACCCTTCCTGGTGGCCGTGTGCCGACCAGACGGTATTCTTGCGCGAGACGAACTGGCGTCGATGAAGGCAATCGGTCAGCTCAGTGACAGCGATCTTCACCCACTTCCATTAGTTGATGCCGCTTCACCGCACCCGGCCAGCGATATCGACTTAGACCAGTATTCGGGTGTCATCATTACCGGCTCTCCTTTCGGTTTCGAGCACCCGCATGAGCAAAAGACTCCCGAGCACCTACGCGTTGAAGAACGTATCGATGCTTTGACATCCATCCTTCTGGAGCGCGATTTCCCGACTTTCGGCATCTGTTTTGGCTTGCAATCCCTGGCTCGAACCTCGGGAGCACCCATCGTTGAGGGCTTCTCTGAGGATCTCCAGGCCCCCGAAATTTCTTTAACCGAGGCCGGACTTGCCGACCCCCTGACCGGCACGCTTCCACCAAAATTCCACGCCTACACCGGCCACGCCGATGCAATTGGATCTATTCCACAGGGAGCCGAACTTCTGGCGACCGGAACTCGCTGCCACGTCCAGATCCTCCGCTGGGGAAAGAACATCTATGGCACACAATTTCACCCGGAAATTACGCGAGAAGGGATGCATCTACGCATTGAGACCTATGGTGACACCTACTATCCTGCAGAAGAGAAACCCGCGGTAGTTGCGCGCTGCGACGCTGCGAATACTCAACCCGCCCACGACCTATTAGCATCCTTTATCCACCGCTACCAACAAGCCTGAGCAGGGGGAGCTATGGCCATCTCATTCGCACAATCTGAACGTTCAACACTTGGCGTTGAGTGGGAACTCCAGCTCATCGATGTCGATTCTGAAGACCTCCGCCAATGCGCGCAGGCAATCATCACTCAGGTCTCGGCCCAGTATCCGGGAAATACGCTTGTTCACGGTGAAATGCTGCGCAATACGGTGGAATTAGTTTCGCGCAAACAGACTCGTGTCCGCGATGCCATTGCCGATCTCAATGAGGGCTTAGAGATGCTTGAGCCGATCACATCGGCACTTCGCGTCGACCTCACAAGCGCAGGGTCTCACCCATTTGCTAACCCCGCACACCAGCGGGTTTCAGACTCAAAACGCTATGCCGAATTGGTCAATCGCACCCAGTTCTGGGGTCGCCAAATGCTGATTTTTGGCACGCATGTTCACGTCGGAATTGAGGAGCGCGCTAAGGTCCTCCCTCTTCTTGCCTTCCTCTCCACTCAGCTCGGACGAATCCAAGCCCTGACGGCCTCGTCACCCTATTGGGCGGGAACGGACACGGGCTACTGCGACAATCGCGCGATGGTTTTCCAGCAGCTTCCCACGGCGGGTGTCCCCCAGTTGTTTACCCGCTGGGAGGAATTGGAACACTACACTCGCGACATGATGCACACCGGCATCATTTCGAATTTTGATGAGATCCGTTGGGATATCCGGCCCTCGCCTAGGCTTGGCACACTGGAAGTTCGCGTCTGCGATTCGTCCAGCAACGCAGCTGAAATTGGAGCGATCGCAGCGCTTATTCACTGCTTGGTTGAATATGGTTCACGCGCTCTTGATCGAGGCGAAGAACTTCCAACCACCTCACCGTGGTTTTTGGCTGAGAACAAGTGGCGTGCGGCGCGTTACGGGATGGATGCCATTTTGATCGAAGACATCCACGGCAATGAGCGACACATCGACGAGCTGTTAGATGAAACGATTGAAAAGCTGCGCCCTGTTGCTGAGGACCTTGATTGCGCAGAAGAGTTGGATTTCATTTCAACGATGCGCAGCATTGGTGTGGGTTATCAGCGTCAGAAGGCGGTTGCCGATGCTTGCGGCAGTCTCGAGGCCGTTGTTTCGCACCTGCGCGCAGAGACTCGCGCCGGCCGTCCACTTGATCCGCGGGTGACCATCGACGCCTTCACGGAAGGCGCACACACGCCTCGTTCGGGGAACCACAACTAAGAACGTCTTAGGTGTTCCGGCACTGCTGGGCATCCGAAAATTATGGTGGGTGTAAAAGCCCGACTGCAGCGTGCCAGACATACAAATGGGGCGACGCATGCGATCTTCGCTGTGTCGCCCCACAAGTTTCAGGCCGGTACCATTCCGACGCGAAAGTAGAACTGTGATGCTGGCGGGTACTTCCTCAGCGCTCGTTCAGCCCTGCTTGCCGAAACGGCGGAAGAACATGGCCAATAGTGCACCGGAAAGGTTGTGCCACACCGAGAAGACAGCGCCAGGAAGGGCCGCCTCGGGGCTGAAGTACTTCGTTGCCAAGCCGGCTGCCAGACCCGAGTTCTGCATACCAACTTCAATTGCGGTCGTGCGAGCTGCACGGTAATCGCCGCCTGAGATACGGCCTGCGAAGTATCCGAAGAAGTAGCCCAGCAGGTTGTGGAGGATGACCACGACGAAGACGATGAGTGCGGATTCCATGATCTTGTCGGCGGACTTACCAACGACTGCTGCCAGCACGTAGGAGATGCCAAGGACAGAGATCCAGGGAAGTGCCGGGAGGATCTTTTCAACGTAGCGGCCAGCAAGCATACGGACAACGATGCCTGCGATGACGGGGATCAGAACGATCTGGACGATCGCGAGAGCCATAGCCTTTGCATCAACAGGCATGTACTGACCGGCCAGCCACTTGGTGAGAAGGGGGGTCATGAGGGGTGCCAGAAGGGTGGAGATCGAGGTCATGGTAACCGAGAGCGCAACGTCGCCCTTTGCCAGGTAAGAGATGACATTCGAGGCGGTTCCACCCGGGGCGCACCCGACCAAGATGACGCCGGCTGCGATTGCCGGATCGAGGTTGAGCGCCTTGGTCAGGAGGAAAGCAACTCCTGGCATGATCACATACTGTGCGATAACACCGACAATGACGGGCAGGGGACGCTTCACGACAAGTGCAAAGTCGGGAAGGGTCAGGGTCAGGCCCATGCCGAACATGATGATGCCCAGGCCAATATTCACACCCGAGGTGAGCTTTGCTGCCTGGGTCGGGAAAATCAGACCAAGAGCGAATGCTGCGATAATAATGAGCGGGAATACGGTGACCGCGATGCGTGCAGAGCGGTCTTCCTGAGAGAGCTCGGGCTTTGAAGCAACCGAGGATGGAGCATGTTCTTCGCGTGTATCGTTTGTTGACATACCTATAACTATTGCGCTGTTGCCCCACTTCAGAAAAAGTACGTCTCAGTGAATGGGATGTCGGTGAGCGCCGGCACAGAATTCGCGGTTTTCTTAGGTTTGCCTTAGTGAATAGGGGCACTACACTGTTGCCCATGGCTCAAAGAGGATCACGGATGCGCTCACTTATTCGCCGAGGATGGCTCTCAAATGAGCACGGCGCGTGGGTAATGACTGCCCTCCCCATCGCTGTCGGAATCTGCACCCTGAAACCTCAGCCCATTCAGTTCCTTTTACTTGCCGCGTGGACAGCGGCCTACTGCAGCTATCACGCACTCACCCTGTACATGGCGGCTGCACCTCAACGCCGTAAGACCTACCTACCGGCGATGGCGACCTGGGCAGCACTCGCGGCCGCATGCGGGATCCCGGTCATCATTCTTCACCCGCGTCCGGTCGCACGAATCCTGATCCCCGTAACCATCTTCTGCGCAATTGCGACATTCGAGGCCTGGAGAAAGCGTCGACGCTCACTCCCCTCACACATTGCCAGCGTTCTGGCCAGTTCATGCACCTATCCACTGTCAGTGTGGGTTGTTGCTGAAGACTACTCACCACTCAAACTCTGGTGTGCGGCGGCGGCAATTGCGGCATATATGCTGGGTGCCACTCTCTACGTCAGATCGTTAATCCGAGGCGCCGGAGACACACGGATGTTCGTCGTCAGTATTGCCTGGCACCTAGCGACACTCGTGGCAGGCCTTGTCGGCGTTGTGACCCACGTGGTTCCGCTCTGGTCGTTGATCGCTTTTACTCTGCTTTCTGCGCGAGCGATCATTGTTCCCGCATTACAAAATTCGTCACGCATCAAGCTTCGCCCCGCGGTCATTGGGATCGGCGAATATCTGGCCTGCGTCTTGATGTTTAGCGCTGTTATGGCGATCGTCGCATAGTTCTTTGCTCAGCGATAAGCGATAATTAAGCGCATGAACTTTATTCTGCGTCTTATCGGAACGGGCTTGGGACTGTGGGTCTCAGCCAAACTTGTTCCTGGAATCGTCATCGCACAGGGCACAACCCTGACTGAAACAGTCATCATGCTGGGCCTGATCGCCTTGGTCTTCACCATTGTGAATTCGATTGTGCGCCCCTTGGTTTCAATCCTTGCCTTCCCCCTGTACATCCTCACTTTCGGACTCTTTGCTCTGGTGACTAATGGCATCGGTTTCATGGTGGCAAGCGGAGTTGCCCACTCTTTGGGTCTTCCTTTCTCTGTCTCTGGGATTGGGGCGGCAATTATCGGCGCGATTATCACCGCCGTTGTCTCTTCCCTGTTCGGAGGCCTGACCGGAGCGTCCAAGAAGGACTGATCCTTCCCGCTCTCACACATCACGTCACTCGGCGGGTATCAAAGATATAGGAGCGCGTCTGCGTCCTATCGGTGATACCTAGCCGAGTTCTTCTTTGTTCTTCCCAACGAAGTACTTCCCCAATATTGGGATTCTGTTGCGGATTCACCTGCTCGCATTCACGGATCGCCTGCGTGTAGGTTCCAATGTCGTGTGCAGCAATGGGATTGTCACTGCCCTGCTTCACATCCAGGTGTTCGCTATCAAAATGCAAGGTGAGCGCATTTCCTCGATTCGTATTCGCCGCACCATCAAGGGCAGGAACGATATCGCGTGTATTTTCCATATTGAGCATGGGAACACCAGGATCTGGGTGAAAACCTGCGACGGGCGATCCCGCTGTGAGAACCGAGGCCACGCTGTAGCGTGCGCGAATATCACTTTCGGAAGCCAGCTGAGCAGCGATGATTCCACCTTGCGAATGACCAATGAACTCAACGGGTTCATCACTGCGGATTCCGGCCATATCCATGGCAGTTTTCACCGAACGAAGCTGATCTGAGTCAGATTGACCAACTGCCTGAAGGTTCGTCAGCATGTCCTGGGGATTGTCCTCACCCGGTCCCCACTTCTGCGTTCCTCGGATCATGACGGACCATGAACGGTGCTCCTGACCCTGCTCGTCTGTAGTGACATGCTGAAGGATCTCGATCTGACCTTCATCCGCGCTTGAGCGCAGTTCTCCAATCCTTTCAAGGGCTGACGATGCCTGAAGCGGCGTGCTGACACGAGGTGGAGCTCCGCCATTACTCCCTTGCGTGACTCCCAAGGCTGCCTGCTGGACCGTCGGCGCATGTTTGGGGTAGGCAATAACGCTATGAGCCGCATAGAGGGCAACACCCAAAGGCCCGCAGTATGTGCGTACTTTTCCGCCATCAGCAACACCTTCCAATACCCGAGTACTCAACGGAGTCCCTCCGCCCGGAGTGGTTGGAAGTGTCTGGGCTGAGACCCGCACCCCACTGTGTCGGCCAAACATTAACCAGCCCATGGCCGCGTAGAAAGTTGATGCTTGAGCAGCGGCATCGCGCGTCACTTCTGCGTTCTCATGCGAATTCGTGCCGCTCAGCATTCTGGCCACTTCACCAACGTCATACTGGGTCCGGATACCCAGCTCTGCATCTTTTGGTTGATGAACGAAGGAATAGCCGTGGGCTGCAATAATCGCCCCTCCATGAACCAATCCAACAGGAGCCATGAGAAAGGGAAGGTTTGGATTCAGGTACTTTCCAAAACCTCCAATCTTTTGCGAGAGCACTAAGCCACCGCCCCAGATATTTACTCCCAACCCGCCGTCTAAGCGGGCACAGGTGCGCTGGTAGGCTCGGACATCGGCCTCGGCACCTGAGTGGATCCGCGCAACATAGGCAAGCTTTTTCGCGCAACTATCCATCCGCTCACTGAGGTGCGCGCCAAGTGAGTAAAAGTGGTCGGCCGCCTCCCCGCACTTGTGAATCCTCAAGTCTTGGATCATCCCGGCGAGCATATCCAGCTGCTCATCACAGGCATCTTTGATTTTCCTCATTGAGAGGACATCATCCACCAGTGCCTCAGTATCGATGCGCGTCTGCGAAGAAGAGACAAGCATCCACGACACGGATTCATCGCTCACGACTGTCCCTCCAGACTTGCCATCTCTAATTGCGCAAGTTCTTTCAGCTGCGATGCCAGTGCGGACCAAGAATTCGATCCCTTCGCAATTTGATCAATTTCCGCGCGCGCAGCTTCACTTCCGTTTCCAGTCCATGACGACAGGGAAAATTCATTCATTGTTGCGGCAATATCCGCACAATTGTCTGCGATTACCTGAAGCGACTGACATACCGTAAACATCCACATACGTGTCAGAGTATGAAGAGGCTCTTCTCGCTTCAGACGCGTCACAATTTCTGTGGAAAACACCGATAACCCGTCACGGCTGTGTGTGAATACAAGGTTTCAAAACGTGGTCCCGTGGCAGCGAGCTCTCGGTCTGAGATGATTAAGACATGACTTCGCAGCAGGAATCCATGTTTTCGCCCGAAATGGGATACGCAGACCTAGCAGCAACTGGCCAGGCGCTGTCTCCGCTGGATGGTCGCTACCGTCCTCAAACTCAGGAACTGACGCAGTACCTTTCAGAGGCTGCACTCAATCGAACCCGAATTTTTGTCGAGATTGAGTGGATGATTGAGCTGCTGCGACGGGGCATCATTGCTCACGCACCCGAAATCTCTGATGCCGAATTGGACTACCTGCGTGCACTTCCGCAAAATTTCAACGCAGATTCCATTGCCGAACTCGCCAAGATCGAAGCCGAAACCCGCCACGACGTGAAGGCAGTCGAGTACTACATTGATCATCGCCTTGAGGCAGCGCGCGATGCTCTCGGTCCTGACACAGTGCTTCCCTCGCTTCGTCCACTCGTCCACATTTTTGCGACCTCAGAGGACATCAATAACCTCTCCTATGCGCTCAATGTTCAAGCTGCCGTTCGCCAAGTGTGGTTGCCTCGTGCACAGGCGCTGTACTCGCGACTTCTTGAATTGGCTCAAAATGGCGCGGCTGTTCCCATGCTTGCGCGCACCCACGGCCAACCGGCAACTCCGGTCACGATGGGTAAGGAATTGGCAGTTTTCGCCTATCGCCTCTCTCGCCAGCTCTCGCGAATTGAAGACGCGGAATACTTGGGCAAAATGAATGGAGCCACTGGAACTTGGGCCGCTCACCGCATCGCACTACCCCAAGTTCCCTGGCCGCTTCTCACGAAAGATTTTGTGGAGCGCCTCGGTCTGACGTGGAACCCGCTGACGACTCAGATTGAGTCTCATGACTGGCAAAGTGAGCTCTACAGCGATATTTCGCGCTTCGGACGCATTGCTCATAATCTTTCGACGGATTGCTGGACCTACATTTCTTTGGGTTATTTCCACCAAAAGCTTGGTGCACAAGGGTCGACCGGCTCTTCGACGATGCCGCATAAGGTCAACCCCATTCGTTTTGAGAATGCCGAGGCTAATTTCGAGATTTCCTGCGCGCTGTTGGAAACCCTTGCCCAAACTTTGGTGACATCACGGCTTCAGCGCGATCTGACGGATTCCTCAACTCAGCGCAATATCGGGGTGGCTTTGGGGCACTCACTTGTTGCGATCGATAATTTGACCCGCGGTTTAGAGGGAATCGAACTGAATTCACGGGTCATGGCTGAGGAATTGGCACAGCATCCCGAAGTTCTTTCCGAGGCCATCCAGCAGGTCATGCGTCTTGCCTCCCTTGAGGGGCGCAACGGCATGGAGAACCCCTACGAGCGCATGAAGGAACTGACCCGCGGACACGATATTGATATCCAGCGTCTACGTGAGTTTGTATCTTCTTTGGATTTACCCGAAGACCAGAAGCAACGACTCATGGAGCTCACTCCTGAGACCTACACGGGTTATGCACCCGATATGGTCGATTGGATCAGCGCAGAATAATGCTGGTTTAGACGGGCCTCCAGCCACTATCAAATGCGGGTGCCCCCAAGCGTTCAAAGAGCTCTTCGGGGCGTACTTGCAGGGAAGAGTAGCCCAAAGCGCGCATGTCAGCGATTTCCTGATCACCGCTTTGCAGCTTGCCTTCAATGACAATCGGTGCAATTTCGGGATTACGCCAGGCTGCTTCTACAGCTGCAGCAAGTAAACCCTGCGCAGCTCGCGTACGAAGGTCTTCCGCTAGCTCTTCGGTGCCAGCCGTCATCACTACAGTGAAGCAAACCATGGTTGGTTTCCCAAAGCCTTCGTTAACCTGAACCTCGCAGCGGTCGACATCCCATGGAGCGGAATTCACATTGCCGTATTCACCCCGCGCAACCTGCTTTTCTAGGGTTGCGCGAAGCCTTGCCTCGATCATGCGGGCGAAGCGCTGAGAACGTCCTTCCCTATCGCTTGGCCGCAGACGCGTAAGTGCAGCTCCCACTCCAAGCGTTGCGATTCCCATAGCGGCAAGGCCCAGGGGATTCGAAATCCGTGGGATATCGTCCGAGATGCGCTGGAGCGCAGAGCCATTCATCATTCCCAAGATCCGCTTGAGTGATCTATTCGCTTCCATGCGTCACCCCATCGTGATTGTCATCAGTCTCTTGTGCATTACTGGTGAGTTGCCGAGAATGGATACCTTTCACCCGCGACCAAACCCCCGAATTTGGGTCATCGAGCTCTTGCCAGACGTCATAGATGCGCACGCGGGTAGGCTCATCGCCCTGTGGGAGCATCGCTTGGAGCGTGCGAACCGCTTGCCCGACCCGATCCCACTGAGTGATGGCACTGCGACGCTCAAGGTGTCCCACCGTTTCGGTGTATGTCGATGATGAATGCGCATAGTACAGGGCACGCAGTCGTGGCTGAATGAGCTTTCGTCCCACCATGATCCGATGGTCGGGAGCACGAGCCGGTGTTCCATCAGTAGATGGAACAACATCCTGATCATGGGCAATATCAACCATGACAACTTCTGGACGAATTCGTGTTCGCCTGGCGGGAGCTCCCATGGCAAGAATTGCGCGGACATCAATTCCTGTTTCCTGCACGGATAGGCTTCCCAAATTCACCGCGATCAGACCGCCCTGAGAATGACCGGCAAGCATCACTGGCTCCGTAGCGAAGCCTTCGGGATCAACACCTTCTTCACTCATCGCATGGTGAAGTGCCAGAATAATCCCCGCGCGCATAGACGAGGGCATTCCCAATGCCTCTCGAATATTGGCCTCCATGTCTGCCGGGTTGGGAGTTGATGGAGTATCAAAGTGCTGTGTTCCGGCGATCGAAACGAGCCAACGCCGTGTCTCCCCCTGGCCTACGCGCGTGATTTTGATGGACTGCCCATAGGTTCCAGCCCAGTACATGTCATCGATATCCGCTGCCATATCTTGGAGCGAGCGCGGCGCCCAAAGACGCTTGACCTGAGAACGCGGCCGCCCTGGAATCTCAATAAAATCCTGGCCACCATCAGAATCAAAATACTTATCTGCATGTGCGGTTCCACCGGTCATTTGCCCCAGCGAAGTACCGGCAATGAGCATTCCCGCCATCAGAGCTTCAAAGCCATCACGAGGCGTCACCTGCGCCAAGCGTTGAAGTTTGCCTGTGCGATCCAGTCCAATGACAGAGTCCAGTGCCGCTGCTGCGTGGACGATTTTCCCGGCACTGCCAGCGATACCACAGAGAACACGTACGAAAAGGGTGTCCAATCCGGGGTCCCGGAAGAAGATCGATTGGGATTGTTCTGATACCTGTTCACCCAGACGATCTGACTCCATCCGCAGACGCGAGCGAATATCCGCTGGAAGAAATCCCAGTGTCGAGGCCCCCGCAACCGCGAGCGCAGAGAACAGTTTGGGTGCAAGCGGGATCACTTTCGCACGCAGGTAGAGGGAAGTAAAAGAGCCCGGCACACGACGCCGTGCGTAATACGAGCGGTGGTGTTGTCGTTTCATGGCCTCTCCTTCCCTTGGTGCAAGCCTAAGCCCCCTGACGTGCATCTGCGTCCAGATTGGCTCAACGAGAGTTTCCTCATCTTTATTTCCTATTGACACATATACCCCCCGGGGGTATATTTCGAAGCGCAAGGAGGAACACTATGACTCACGGATATACCGAAGAAACCGAGCACTACCTCAAGCGCCTTCGCAGAATTGAAGGCCAGCTGAGGGGGTTGCAACGCATGGTTGCAGAGGACACCTATTGCATTGATGTCCTCACTCAAATCTCTGCAGTGCAGTCCGCTCTGGACTCCGTCGCATTAGGCCTCCTTGAAGACCACATGAATCACTGCGTTCTTCACGCCGCTCAACACAGCGAAGAAGAAGGACGCGAAAAGATCCAAGAAGCCACAAAGGCAATCGCGCGACTGGTGAAGTCCTAAGCGCACACATACGTCTCTCCATTTTTTCCACCACCAAAGAAAGGCGCCATCATGGCACAGGAAATTGATCGCACCGTCGAACTCTCCATCAACGGAATGACCTGCGGACACTGCGTCGCATCTGTCACCGAAGAACTGAGCGAGGTCCCCGGCGTCCTGAACGTCGAGGTCATTCTCAACTCCGGCGCAACCTCCAAGGCCACCGTTGTCACCAACACCGAACTCGATGACAACGCTCTGCGTGACGCTGTTTCCGAGGCCGGCTTTGAATTGGTCGGAATCGCTCGCGATTTCTGACCTCCTCAACCAGGGGCGCCAACAGGTGCCCCCGGATATCCCATGAACCACACACGACAGAATCGCTCAGAATGACTACCGAAACTCGCCACACATCAACTGACACTGAGAGCGAGCACTTGGGAGACGGCCTGCTGCGCCGCGCCGCGGATCTACGCAACCGCTTCCTTGTGACCCTCCCCTTCACCATCATCGTTCTGGGACTGTCCATGGTTCCTCCACTTCAGTTCCCCGGCTGGCAGTGGGTCGTCGCTTTCGCCTCACTACCGGTCGTGATCTGGGGTGCCGCGCCCTTCCATCGCGCTGCCTTCCAAGCGGGACGCCATGGATCTTCGACCATGGATACCCTGGTCTCTCTCGGTGTCATCGCCTCGAGCCTGTGGTCGTGGTATGCCCTGCTCTTTGGCGGTGCAGGCATGATCGGCATGCGCATGCATATGTCGCTCATCCCCGCGAGCAGCCACGCAACACACGCGGATATCTACTTCGAGGGTGCCTGCGCAATCGTTACTTTCCTTCTGGCCGGCCGTCTGATGGAAGCACGGACGCGCTACCACTCCGGTGATGCATTGCGTTCTCTTCTTGAGCTCGGCGCGAAGGATGCAATCCTCGTTGAAGGAAGCGGCACGGATCGTCAGTTCCGCACCATCCCCGCAGCTGAACTTCGCGTCGGAGACCTCTTCCAGGTTCGTCCCGGCGACAAGGTTGCAACCGATGGCATCGTTGAAGAGGGCTCCAGCGCCTTGGATACTTCACTGATGACGGGCGAATCTCTTCCCCGTGAAGTATCCCCCGGCAGCGCGGTCACGGGTGGCACTCTCAACACCTCGGGAGCGTTAATCGTCCGTGCAACCGCCGTTGGCTCCGAAACCCAGCTGGCTCACATCGGCCAGATGATCACCGAGGCCCAGGCAACGAAGGCTCCGGTCCAACGTCTTGCGGACCGTATCTCTTCGGTCTTCGTTCCGACGATCATTGTGCTTTCCCTTCTGACTTTGGCGGGATGGCTCATTGCGGGAGCTGGCGTTCAAAGCGCAATCACGGCGGCCGTTGCAGTGTTGGTTGTTGCCTGCCCCTGCGCTCTTGGTCTGGCTACGCCAACCGCCCTTCTTGTGGGTTCGGGCAAGGCCGCGCAGATGGGTATCCTCATTTCTTCCGCTGAGGTTCTTGAGCGCACGCGCAGTATCGACACGATCCTCCTTGATAAGACCGGCACTTTGACCAAGGGTGCTATGTCATTGGAGTCCGTCATCCTTCCCGATGGAAGCGCGAATTCTCCCGATTCCCAGTCCAGCGAGGATGCGCTGAGCGTGACCGCCTCGCTGGAATCGGCCTCGGAGCACCCGATTGCCCGCGCGCTCACTGCGGCTGCCCGCGAGCGCGAGCTTCCCTCGCACCCGGTTCGCGAGCTGCGCAACCACCCCGGACTTGGGGTTTCGGCGCTTGCCGAAGACGGCGCACTCCTTCTGGCCGGCCGCGTGAGCTGGCTGCGCGATCTGGGCATTTCCCTTCCTCAGTCTGCGCTTTCCGCCATTTCCGAGGCCGAGGCCACGGGAGCGACTGTTGTGGCCAGCGCGCGCGTTGAGGGCTGGCAGGAAACTTCCTCCGCCGGTGATACGGACTCGACGCAGGCTTCGACACCCACGCAAGAGGACGAGGATGGCGGAATCATCGTTGATATGGCCGTGGGCGGCATGACCTGCGCTTCCTGCGTTCGCAGAGTTGAGCGCAAGTTGGGCAAGCTCGATGGCGTTCATGCGCAAGTTAACCTGGCAACTGAGAGTGCGCGAATTACCCTCAAACATGATTACAGCGATGCCCAGCTTGAAGAGGTTGTGAAGGCAGCGGGTTATGAACCTCAGGTGCGTTCACGCCGACTTGCTTCCGCCCAAGCGCCCACAGCGACACTCACGCCGCAGACACGTGAACTTCCCGAACACCTCGATGGCGTGCTTCTGGGTGCCTTCGTTGTGCGTGACACGGTGAAAGAGTCATCAAAGGATGCGATTGCCCAGCTCAAGGCCTTGGGAATCACTCCCACTCTGCTCACTGGCGACCATGAATCTGCAGCGCGCTTTGTTGCCTCGCAGGTCGGTATCGACTCGGTCATCGCAGGAGTCCTTCCCCAAGACAAGCGCGATGCGGTGATGCGCCTTCAAGAAGAAGGCCACCAGGTAGCCATGGTGGGTGACGGCGTTAATGACGCGGCTGCTCTGGCACAAGCCTCGACTCAGGGCTTGGGTATTGCCATGGGTTCGGGTGCGGATAGTGCAATCGCTGTCGCTGATATGACGCTGGTGAGTTCAGACCCGACGATGGCTGCCGCGGCAATTCGTATTTCGCGTGCGACCCTGAAGGTCATTAAAGAAAACCTGTTCTGGGCGTTCTTCTACAACGTCATCATGATTCCGCTCGCGATCTTCGGGCTTCTCAACCCAATGCTTGCTTCGGCTGCAATGGCCATGTCCTCGGTGTGTGTTGTCCTCAACTCCATGAGGCTGCGCCGCGCACACTGAGGTATCACTCTCATACGTCGTGCCCCCGCGTTTTCTCGCGGGGGCACCGTCCGTCTTGACCGATATGAGGTTCAATCAATTCCAGTAAAGTGCATCAGCTGATGCGTTTAGCGACCTGGAAACCGCCCTGGTCATAAACCAATTCGAAGCTATGCCCCGGATGCGCACCCTGAGCGTAGGCCACGGCATCGACATTCTTCTTATCTCCCCAGGCAGCACCTCGTTGGTCGACAACGACGTAGTCGACGTCAACATTCTTAGCGGACCCCACCCAATACACCTCGTGGCGTGGAACCAAGTAGGCCAGCAGGGTGAGATCAGTTTCAACCTTCGAATTCTCGGGGATGAGCTCATTAATTTCTTGAGCCTGAGTCATTCGAGGACTCAGAGTTCCGAAACCCGGATTCGTCATCTGCCACATCGGGAGCTGCGGAGCGGTCACAAAGGCCGCAGCGCAAGGCAGTGCCAATGCAATTGTCGCCACCAAGGGACGCTGCGTGCTGGTCACCCAGCCCCAGCCTCGGGAAATCGAAGAATCCTCCTGCGAAGACCACCGACGATGCACATCCAGCAAGGCACCCAAGAGGATCGGGATCAAAATCGCGTTGTAATGCCAGTGCTTCCAATCCCAGTAGTAGTCAACGGAACCCAAGAAACGCCAGGCAATTGTTGGCATGATGACCCAGAACCAGGGGGATGCCATACCAATGATGCCGGCCCCTAAAATCACCATGGCAATCACGCCGTACTTTTGGGCAGGCCACAGCGCGCGCTCAATCAAAGTGACGCCCCCGCGATTGCTGCTTCCATCCAAGCTGTAGGCCCACGTACCCGAGGCGTTGAAGGCGGGCAAAAGCAGCTTGACGGTTACGAAGAAGGCAAGAAGTCCAAAGACCGCAAAGAACAAGGGGTAGGTGAAGGACTTTTCATTCTCTCGGCCTCGCCACGCCAAAACGAGGCCGATCATCATGACGGTGAGCCCAAGGTCTTCCTTCACCAAGACCAAAGGCGCCGACCATGCCATCACGGCAACCCAGCGACCCTCGACGAATGCGGCAGAGGCCCACGCAAGAAGGGGAACAGCAAAGGCAATTTCATGGAACTGCGAGGCAACGGCACCCTGGAATCCCCATGCGGTGACATACCCAATCCCAACGAATGTTCCAAGAAGCCACCCGGCCTGCTTGCTGGCGAGGCGAACCAGCGGCCACGCAGAAACAGCAATGAGAAGATCTTGGACGACCAGCAGGGTCAGTCCCGAGGGGAAGAAGCGATAGACCAGCCCCAGAAGAACCAAAATGGGGTGGAAGTGATCACCCAGAAGGTTGTAACCCGGCCCCTTAACGGGCACGATCGGCGCGGAGAAGTGGGAATACGACTTCGCTGCCTCGGTGAAAATAGCCAGATCCCACGAAGGGACGGTCAGCGAACGCCACTGGCCCACCGAGAAGGTGATGTACAGACAGGCGCCCAGGACAACGGAAAGTGCAGCGGGAAGATAGGCCGCTAGCGCGCGGGATGTACGCAAACGGGTACCTTTTTCAGACATTAACTGGTTTCTCCTGCGGGTGATTGGGATACGGGAGGGTGCTCGGGATCAGGGTAGGGGGCACCCAGGCGTTGAAGAGAGACAGGGGTTCGGAAGCGACGGCGCAGGCGCACTTTGCGTAAGGCCAGCATTGCTGACGTCCACGACACATCGGCGAAACCTGTCGTGGGGTTGAGCTCAACCAGACTGTGATCATCGCCCGTATGCTCGAAAGCGCAGGGCAGTTCAATGGCTGTCATTCCTTCAGAAAGCAGTCGTACCTTCAGGTCCAGCTCCAGGCCGTATCCATTTGCGAAAGGCATGATGCAATTCAGAGCCTCGCGAGTCAGGCACATTTCTGGGGAAAGCGGCGCCTGACAATCCCAACCGGTCTGGCGACGGATCGTATTGTGGGCCAGGCGCTGAGCGGAAGTTCCCTTCCGTGATTTCCCATCGGATGCGCTCAAGTCCGCGGGCACGCCACAGGCCAGATCTGCGCGCCCACTGGAAATCGCCTCAACAAGGAAGGCGGCATCGACGGTACTCTCCCCCAAGTCTCCCGAGAGGAAGAGGATGTGGCGTCCGGGGGCGTCCACGCGATCGCGCATTGCTGCGACTTTCACTCCCGTTTCGTGCGCCGAGGCCCGGCCTCGGGGAACGGAATGGCGAACGACAACCGCACCGGCTGCGCGCGCATACTTCCCGGTGTCATCGTCCGAGCCGTCGTCAATAACGATCAGCAGGTCAACGCCCGGGATTGCACGGCATGCACGAACTGTTGAGGCGATCTGCCGACCCACGTTGTGGGCACAGATGATCGCAGCGACCTTCTGGGAAGGTGAGGGTTCGACGGATTGAACGGGAGTCACTCTGTTAGTCTATCCCGCTCAGGTGCCGCCTCTACTTAGCGAATCGTGACCTGGCGGGAAACGAGGCCCTGGCGTGCGCGACGTTCGTCTGCACTCAGCGGGGTGGTTTCCTTCAGTGCCTTCTCAACGTTCTTGACAAGAGCCTTTGCATCGGCGGCAACATCTTCTGCAGAAGCGCCCTCAGCGAGCTCGAAAACCGGAATTGCCAGACCGCATGCGCGGAATGCACCGACAAAACGGGAGCCTTCTCCCAATCGAGCATTTCCAGCTGCCTGCAGGCGAGCAAGCGCATCAAAAAGCTTGTGCTCAGGGGCGGCAGATACGTAACGAACGAAGTTGCGGTTCATTTCGCACCAGTACATGCCTTCTGTACCGGGCACTGCAGCGGTAGGAACAACGTCGGCGCGGTTTTGCTCAAGAGCATCGCGCATTTCGGGGGTGAGTTCCTGATTCGGGTCGAACCAATAACCGAAATCGACGGCGATCTCCATATCGCCAAATGCCTTCGGATCAACAATGTCCTGAAGGCGAGGGGAGGGTTCGCGCACATCAATATCGATGACGCCGTCAACACCGTCGGACTGTGCTTGAAGAGCAGCAAGAAGAGCTGCCGCAACGTCGTGTGAGAGATCGCCCGAGTTCGAACGAGTCTGCAGGCCAACAAGGATACGTCCATCGGGACGAATCATTGCGGGATGGCCATCGGGCAGCAGGGTAACGATGTCGAAGTCTGCACCGCCGTGTTCTTCGGTGGTGCGTCCGCTCAGCACTGCGCAAGGGATGATTTCGCGCATTGCGACCAGTTCGACCTCGTTGGGAAGTCCTTCAAAAGGACGTTCCACGAAGGGGATCGGGGGGCGGTATGCCGGGCGATCTGCGTTGACTGCTACTTTTTTACGACGTGAGGCTTTTCCCATGGGGCTATCGTAGCGGTTTTTGCTCAATCGACGAGGTGGGGGCTAGGCGAGCCGGTCCACCCACCCCAGCACGTGCCTCGTCAGCGGGCAGCGCCCCGGGGTCTTGAACAGGCCACTGTGGGCAAAGAGCGAGACGAGGCGCACGCCCATCTTTCTCTCCAACTAGCCTTTCCAACTGACACCTCGGGAGAGTAGACTACGCGTAGTCACTTTTGAGGAGGACATATGTCTACTGCACGGGTTGCACGCTCCGTCAAGCTCGATCCCGAAATCGACGCCCGACTCACAGCCCTTGCTGAGCGGACGGGACGAACGAAGTCGTTCTACATGAATCGCGCCATCGAGTCAGCGCTCGAGGAGATTGAGCTGGCCTACTCACTGCAGGCAGAGCTAGAGGACATCCGCAGTGGACGCGCAGCATCGGTGAGCCTTGACGAGGCGGTGAAGACCCTTGGCCTGGAGGGCTGAGCTGTCACCGCGCGCACTGAAACAGCTCAGCAAGCTCGATAAGCCGACCGCGAGACGCATCATCAACTACCTCCGTGAGACTGCGAGCAGCGAGGATCCCCGCTCGCGAGGGAAGGGACTGACCGGTAACCTCGCAGGATTTTGGCGATACCGTGTCGGCAGCTATCGGATCATAGCCTCCATCGAAGATGATGAGTTAGTGATCCTCGCCATCGATATCGATCACCGGTCACGCATCTACCGCTGACCTACCGAGCACCGAAGCCCTCGATGAAGAGCTCCCGGGCGTGATCGATCGCTGCCAACTCCTTGTCCGTCAACGGCTTTGTGGCGCTGCGCTCGATGAAGGTGAGCACCACGGAGGCATACACGTCCGCAGCAAGCGACAGCACCTCGTCGTCCACGCGGCCACGCGCCCAATCGGTAAATACCGAACAGCACGTGCGATACAGCTGCTCGTGTAGGTCGCCGTCTCCCCCGACTCGGATGGCCAGCAG
Organism: Pauljensenia sp.; assembly: GCA_042645485.1. GTDB lineage: Bacteria > Actinomycetota > Actinomycetes > Actinomycetales > Actinomycetaceae > Pauljensenia. Next base: position 17,733 of record JBHRQN010000030.1, read on the forward strand.
AGTCTTCAGGGCATTGCCGTTGCGCGCGTACACATCGGCGAGGCGCCGAGCCACGGCTCGGGCGTCACCCTTCTGGCCGAACCACAGGCCTTCGAGCGCCGGGGTGATCTCATCAAGAAGGAAAGAGACGACCTCGGCAAGCAGCGCCTCCTTGTCGGTGTAGTGGTCGTAAAAAGTCGTGCGCGACACCATCGACGCGGCGCAGATGTCGGTGACACTGACGTGAGCATATGGCTTGGCCTGGCACGCCTTGAGGAGGCCCGAGCGGATCGCCCGACGCGTCTTCCGGATTCGCAGGTCGAGATTTTTCTCGGCTTCGCGCCCGTTCTTATCTGCGCTACGCAGGAACATGTCTCTCCGATCATTTTTCCACTATCGATGGGCTTATCCTACGCATAACGGTCGCTCCGTCCGGTATCTAACATTCCGTTCGTTATTGTGCGGTCTACCGCACGTAGACAGGCGATACAGTCGATGCATGTTCACCGAATACACCGGCAACCGCCAATTTGACCTGCAGCTGAACCGTTACATCGGACCGATTCTGGACCGGCCTGGAATGGATCGGTTGACGACGAGCACCCTTGCCCGCCTCCGTTCCGCTTCCCAGATCACGCAGTTCGCCCAACGCATGGCGGCTCGCTTCGATGCCGAGGGGGATGCGGATGCCGCGTGGCGCCTCTACTTTCTGGCCGCCTTCTACCTGCCCGAGCACGACCAACGAAAGCGGCACTTCATCGACGCGGCATCGCGTAACTTCGATGCCTCTCACACTCACCTGGCGATGCGCCGACACACAGTCCCCTACAAAGATGGCTCACTGACGGCGATCCACTGGCAGGCTGATCCTGACGATCGTGCCCGCTTCCCCGACGCGCCTTCCACCCTCGTCATGATGAACGGCTTCGACGGATACGCGGAGGAGATCATGGGGTTCGCCGAATACTTCCCCTGCCGCCCCTTCGACATCATTACCTTCGACGGACCCGGACAGGGACATACCGCCCTGGAGGGCATGCCTCTGGAGCCGCGTTGGGAACTCCCAACGACCGCCGTCCTGGACTACTTCGACCTCGACGGCGCGGCCGCCCTCGGCCTCTCCTTCGGCGGCTACCTCGTTATGCGGGCCGCCGCCCACGTGCCGCGCATCAGCCACGTCATCGCCTTCGACATGATGTACCAGCTACTGGACGGGCTGACACTACCCCTGCCCGCGTCCATCCGCCCGCTCGCGGCCTCGATTGTCGAGCGCGCCCGTCCCGCATGGCTCTTCGACGCGACCATGTCCGTCGCAGCCCACGCGAGCGCGGACCTTGCGTGGAAACTGCAGCAGGCGCGCCACCTGACGGGACTGGATAAGCCGAGCGACGTCCTGCGGGCACTGGGGGCGTACACGATGGAGCCCCTTGCGGGCATGATCCGCCAGCCCTGCCTGGTGATGGCGGGCGACGCGGACCAGTACGTCCCCTTTGAGCGCCTGTCCGATGTGCGCCGCATTCTTGCGGGCGCGGCTTCGCTGGACGTGCGCGCTTTCCACAAGGCGACGGATCCGGACATGGCGCAGCACTGTCAGGTCGGGGACCTCGACCGCGCCTTCGCGATCATGGGCAGCTGGCTCAGTGAATCGCGACCCCGCAGCGACGCATGATCGCGTACATGACGACGGCGGCGCCGTCGTTTTCGACCGCTGCCGCAACAAAATCACTGTGAATGCGAACTTCGTCTGTGGCACCGCCCATGGCAACCCCAAAAGCTGCCCACTGAATCATGGCAATGTCATTTGTGCCATCGCCAATGGCGACCGTTCCTTCAATGGGAAGCGAAAGATCCCGTCGGAGTTCATCAAGACCGCTGGCTTTCGTCACCCCGAGTGAACTGATATCAGCCCACGAGGTCCAGCCGACGAAAACCTCGTGAGTCTTCGCAAAGGGCAGGGCACACAAGATGCTTTCGAAAGCATCACGGTCCAGCGCAGGTTCGCGAATGACAAGCTTCGGCGTGCGCATCGCTTTGAGTTCATCAACGCTCACCAACTTGGTGTCCTCAACGATTTCCCCTTCGGGGAAGCCGGTTGAAACCAGGCGCAACTGTCGGTCCTCAACCGCAAAACGTGCCTGCGGAAGAGTCTTCAACGCCTCGTCAATGACCTCGGCGGGGGAAAACTCGTGACGATGCACAATCTCGTAGCCGGCCTCGTGAACGCGAGCAAGAACTGCACCATTCGACGCGACGATCCACCCGCGGCGGAAACCCAGTAACGGGAGAACAGGCAGGACCGCGCCCATTGAGCGGCCTGTCGCGATAACGACCTGCGCACCGGCGCGACTCAGCGCCGCAATCGCTTCAACGACCTGCGCGCTGGCACCGCTGGGACTCAAAATCGTCCCATCGATGTCCAAGGCGACCATCACCTGCGTGATATCACGTGGGAAAGTGGAAGGAAGCGCATTAAGCGCCTCCCCCACCAGCTCCTCGAAAGGACGAGGAGCTTCACCGCTGAGCGGCGCCGTTAAGTAGCTGGTCACGCAGTCTCGTTACTTTGCAGCGACGGGCTCAAGAACCTCGAGGCCACCCAGGTAGGGGCGCATTGCTTCGGGAACGTAGATTGAGCCATCAGAGCGCTGGTGGTTCTCGAGAATTGCAACCAACCAACGAGTCGTAGCAAGGGTGCCATTGAGGGTTGCGACAGCGGTCATGCCATCTTCGCGACGCTCACGGATACCCAGTCGACGTGCCTGGAAGGTCGTGCAATTCGAGGTCGAGGTGACCTCCATGTAGCGTTCCTGAGTGGGCAGCCAGGCCTCGCAATCAAACTTACGAGCGGCAGAAGTACCCAGGTCACCGGCAGCCGTATCAATCACGCGGTAGGGCAGCTCAACCTTGGCCAGCATCTCTTCTTCCCAAGCCAGGAAGCGTGCGTGCTCTTCTTCTGCATCCTCGGGACGGCAGTAAGAGAACATCTCAGCCTTGTTGAACTGGTGGACGCGGATGATGCCGCGAGTATCCTTACCGGCTGAACCGGCTTCACGACGGTAGCAGGTCGACCAACCCATGTAGCGCTTGGGGCCATCCGACAGATCAAGGATCTCATCGGCGTGGTAACCGGCGAGCGCAACCTCAGAGGTACCCGTGAGGTACAGGTCATCAGCGGGCAGGTAGTAAATCTCTTCGGAGTGCTCGTTGAGGAAGCCGGTACCGCCCATGACCTGCGGGGTCACAAGGGTCGGAGTCATCATGGGCACGAAGCCGTTGGCAAGTGCCTGATCCATGGCCATGGTCATCAGAGCCAGTTCGAGGCGGGCACCAATTCCCTTGAGGTAGTAGAAGCGTGCGCCAGAAACCTTCGCGCCGCGCTTGGTATCAATCGCGTCAAGGCCTTCGCCCAGTGCCAAGTGGTCCTGGGGCTCAAAGCCTTCGGCTGCAAAGTCACGACGCTCCGGACCTGCGTGGCGCAGGACAACGTAGTCATCCTCGCCGCCAACGGGGACTCCGTCGAGGACCAGGTTCGGGAGCAGGCGGGCCAGGCGATCGGCCTCGGCATCGGCAGCGTTCGCGGCGGCCTCGGCTGCCTTCACTTCCTCAGCGAGTTCCTTTGCCTGCGCAAGAATGGCGGGGCGTTCTTCCTTGGATGCGCGACCCACGGACTTGGACACCTCTTTTTGCGTCGCGCGAAGGGCCTCGAAGTTCTGGAGGGCCTCGCGACGGGCAACGTCGGCTTCAAGAATCTGGTCAACAAGGGCGGGATCAGCTCCGCGAGCGCGCTGTGAGGCGCGTGCGGGCTCAGGGTTTTCACGCAGTGAACGCACATCAATCATGGGGCCATCTTAGTTCACTGAAGCATGTCAGTGCCGACAAATGTCTGTGCTGTGAGCTCAGTGCCCTTTACACTTTGAGTATGCGAAAGTTTCGTGCACCGTCACCATACCTGATCGCGCTCGCTGGAATTGCCGGAGCAGGCGTTACAGCAGGTGCTAAGTACTTCATTCAGTCACGGTCACGTCGCGCGCATCGTTCGGCAATTTCACTGCCCCCGAGCATCGCCGAAAACATTCGCCCCTGGGTGGTTTTTAATCCTTCCAAGCATGACGATCCGCAGGAATTTCGCAACTCCCTGACACTGGATGCGCGGGC
>JBHRQN010000031.1:0-20342 GCA_042645485.1 Pauljensenia sp.
CCTACACCTTCGTTAATCACATCATGAGCCTTGCCGAGGCCGGAGCTCACGGAAAGATTGAAGTGACGAACTGACCCACTTTTACGGGGTGCGCGGCACCATAAGCGTGGGGAGTGCCAAAGGCGCCTAAGAACGCATAAACTGGCACAGTGCTGTCGACCTATGGGGAAATTCTTCGTCTGAACCGGGCATGGCGTTTTTCAGCCGCCGGTTTTATTTTGCGCCTACCCATGTCCATCATGCCGATCTCGATCATCTTGTCGATTCAGGCGGCTTATGGAAACTACACCCTTGCGGGTGCGGTGTCGGCAATTAATATCATCGCTTTGGCAGTAACTGCGCCGATGTGGGCACGCTTTGTTGACCGTTATGGACAGCTCAAAGTCATGGGGCCGGTTTTTGCGGTGTCGGCAGTTGCAACCATCGTGTTGTTCGTGGCGACTCTTCAGATGGCCTCGCCGTCGATCCTGTTCGTCTCAGCTGGAATTGCTGGTGCGACCTGGGGGTCTCCCGGTGCATTGGTCCGAGCTCGGTGGATCCGCACCACCGACACTGTGTCACAGCTCAATAGTGCATTTGCTCTCGAGGCCGCTGTCGACGAATTCGTCTACATCGTTGGACCTGTCGTTGCAACGGTTTTGGGAACGGTTCTGCATCCGACTACCGGTGTCGCGGTCTCCATTGTTTTCCTGTCTGTCGGCGCCGTGCTCTTCTTGTCCCAGCGTTCTTCGGAACCCATTCCATTGGGGAAGGCTGGTCGCGGCGCGAGGGCAGCTAGTGACGAAACTGAGGGTTCGAAGGACGCAGCCGCGGATGCTAAGGGCGCGGCTGCCTCGGCACCCGCACGTGAACGATCCTTGCTTCTTCTTCCCGCGATGATCGTCCTCATGCTGACTTACATGGGAATGGGCGCACAATTCGGTGCGAATGACATTGCTGTTGTTGCTTTCACCAAGGAACTTGGGGTTCCCGCTCTTTCGGGTGTTCTCCTTGCAATGTTCTCGCTTGGCTCATTTATCTCCGCACTGATCTACGGTGCGCGGAGCTGGCGACGTCCCCTGTGGCAGCTCTTTGCAATCGGCGTTGTCGCCTTGGCAATTGGTATGACTGCCTACCTGCTGGCGCATACGATCATCGCCCTGGCCGTCATCATGTTGATCAGTGGCATTGCCTGTGCCCCCACCATGACGAACGTCAACATGATGGTCACGAAATCTGTTCCCAGGCATCGTCAGACTGAAGGCCTGGCATGGTTGAGTACCGCCATTAATCTGGGCGTTTCGCTGGGATCTTCTGCCTCGGGTCCCGCCGTTGACCGTTACGGTTCGGGCGGTGCCTACGTGATGATTGCAATCTTTGCGTGGGTCATGGTTCTGATCATGCTCATCGGTCTTCCTCCCCTGAAGCGTTCTTTGGAGGAGTCTGCTGTGGAAGAAGCGCAGTATCAGCGCGATCTTCTGAATGAGGACTGAAATTGGTGTTCGCCCGAAAGAACCTTCCCTCCCTTGCGCTTTCCGTTGCCTCTCGCCTTGACGAGGCCACGTCGACGGGGCTTGCCCGAGTGCTGGGATGGGCGGGCTTCTACCCGGGTGTTGTCGGCTTTGGAGGCTATGCCTCGCAAACTCGTGCGCGCGTTCTGGCTCGCGTCGTCATGGAAGATCGAGTGGGGGAGCGCTCGTGGTTGACCCAGCGGCGAGGATGGCGTCAGTTTTTTGATGCTCAGGTTCCTTTTCAACCAGTTCTCGTGACCTGTGGTCAAGCCCAGAAGGTCGTATTCACCGATGGTGGTGGATACGTCGATATTGAGCTTGAAGGACACGGTTTGGAACCGGGGTGGCAGGTCGCCTCGATTCAGCCTCTGAACGCCGTGGATGTTCAGCGAATGGGTGTTCGCGAAGGAGATCGCCTGTATCCCTCTTCTGATGTTGAAGGGGCTAGCGCTGCTGGAGAGTCTCTTTTACGGGTGGGTAGGGCAGAAGAAGGCCGTGTTCTTGGTCGTATCCGTGCGGCAAAATCTGTTGATATCCCGCTACGAGTGATCGGTGACGATGAACGCTACGGTGTTGTTTCAGATATTGATGACACGATTATTGTCTCGATGATTCCGCGTTTGTTAACCGCGGCAAAGCATGCGCTGATGGAGAGAGTTTCCGATCGCGAGGCCGTGCCAGGGATGGCAGGATTCTTGCGTCGAGTGGCACGTTTCAACCTCTATCCTTCGGTTCAGGAGAAGCAGACTGAACGCAAGGAGTTGTCTTCGGCCGCGCATGGAAGGCATGCGAATGCCTTGCCGGTGATGTATCTGTCGACTGGCCCGTGGAACCTGGTACCCGGCTTACGCGAATTCTTGCGCCGAACAGACTTTCCTATGGGTGCCTTTTTGATGACGGATTTCGGGCCGTCGAATACAGGGTGGTTCCGCTCGGGTGTTGAACATAAGAAGCGCGAATTGCGACGCCTTGTGCGTACATTCCCAAATATTCAGTGGATCTTGGTCGGTGATGATGGTCAGCATGATCCGGAAATCTATGCGGAGTTCGCACGCGAGTTCCCGAAGAATGTCGCGCTGATTGCAATTCGCTCGCTGTCACAGTTCGAACAGCTGATGGCACACGGCACTCTTGATCCAATTTCCTTGGGAGAACTGGAAAAAATCCCCGACCAAATACCTCGTTTGTACGGTGAGGATGGATTTAGGCTAGGTCGAGCGGTTGCGGCTCTGGTGCCACAACCGCCCGACCCGCAACGTCTAACCGGATATTTGGATCGCTGAAGCTAGCCAAATATCCGGCTTCAGTCCTCGAGGCGGCGAGTCCTGCATTGTTTAGATTAGTCTGTTTCGCTTCATATCGGCAGTGCTTAGTTCGTATCTTTAGCTTGAATTTCGCGCCTTTTATGGGGCTGTTGACAAGGCAATAAGCCTGATCGGACCGGGTATGAATGGTTGACGAGGAAGCAAAATCTGCCACGATGTGATTTGTGGCATAGGTTGACAAATTTGAGAGCTTGTTACAGATATCTCTTTACCAAATCTTTGTAATCGTAACCGAAATGTAATGTTTACATCATGGACATGTGAAGGTTTCGGGAAAAAAGTGGGCTATGCTTCCGAGACATCAGCACATATGACTGAACAGAATTCCTACAGGAGGAATCTCATGAATCTTAAGAGGTCGTGGCTGGCAGTGCCCGCCGTCCTTGGTCTGGCACTGACCGCATGCTCTTCTGGCAGCACTGGTTCTTCGGACAACTTTGTTACCGTTAACGGTTCTGAGCCACAGAACCCGCTGATCCCGGCTAACACCAATGAGACCGGTGGCGGCCGCATTGTCTCCAGCATCTTCTCGTCCCCCGCTTACTACGCGGCCGACGGTTCAACTCAGCTGGACGCTGCGGAGTCCATCACCCCCAATGCTGACAACACTGAGTGGACCATCAAGCTGCGTCACGATGGCAAGTTCTCCGACGGCACTCCCGTCCTGGCAAAGAACTTCGTTGAGGCATGGAAGATGGCCACGAAGGAAAACCTGGGCGCCGCAAGCTTCTTCGCTAGCGTCATTGGCACCGATGATGACGGCGCTGGCGATATGGAAGGTGGCCTGCAGATCGTTGACGACTACACCTTCGTCGTCAAGCTGAAGGGCCCTGAGTCGGACTTCATCAAGCGCTTGGGCTACACCGCATACTCTCCGCTTCCCGACTCGACCCTGGCAGACCCCAAGAAGGGTGGCGAGCACCCCGTGGGTAACGGCCCGTACATGCCCAAGGATGAGAATGCTTGGCAGCACTCCAAGCAGATCGATCTGGCCGTGAACCCCAACTACTCTGGTCCCCGTGCCGCGAAGAATAATGGCATCCGCATCGTCTTCTACCAGTCCCTCGATTCCGCTTACGCTGACCTGAGCTCCAACGAGCTCGACGTTCTCGATGGTGTTCCTTCTTCGGTCTTCTCCAGCTACCAGCAGGAACTGTCCGGGCGTACTGCTAACCAGCCCGCGGCTGTCATTCAGTACATCACTATTCCTGAGCGCTTGGAGCACTTCTCTGGTGAAGAAGGCAAGCTGCGTCGCAAGGCCATCTCAATGTCTATCGATCGTGACTCGATTGTCAAGACGGTCTTCTCTGGCACCCGTACCCCCGCCAAGGACTTCACTTCCCCCGCAATTGACGGGTATAAGGAAGGCCTGAAGGGCTCTGAGGTTCTGGAGTACAACCCCACCAAGGCTAAGGAGCTGTGGGAGCAGGCTAACGCGATCTCTCCGTGGAGCGGCAAGTTCCTCCTCTCCTACAACTCTGATGGTGGCCACCAGCAGTGGGTTGACGCAACCTGCAACTCCATCAAGAACACCTTGGGTATCGAGGCTGAAGGCGATGCCTACGCAGACTTCAAGTCGCTGCTTGGCGATATGAAGGCCGGCACCACCAAGGGCGCTTTCCGTCAGGGTTGGCAGGGTGACTACCCCTCGCTCTACAACTTCCTCTTCCCGACCTACTCGTCGAACGCTTCCTCCAACTACTCCGGTTGGAAGAGCAGTCAGTTTGACAAGTACCTGAGCGACTCGCTGTCCGCTTCGAGTACTGAGGCGCTCGACCTTCAGTACAAGGCCGAAGAGCTGCTCTTCGAGGACATGCCGGTCATCCCGACCTGGTACGCCAACACCAACGGTGCATGGTCCACCAAGGTGAGTAACGTTCAGTTCACCTGGAACTCGAATGTGCAATACTTCGCGATTACCAAGAACTGAAAATAGTTCTTCCCCGCTAAATACTTGAGCGGATGAGGTGTGGGGTGGAAGTCTGTGGACTTCCACCCCACACGCATTGAATTTACCTCTTTTGAAATATTCTCAAAGGGTAATTTCGCAGCGCCTTCTCTGCGTAATTAAAGACACACGATTGACCATTTACCACTTCTTTGCATTACTATGAGCGATAGTGCGCGTGCGTTTGTGTGTATCTCTTGCGGTATCTCACTGATCCGTTTGTAGCTACAGGCGTATGTGAAAACCCCGTTCATGATGATGAACCCCGATACGTTTACGGAAATTCTTCGTAAACACATGTAATAAAGGACCTGTCCATGCTGCGATACATCGGACGACGTCTCCTGCAGACCATCCCGGTCTTCTTTGGAGCAACGTTCCTGATCTTTGCGATGGTCCACCTGATGCCAGGTGATCCCGTCGCGGCCCTCGGAGGCGATAAGGGCTTAACCGAGGCTGCGGCAGCTCGAATCCGCGAAGAGTACAACCTTGATAAGCCTTTCTGGCTGCAGTACCTGCTCTACCTCAAGGGCATCTTCACCCTTGACTTTGGGCAGACCTTCTCCCAGCAACCGGTAACGACGGTGCTGGCAACCGCATTCCCGATCACCATCCGACTTGCCATCTACGCCCTGTTGATCGAGGCAATCCTCGGTATCCTCTTCGGTGTTATTGCAGGTGTGCGTCGCGGTGGTTTCTTCGACTCTACGGTCCTGGTCCTCTCTCTGGTTGTCATCTCAGTGCCGACCTTTGTTATCGGCTTCCTCATGCAGTTCTTCCTTGGCATCAAATGGGGATTGCTTCCTGCTACGGCAAGTACGGTTTCCTTTAAATCCTTGACGATGCCTGCAATTGTGCTTGGCGCGACCTCCCTTGCATATGTCATCAGACTCACGCGCCAATCGGTGTCCGAAAATGTCTCTGCCGATTACGTGCGTACCGCACGCGCTAAGGGCCTGAAAGAGGGCACCGTAATGACGCGCCACATTCTGCGTAACTCGCTGATCCCTGTCGCAACCTTCCTCGGTGGCGATTTGGGCGGCCTCATGGGTGGCGCGATCATTACCGAAGGTATCTTCAACATCAACGGCGTTGGCGGTACCTTGTGGCAGGCGATCGTTCACGGCGAGGCAGCTACCGTTGTTTCCTTCACGACAGTTTTGGTCATGGTTTACATCACGGCAAACCTCCTTGTTGACCTGCTGTACGCCGTTCTTGACCCGAGGATTCGCTATGAGTGATTTCATTCCTTCGCAAGCTATTTCGCGTACTCGTGCCGGACAGGATCACTACGTCTCGGATATTGATGAGACCGGTTTGGGTGCAGTTGACGCCGTCGCCGATGAATCCGCACCCGCCTCAATGTGGGGGGAAGCGTGGAAGAATCTGCGCAAGCGTCCCCTGTTCTGGATTGCTGCGGTCATTATCTTCGTTGCCCTCATGGTTGCTGTCTTCCCGCAGCTCTTCACCGGCACTGACCCTCGCTTCTGCGAGCTCTCGCACTCTTTGGGCAAGCCCGAGGCCGGACACCCCTTCGGCTACACCTTCCAAGGCTGCGATATTTACGCCCGCGTCATCTACGGCGCACGCGCCTCGGTTTCCGTCGGTGTCCTGACGACGATCTGCGTCGTCTTGATCGGTGCAACTCTTGGCTCCATCGCCGGCTTCCTCGGCGGCTGGATCGACGCCGTGATCTCACGTGTCACCGACATCTTCTTTGCAGTTCCCCTGCTGCTCGCAGCCATTGTCTTCATGCAGATGTTCAAGCAGTACCGCAACATCTGGATGGTCATCTTGGTTTTGTCGTTGTTCGGCTGGACTCAGATCGCACGTATTACACGCGGCTCGGTCATGAGCGCCAAGAACGAAGAATTCGTGACGGCCGCGAAGGCAACCGGTGCATCGCGTTGGCGCATCCTGCTCTCCCACATCATCCCGAACTCGATGGCACCGATTATCGTCTACGCGACGGTTGCTCTGGGTTCCTTCATCGTCGCCGAGGCCTCGCTGTCCTTCATGGGTATTGGTCTTCCCCCGACGGTGGTGTCTTGGGGTTTTGATATCTCGCAGGCGAAGGATAACCTGAGGCAGGCACCGATGGTTCTCTTCTACCCCGCTATGGCACTGGCCTTGACCGTGCTCAGCTTCATCACGATGGGTGACGCCGTTCGCGAAGCCCTTGACCCGAAGGCGAAGAAGTGAACGAAGAACAATTCGAAGAGACTGTCACCGAGGTCATCCTCGAAGGTGTTGAGAAGGCTGAAATCCACCCGGACGACGCCAATCCTTTGCTGAAGATCACCGACCTGGAGGTCACCTTCACGACCTCGACCGGTGTCGTTCCCGCCGTTCGCGGAGCTAACCTGACCATTTACCCCGGTCAGACCGTTGCAATCGTGGGCGAGTCCGGTTCGGGTAAGTCGACCACCGCCGCTGCCGTTATTGGCCTGCTTCCGGGTACCGGCAAGGTCACCGGCGGCTCCATCGAGTTCGACGGTAAGGAGCTCACCAAGATGAGCTCTAAGGAATGGATCGAACTGCGTGGATCCGGCATCGGCCTGGTTCCTCAGGACCCGATGAGTAACCTGAACCCCGTTCTTCGCGTCGGTACCCAGGTGAAGGAAGCCTTGCTGGCGAACAACATTGTTCCCAAGTCCGAGGCCGGAGAGCGCGTTACTGAGCTCCTTGAGCAGGCAGGCCTTCCCGATGGTGAACGTCGTGCAAAGCAGTACCCGCACGAGTTCTCGGGCGGTATGCGTCAGCGCGTCTTGATCGCTATCGGTCTTGCTTCTCGTCCGAAGCTGCTCATTGCTGATGAGCCCACCTCGGCACTGGACGTGACCGTTCAGCGCCGTATTCTCGATCACCTCGAGACCCTGACCAAGGAAATGGGCACCGCAGTGCTTTTCATTACTCACGACTTGGGTCTGGCCGCTGAGCGCGCCGAACAGCTGGTCGTCATGCACCGTGGTCGCATCGTGGAGTCTGGTCCGGCACTCGAGATCCTCCAGCACCCGCAGCACCCCTACACGAAGCGTCTGGTATCTGCGGCCCCCTCACTGGCCTCAGCACGTATCGAAAGCGCTCATGCACGCGGCATCACGCACACGGAAGAAGAACTTACTGGCTCAGCCAAGAATGCCTCTTCCGAGGAAATGATTCGCGTCGAGCACCTCACCAAGGAGTTCCACATCCGCGGAGCAAAGGGTGAGGCCTCGAAGCTTCTCGCGGTCGACGATGTCTCCTTCACGCTTCGCCGTGGAAAGACTTTGGCGGTCGTGGGTGAATCCGGTTCCGGTAAGTCAACTGCCGCGAACATGATCCTCCACCTGCTGGAGCCGACCTCGGGCAAGATCTTCTTTGATGGCGAGGACACCTCGGAGTACAGCGAGGCTCAGCTTTTCGCCCTGCGTCGCCGCTTGCAGGCAGTGTTCCAGAACCCCTACGGTTCGCTCGACCCGATGTATTCGATCTACCGAATCATCGAAGAGCCGCTGAAGATTCACGGCTACGGCACCCTGGAGTACGCGCGCGCCGAAATCAAGCGCGCCGAGGCCACGGGCCGCGAGCCCGAGCCGTGGGCAGTTGCCGCTCTTGAAGGACACTCCGAGTCCGACAAGAAGCTGCGTGAAGAGCGCGTTAAGGCCTACGCTCAGCAGGAAGTTGAGCGCGCCAATGCTGCGGGCCGCGAGCCCGAGCCGTGGGCAGTTGCCGCTCTTGAAGGACACTCCGAGTTCAACCCGAAGAAGCTGCGTGAAGCTCGCGTCGCCGAGCTGCTTGACTTGGTTGCCCTGCCGCGAAGCGCCATGCGTCGTTACCCGAATGAGCTCTCCGGTGGTCAGCGTCAGCGTGTCGCAGTTGCGCGTGCTCTTGCGCTCAACCCCGAGGTAATTGTCCTTGACGAGGCCGTTTCCGCACTGGACGTGCTGGTTCAGAACCAGATTCTGCACCTGCTCAACGACCTGCAAGCTGAGCTTGGACTGTCCTACCTGTTCATTACTCACGACCTGGCTGTTGTCCGCCAGATCGCAGACGATGTTGTGGTTATGGAGAAGGGGCGTCTGGTCGAGGCAAACACGACCGATGCACTCTTTGATCACCCAGTTCAGGATTACACTCGCGAGCTGATCGAGGCCGTTCCCGGTCGTAAGATCCAGCTCAACCTCTGAGAGTTTTTCGAGCTTTTTGTGTGGGCAGGCCTTCGGGTCTGCCCACACGTGTATGTGTGCGCGGTGGCCGCCTGTCGTTCTTCCCCCTCCCTCCTTCTTATTCCTGGTTTAGCTCACTCGTTCCTGTCCTATTGCTGTTCTGAGGCCGTAGGTGTGCGAGCTAAAACAGGAATGAAGGAGCTTAAGCTCGAAGGGTTGAACGGCGGATCGAAAGCGTATGTGAGACCGTCACGTCTGCCACTGTCTGTGGGCGAACGAGTGACGAGGCGCTGCTTTCCACGTCGCTCTGCTCCTCACTTGATGTGGTGTCCTGCTTGCCACCCGCGCCCCCGCGTCCCTCAATGAGTGCGATGAGTCCAGCCACGGCCTCGCGAGCGATCGCGTGAGTATCGGGCGTGATCGTGGTCAGCGCCGGCGTTGAAAAGCGCGAGAGGACGGTGTCGTCCCAGGTGGAGACCAGCACGTCCTCGGGCACGCGCACATTCGCCTCGGCAAGCGCGCGCAGTGCGCCAATCCCAAGGAGGTCGTTCATCGTGAAGATTGCATCGGGGAGGTTGTTGGACTCCAACCACTGAGAGAGCGCTTCCTGTGCGCCACCGGCGGTCCATGGGGAAACTTCGACGCTGCGCCATGCCCACGAGTCCAATCCGAGTTCGGTCAGTGCCTTCTCGATCCCGCGTTGGCGAAGTGCGCCCGCGCTGGAGGTTGCCTGCGTGTGCGTCGATCCCAGAACCAAGAAGCTGCGCGCGCCCTGCTGGTAGAGGTGGTGCACCATTTCCGAGGCCGCAGCGACGTTATCCATTGAGTAGTGGGGGATCCCGGCGTCTTGAATTCGTTCGCCCAGCAGTACAAGGGGAGCATCAAGGGCAAGCTCTGCTAGGCCTTCGCGGTCCAATTCGATGGGGGAGAGGATGAGTCCATCAATGAGGTTGGTACGGAAGTCGCGCAGGACTGAGACTTCATGTTCGCGAGTGCCGGCGGTTTCGACAACCATGATCGAGTAGCCGCTGCGGCGCGCCTCTTCTTGGATCAGGTGCGCAAGTTCCCCGAAGTAGGGCCACGCAAGGTTGGGGATAGCGAGCGCCAAGGTGTGTGTCTGACCTTGGCGAAGGCGCTGCGCTGCAATGTTTGGCCGATAACCCAGTTGACGGATTGCATCTTCAACTGCCTTCCGCGTAGCTGGGGAGATGTGCGGGAAATTATTTACTACGTTTGAAACCGTGCGCTGTGAAACACCGGCAAGCTGCGCAACGTCGCGCATGTTAGGCCGTGAAGATTTCATGTGCGTCTCCAAAAAGTGTTGTTAACACCAATGTCATCAGGGATTATTGCATCAGTCTACTGAATATTCTGGTTAATCGCTGAGGAATTGTCCTTAATTTGCTACGTTGCAATTTTGTGGCAAATCGTGCATGATAATCCCATGAAGGTCAACGTAGACACTTTCGATGCATGGAGCGACGCGAATTATCCGCGCCCCGATCTCTGTCGTGAATCCTGGCTGAATCTCAATGGCCAGTGGTCTTTCGCCACGGATTCAAGCGACGAAGGACTCACCCTGGGCTGGTACCTGCCCGGAGTCACCTTCTCCAAGACGATCACAGTCCCCTTTCCTCCCGGAAGCCCGGACAGCGGCTGGAGTGGGGAACGATCCGACGTCGTCTGGTACCGGCGAACCATTACCCCCGAAGACCTTCAGCAGGCAGGTGCTGATGGCACTTCCTCGCGGCAGCACCTGCGTATTCACTTCGAAGCGGTTGATTTCACCTGTGATGTCTGGATTAATGGCCGTCACCATATGCACCATGAAGGTGGGTACACGCCCTTCACCATCACCGTTGATTCATCCGATTATCTAGATGATGGCCTTGAACTTGTCGTCCGCGCACAGGATCGCCTTGATGCCGTGGACCAGCCGCGCGGCAAACAAGACTGGCAGGAAAACCCCCACGGCATTTGGTACCACTCGGTCGTTGGAATCTGGCGCGATGTCTGGATGGAAGTTGTCCCCGAAGGCTACATTGAGTCGCTGACCTGGTCTTGGGATATTGAGAATGCACAAGTTACCTGCGACATCGCACTGTCGGGTCTGCGTGAAGCCAGCGGTGACATCGATCCGATCGAGGCCAATTTGACCCTTGAACTTGCAGGCGAAACCTTGGCTGCAAGTATGGTTCGGATGCGCTCACGCTCGCTGCGACTGGTCGCTCAAATCCCCGGACTGTCAAACCGACAGGAATGGGGGCGCCTACTGTGGTCGCCCGCCCACCCCAACCTCATCAATGCGCGGATCTGCGTTGGTGATGACGAGGTTGTTTCCTACGTCGGTATCCGCGATGTCAGCCTCTCGCACCGCTACTTGGAAATTAACCACCAGCCCACCTACCTTCGCGGTGTTTTGGACCAGGGCTACTGGGCCTCGTCCTACTTCACTGCCCCCAGCCCGCAGGCTCTGAAGGCGGATCTGGAGCTGGCTCGCGATATGGGCTTTAACTTCGTCCGTATCCACGAGCGAAGCGCGGATCGGCGCACGCTGACTTGGGCTGATCGCATGGGAATGATGGTGTGGGGAGAATCTGCTTCCGCCTATGCCTTCAGCGATCGAGCAGTCAGTGTGACGACCCAGGAATGGCGCGATCTGGTTTTGCGTGATCGCAACCATCCCAGTCTGATTGTGTGGGTGCCCTTCAATGAAAGCTGGGGAGTGGACCTGATTGTCACCTCACCGCGCCAGCAGGCTTTCGTCCGCTCGCTCGTTGCCCTGACCGATGCGCTTGACGGAACTCGTCCAGTCATCGCCAACGACGGGTGGGAGCAGCTCGAAACTCCGATTGTGACAACTCACGACTACGGGGTTTACGGCGAGCAGCTCCGAGTCAACTACGCCGACCGTGAATCGATTGCAGAGCTGGTTAACGGAGTCGGCCCGCAAGGACGCAAGATCCTTCTGGGGCAGCCATGGAGTGATGACCGTCCCGTTATGGTCACGGAGTTCGGTGGGATTTCGCTACCCTTGGATGCGGAGGACGCCTGGGGTTACGCCGTTGTCCCCACTGTCGAGGCCTATGAGGAGCGCGTGAGCGGACTTTTCGATGCTCTTGAATCCTCGCCCATTCTGGCTGGCTTCTGCTACACGCAACTGACGGATACCCGTCAGGAAACCAACGGCCTCGCCGACGAAAATCGTAATCCCAAGCTTCCACTGGAGGTTATCCGAGGATTCGTCACCAGTTCTGCTCGCCAAAGCGGGCAAATCCGGCCTCGCACGATTATCGAGGCCAGTGCGGTGCTTGGTACCGATGAGCGAAGCGCCGTTTCACGGGCCTTTGAAGGTGATTGCGATGCCTAAAGCCCGCGTACTTCGCCGGTGGGCAACGAACTTCGCTTTCACTCTGCCCTTTCTGATCTTCTACGGGATCTTCATCCTCTTTCCCGTGGTCCAAGCGATTCTGATGTCCTTCTTTGACTGGGACCTGCTGGGTAGCACCCGGGAATGGATCGGGCTTGAGAACTACACCCACATGCTGGGTGGAACGGGCTTGGTCTGGGACATCAGCTCCATGTGGATTGCTCGACTGATCTGCTTGGCATGCGGAGTGTATGTAGCCATCAAGGCGGTGCGTGAAGGTGACCTCAACTCAGGACGCATTCTGTTGATCGTCACTCTGGTCGGAGCAGCGATTCTTTTGGGGATCCACCCGGGAGATGGCGGTTCCTGGTCTGATCCGCGTTTTTGGAACGCGATGAAGAACACCGCGGTCTTTACCTTGGTCTCAACACCGATCATCGTGGGCCTTGGCCTGATCTACGCTCTGCTTCTTCAACGCGGAGGGAAAGCCTCAGCCTTCTATCGCGCGGCATTCTTCGTCCCCTATGTCCTTCCGGTTTCGGTAGCCACGCTGATCTGGGGCTACATGCTCAACCCCTCACGAGGCATCGTGGCTCGCTTCACCGAACACATGGGGTGGGGAACCATTGCTTGGCTGTCCGATCCCAAATGGGCAATGTCTGCAATCGTCGTGACGACCGTGTGGTGGACCGTCGGATTCAACCTCATCCTCTTTGGTGCGGGATTGCAAGACATTGATCCGACTTTGTACGAGGCCGCAAGCTTGGACGGCGCGAACTCTTTCCAAAAGTTCGTCAGCATCACCCTTCCCGGTCTGCGCCACGCAACGGTACTGGTCCTCGTCACCCAGATCATCGCCTCGTTCCAGATCTTCGGCCAAGTCAACATCATGACGGCCGGAGGCCCGGGCGGTACAACCGACGTTTTGGTCCGCTACATCTACCAGACCGGTTTTAGGGACACTCAGCTTGGCTACGCCTCGGCAATGTCCCTGGTGCTCTTCGTTCTAATGGTCTTCGTCTCTTTGATCCAATTCCTGATCTCACGGCAAAGGAGCCGCTGACATGCGCGAGAAACTCAAGTTGTGCGGCTACCACGTCGTCATGATGGCACTTGCTCTGCTGTGGCTTATTCCGCTGCTGTGGACGCTGGTGATCTCTTTGAGTTCGAACTCATCGTTGAAGACGAACTCGCAGATCCTTGTGCCCACAGAACCGACTTTGTCGAACTATGCTGATGTTTTCCGAACTGGCTTGGCTGGTCGATGGTTCCTTAACTCAATGGTCGTGTCGATCAGTGCCACGGTCATTACGGTGATCATCTGCGCCGCTGCCGGATATGCATTCGCGAAGCTTCCCTTCCCGGGGCGAACCATTGTTTACGGACTGACTTTGGCCGGAATGATGGTTCCCAAAGAAGCGATGTTCGTTCCCCTCTTCATGATGTTTTCCGAGGCCGGGCTGGCGAATTCCTATATTGCGCTGATTTTCCCCCGGGTTGCCTTCCCCTTGGGCGTGTTCATCATGACTCAGTTCTTCTCGCAGGTGCCTAGCGAAATGGAGGAAGCCGCGCAGGTTGATGGGGCTTCTCCGATTCGAGTCTTCTTCTCCATCATGGTGCCCCTTGCGCGGCCGGCTCTGATCGCGCTTGCGACCTTCTCCTTCGTTCAAACTTGGAATGACTACTTGTGGCCATTGGTCTCGGCGACGAAGCCCGAAATGTTCACGGTGACGACCGGTTTGGCCTCCCTGCAGGGAACATTCGCACAATCGACGGAATTGGGCTCGCTCATGGCCCGAGGAATCGTCGGTGCGGCACCCCTGCTCATCGTTTTCCTGCTGCTTCAGAAGTATCTGATCCGAGGAATCTCACTATCCAGTGGCGATAAGTAGGCATCGCCACCTGCGCCACACGCCTGATCGTCACTGTCGGGAAAGGGAAACCCGTCCTCGGCAATGAGGATCTTACTCACACGAAAACTCACCATTCACCACACAACGAAAGGCATGACAATGCGACAAGGACGCGCACTGACACGTCACGCGGGAATCGGTGCATGCGCACTGGCGACGACCGCGCTCTTTGTACTCACCGGATGTGGAGTGAACTCCGCCTCCTCCTCGAAGGCTGTTGATGGGGCGGCAATTGCTTCCGTCAGCGATGACGACCTCAAGGGAACCAGCATCACCATGGCTCGCTTCTTTGGCGACTGCCAGGAAAAGACTGATGGCGTCACTGACCTGTCCAAGGCCAACAGTGAATGCACGGCCATCTCGATCCTCACCAATAAGTTCAATGCAGAGAACAAGTGGGGAATCAAGGTTGAGCGTATGGGCGGTGCTTCGTGGCATAGCTACTATGACTCGCTCAACGCCGCTTTGGCCTCGTCGGATCGCCCCGACGTGGCAATCATGCACGGCTCCAACCTGCCCGACTATGCTGCCAAGGGCCTGCTCATGGAGGTGCCCGATGGAGTGGGCATCGACCTGTCCGGCTCGACGAAGCCCGCTTTGGATGCCGTAACCTACAAGGACAAGAAGTGGGCAGTTCCATTCGATACCCACGCCATCATCAGCCACCTGAATATGGATATCCTCTCCCAGGCTGGTTTGGTCGGGGAAGATGGCACCTACAAGCTTCCGACTTCGCCCGATGAGCTCCTTGCTCACGCAAAGGCCGTGAAGGAAAAGACCGGAAAGAACTACATCGATATCGCCCTGTCAAAGGACCCGATGGGCGAGCGCTTGTGGATGACTCTGGTCCAGCAGCAGGGCTCGGACATTATTTCCGCAGACGGCACCAAGGCGAATATGAACTCGGCTGAGGCAAAGACTTCGCTGGAGTTCATCAATACCCTGGTTAAGGAAGGCTACACGACCGTCAACCACGACTACGATGCCTCGGTTCAGGGCTTCCTGCGCGGCGAGTCGGCCGTCATGTACAACGGCGTGTGGTCGGTCAACCAGTTCACCGCTGAAGCTCCCTTCAAGTACGAGACCAGCGATGCACTCATGCTCTTCAAGGACAAGGCAACCTGGGCAAACTCCCACGTGTGGACCGTTCCCGTCTCGGCCAAGCCCGATGCTAAGAAGTACCGTGCTGCCTTCGAGTTTGCGAAGTTCCTGAACGAGCACACCGGCGACTGGGCGATCGCGACCGGTCACATGCCTGCAACTCAGAAGGCTCTGGACTCTAGCGAGTACCTCAATGCTCCGCACCGCTCGCAGTATCTGAAGACCGCGACAACCTACGCCCGCATGGCACCGCGCGTCGAGGCCTGGCCGAAGATCGCTGACCAGATTCAGGAACAGATCGAGGCCACCTGGCTGAACGGAGCTGCAGTTGATACGACTCTGGATAAGCTGCAGGAAACTGCTAGCTCTTCACTGAAGTAGGAGTGTCTATCAAATTTCCCTACGGGGTACTTCGTTGAGGGAGGTCTTGCTGATCCCTCAACGGCGACAGCCGCTTGTTAGCGCGAGACCATCATTCGATTCCAGTGGGGTCAGGGGCCGACACGTGAATAAACGCCAGTGATGTGTCGGAAAGAGTGCGCGCTGAGATATCGCGAAAGTTCGCGCTAGTTGCGAGAAAGTGGCTGAATAATCGGGACGGGAACGTGTTCTATGTGAATGCGTTCCCGTCCCTTTTCTTTGCTATGTGTTCAAAGCAGGTTGCTCCTTCATACGGTTTATCAAATCGTTATCATTGGTGGTCAGAACAGGTTTTGGTGTCGATTGTGCTTTGGTACCATGACTTCTAACCGATGAACTTAACCGGTTTTTCCCGTCGGCAATCGATCGCAGCGGATCGGGCGCCGCCTGTGACTCTTGGAATCCCACATGAGCCACATTGGTACTCCGCGTACCCACAACTACACACAAATCGACAGGGCGAAGGAGCTCCTGGCAGATGTCGACACATAAGAATAAGAGGCGCCTTGTTGCCATTGGCGCACTGACCGCCGCTAGCGCGTTGATAATCCCCGCTGCATTCGCTGCAGACTCCTATCCACCTCAGGGTGATTCTGCGGTCGCAAGTGCACAGCCCGTAGTCTCGGGCTACCGCGTTCAAGACCTGCGTGACTGGACCCCCGAATCTGACCCGTTTGCAAGTCAGCTTCGCGCAACCGTCCCACTCCAGCCTCGAATTGATCGAAATCCTGACACCCAGGTGAAGCCAGAACTGGATGGAAAATCCGAAATCATGCTCATGCAGGGCGACTACGGAAATTCCTTCTTCGGCTCAACGACTTTTAACAATACTTTCACTGACCATACTTTGAACTTCTGGCAGTACACCGACTACTGGTCACCGTGGCACGGTGGTGCATCCTTGGGTGTTCCGCAGGCAATCTACAATCCAGCAACCTCGGATTGGCGGAACCGCGGATTTGAGTTCGGTGTTCTTACCCTGCCCAGTCCCGAATACACCAATGCCGCACACCGCAACGGTGTGAAGTCGATTGCGATCTTGTACTTCGACCCCTCATTCCGTCCGGGCCTGACCTTCACTGAGATGTTCGATAAAGATCCGAACTCCCAGGGCTATATCATCGCCAAGAAACTGGTTGATATGGCCAAGTACTACGGTTTCGACGGCTATTTCCTCAACCAGGAAGAATGGGGGGACGACGAGGAATTCAAGCCCTTCATGTCCTACCTGACCAGCCAGGGTTTGTGGACTCAGTGGTATGACACCAACTCTTCCTTCAACGAATCCAAGGCCGCGTGGCTGCGTGACGAGGAACACGGGCGTATTCACTCCTCGGTCTTCGTCAACTACGGAAACAACGGCAAGCGAATGAATAGCTGGGCGCTTGCGAATGGATACGACCCCTACAAGGAAGTGTTCGCGGGAATCGAAGCCAACCAGACCGGTTTTCGCTCCAGTGGCGGGGTCGACCAAGGCTATGCCTCGAAAGAAAACCACTCACCGCTGACCTCGATTGCTCTCTTTACTCCCTCGGATCACTACCAACGCGGTCTGGATGACAATATTCAGGAAATCACCGGCCGCAGCGATTCGGCACGTCCTTTCATGCAGCAACAGCCCTATCAGTGGATGATTGCCCAGCGTGAGCGCATGTACTTCTCAGGAATGAAGCAGGACGTCACCCAGACCGGCTCCGCCAACGGACAGGCCAATCCTGCCGTGGGTGTCAAGGGCAGCGGATGGGTTGGAGTTGCAGACTTTGCCCCGGCTCGAAGCGTCATTCAGGGAAGCTATTTCTGGACGAATTTCTCGACCGGTAAAGGGATGCGTTCCTACACGAAGGGTGCTGTTAGCAATACTTCCGAGTGGTCGGATATGGGAGCTCAATCCATTTTGCCCTCGTGGCAGTGGTGGATTACTGGCCAGGGCGGCGCAACCCTGAAGGCTGATTTCGACTACGGCGAAGAACCCCGAGTTGATCTTCAGGGTAAAGAAGTGGCTCTTCCATATTCGCCAGTCGGCGCCTACCAGGGAGGAAACTCCCTAGTCCTCTACGGTCAAGCGCAACAAGCGCAGACCATTCGCCTCTACAAGACGAACCTGAGCGTGAAGGTCAACTCGACCGCTGAGGTTGTGTGGCGTGCGAAGGACGCGGCAACGAAGGCCCGCTTGGCACTGGTCTTTGCCGACAAGCCAGGGGAAGTTGTCACTCTCTCTTTGGGTGCAGCTTCGACAGATGGATGGAAGGATTCGCTTGTCGATCTTTCCGACTTCCAGGGTCGCACAATTGCAACGATGGGCTTGCAGGTCGAAGGAAGCGGCGATGTTCAGGTGAATGTCGGCAAACTTGCTGTCAGCGATGAGTCCGCAACGCCAGCGATCCCCGCAGGATTTACGATCAATGAGCTGACCACCGACGGCGAGATGAACGTTTCTTGGCAGAAGGCAGACTTTGCCTCCGTTGATTCCTACATTCTCGAGGCCGTGGATGCCTCAGGCAATGTGCATCATCTTGCTCAAGCCTATGGGGATTCGCGCTACGTCAAGAAGGTCGATCTTGAAGGCAGCTATATGCTCCGACTTCGAGCAGTGGGTAAGGACGGATCGATTTCGCAGCCTGCCGAACTGGTCGTCAATCGCTCTGCACTTCCCAGCGAATTGACCTATGCAACCGCAAAGGATGCTAACGGTAACTTCACTCAAGCAGCGACTTCGGGGCAGGTCGAATTGTCCTGGAAGGCGCCCGCTTCGGGGACACCCACTGGATACAAGGTTCGTCTTGAAACTTTGTACGCGGGTGAGGATAACCCCTACCACGGATACGCCGAATACACGGTCGGTCCAGACGATACTTCGGTATCTCTGCCTGCTCCCGCGGAAGGGCTGATGTTCCGAGCAACGGTTCAACCCTTGGGTGTCGATACCGGTGCGATTCCAGCTCTGGCACTGCGCGGACGTTACAACGATTCATACTCGCGACCAATGGGACGACAGGACTTTGTTGGACTAGACGGCGCGAAGTACAAGCTGGTTAACCCAACGACAAAGGACTGGCAGAAGATCAACGCGACGGGTGACCAAAGCTGGACCGCTACCCGCGGTAAGAACAACCGTTCTGACTGGGGTAACCGAGATGAGAACGGCCAGCTCAAGCGCACGCGTCCTCTGGGGACTCACGGCGCAACCTACTCGATTACCGACTACGCGGGTAACACCTCGGGACAAGTGGTTGTGAAGGCAAAAGACGGGGCGATGGGAATCGTCGACCGTGCAGCACCGGAACTGTGGGCCAGCCCGTGGAATGATCAAGAGATCGCCTGGGGTGCGTCAATGAAGAATATCGTTGCAACTGCTCGCGATAACTTCTCGACAGTGACCTTGTCGGCCAAACTGGTGGATCCGGATGGCCCCGAAGGCAATTCGGTGGCAATTCCGACCACGGGCGAGGGGCCAAAAGCCATGAATGACCCGATGCTTCTGCCCGATACCAATGAGCCGAGCGACGAACCCAGTGCTGAGCCCACCGTTGCGCCCACGCACGGTCCTGATAATGGTTGGGATGACGAGGATGAGCCAATCTTCGATTGGGGAGCCCGCTCTGCAAATACGCGGAACAACCATTCAACGGACCGCGCAGCTCATGATGAAGGAGTGACCGCCTCGGGTCTCTCGCTTGATTTGGCCAGCGGAACCATTTCGGGAACTCCGACGTGGAGCGGGACTCGAGAACTGGTCCTCACTGCAACGGATGAATCAGGTAACGCTTCGACAATGAGCCTGATGCTCACCGTGAATGGGGGAGCGGTTACGCCGACTCCTACTCCCACGACTGAGCCCTCTGCGGAGCCGACAGTAGCACCTACGGTTACGCCAACAGCTGCGCCGTCAACGCAGCCCAGTGCACAGCCCTCGACTGATCCAAGTGCTCAACCCACCGCGGAGCCTTCGGCCCAGCCGCAGCCCTCCGAAGAACCCAGCTCGGCACCTTCTGCGTCAGTGAGCCCCTCGGCCTCGCCCACTGCCGAGGCCACCGCTGAGCCCAGTGCTCAGCCCACTGTTCAGCCAAGCCAGCCCAGCGAGCAACCCACGACGCAACCTCAGCCTTCCGCCTCGGCCTCGTCCGATAGCGACCAGGGCAATGGCCAGGGAAGCACCCAGGGTAACCAGGCTGGAAATGGTGGAAATACGGGGATTGGTATTGGGAATGTGCCGAATGATCCCCAGGGTAATGCCCCCGGAACAAATGGCCAGCTACCCGGCAAGGATCAGGCGAGCCAAGCCGGGAATGATCAGGGTAAGTCAGCGATGACGAACCCGAAGTACAGCGCGAGCAAGAAGGCGGGCTCGTCTCTCGCTGGCACCGGTGTCACTGTCGCGGTGATTGGCGCAATTGCACTGATCCTGGTGATGACCGGTGGGACTCTCACCGCTTTGCGTCGCAAGCGCGAGGAAAGGTGAGCGGCTCTTCTAAGTATTGAGAAGAGCTTTGTGCCCGGGAAGGAAACCGCATCCGCTGCATACGCGGTCTCCAACCCGGGCACTCGCATATCTGAGTGAGTGTTGCGGCTATCCGTGCTCGCGTTTGTGCTGCCGTTGCGCCCCCCGTTTACGCTGCCGTTGCGCTCC
>JBHRQN010000032.1:0-19863 GCA_042645485.1 Pauljensenia sp.
GGGGGCGGCTTCGGCGGAGGTGGCTTCGGCGGCTCCAACGGATCAGGTCACACCGGATCGTTCTGAAATAGGATATAGTTCAACCATAATTTTTCCCGCTTCCCAAAGGAGGAAACAATGGCGGAAAAGCAAACCATCCTTGGTCGTATTTCTCAGCTCGCAAAGGCAAACATCAATGCGCTCCTCGACCGCGCCGAGGACCCTCAGAAGATGCTTGATCAGCTGATTCGCGACTACACGAACTCGATCGCAGAAGCAGAGACCGCAGTCGCACAGACCGTCGGTAACCTCCGTTTGGCCGAGAAGGACCACGATGAGGACGTCGCAGTAGCTGCAGATTGGGGACGCAAGGCAGCCGCGGCCTCGGCAAAGGCAGAGGAAATGCGCGCAGCCGGCGACCAGGCCGGCGCACAGAAGTGGGACGACCTGGCTCGCGTTGCCATCGGCAAGCAGATCCAGTTCGAAGGCGAAGCAAAGAACGCTGAGCCGCTGATCGCTTCTCAGCGCGAGGTTGTCGACAAGCTCAAGAATGGTCTGGTCCAGATGAAGGACAAGCTCAGCGAGCTCAAGACCAAGCGTGATCAGCTGGTGGCACGCCAGAAGGCCGCCGAGGCGCAGGCACAGGTTTCGGATGCAGTTGCCTCGATCAATGTTCTTGACCCGACCTCTGAGCTCTCGCGCTTCGAGGACAAGGTTCGTCGAGCCGAAGCAATGGCCCAGGGCAAGGCTGAGGTTGCAACCTCCTCGCTGGACTCACAGTTCGCAGAGCTGGAGACCGATTCTTCTCAGGCTGAAGTCGAAGCTCGTCTTGCGGCACTGAAGCAGCAGCACTGATTGACAGCATAAAAATGTGGGCCCTGATCCAGGGCCCGCATTTTTGTATGTCAGAGATAGTCGAAGGGGTCGAAGTCGTCGATATCGATGATGTGAATACGTGGAAGCTGTACTTGGAATGCGTGCGCATCGTATTCAAGGTCAATGATTTCAAGGCCCAAATCTTCCAGTTCGTGGAACTGGCTGGAGAGGAACTCCTTGAAACACATTATCCCGACGCGGTGTCCGTTTTCAAGCAGATCCTGAATTTGCGGCAGGAAATCAGCGTCGTGAGAAGCCAAAATGACTGAGCCCGAGCCCTGCTCTGCAATGGCTTCAAGGGTGCGTTGAATACCGACATCAACGACCTTCATGTCGTCTGGACCAGCTAGGGGAAGAGCGCGGTAACCCATCGCATGGAGCGCTTGAATAAAGCCCATCGGAAGGTAACCCGAGGTTCCATTGAGGTAGAAAAGGCCGCGCACTTGCTGATGCCAGAGCTGCTCGGTCGCTTCACGAATTCGATCCCAGCGGGGACGTTCATCGGGAGTTGGGCGGCGATCCAGAACGGAAAGCCCAAGTGTGGCATCGATGTTTTCGCCATCGATCAGGAGATATGTCGCTTCTGCGTCAGGGGGATTCATAGTCCAATCCTATACTTCTGGGCATCGACGCAGGCGTGAATTAAGGAGAAATCCTCATCGCGAGGCGCCTGAGACGCAAGAGGCCGGGACCGCAGATGCGGCCCCGGCCACTTATGTCTCAATACCTTGAGATTACTTCACGTCCTCGTCAACCCAGTCGAGAGTACGGGTGACGGCCTTCTTCCACAGGCGGTAGGTGCGATCGCGTTCTGCAGGAGCCATCGAAGGAGTCCAGCGCTTGCCTTCCTGCCAGTTGGCAACGACATCGTCGGTGCCGGACCAGAAGCCAACAGCCATACCCGCAGCGTAAGCAGCACCCAGCGCGGTGGTCTCAATGACCTTCGGGCGAACGACAT
The DNA here is from genome assembly GCA_042645485.1 of Pauljensenia sp. GTDB lineage: Bacteria > Actinomycetota > Actinomycetes > Actinomycetales > Actinomycetaceae > Pauljensenia. Next base: position 1,814 of record JBHRQN010000032.1, read on the forward strand.
CGACACCGCACAGGTCAGCCTGGAACTGCATGACCAGATCGTCGTGCGTCATGCCGCCGTCAACCTTGAGCTCCTTGAGAGGAACACCCGAGTCGGCATTCATTGCATCCAGGACTTCTGCGCTCTGGAATGCGGTGGATTCCTCAACCGCGCGAGCAATGTGACCCTTGTTGACGTAACGCGTCAAGCCGACGATTGCGCCACGCGCATCAGAACGCCAGTACGGTGCAAAAAGACCGGAGAACGCGGGGACGAAGTAGACGCCACCATTGTCTTCGACCGAACGTGCCAGTTCACCGATATCGGAGGACTTCACGATCATGCCCAGGTTGTCACGCAGCCACTGAACTAGCGAGCCGGCAACAGCGATAGATCCTTCCAAGGCATAAACGGCAGCCTGATCACCGATCTTGTAGGCAACCGTCGTGAGCAAACCATTGTTGGAGAACACGGGCTCAGTGCCGGTGTTCATCAGCATGAAGCAGCCGGTGCCGTAGGTGTTCTTTGCCATACCCTTTTCGAAGCAAGCCTGGCCGAAAGTTGCAGCCTGCTGGTCACCAAGGATGCCCGAAATCGGCGTATCGATGAGCAGGCCGTTCTTACGGCCGTAACCGTAGATCTCGGAGGAGGACTTGATCTCAGGCAACATCGACATGGGAATGCCGAAAATCTCGCATACATCTTCGCGCCACTGAAGGGTGCGGATATCCATGAGCATGGTACGCGAGGCGTTGGTGACGTCAGTGTAGTGAACGCCGCCGTTCACGCCGCCCGTCAAGTTCCACAAAACCCAAGAGTCGGTGTTACCAAAGTAGAGATCGCCGGCCTCGGCGCGCTCGCGTGCACCCTCCACGTTGTCGAGGATCCACTTAATCTTCGAACCGGAGAAGTAGGGAGACAGTCCAAGGCCACAAATCTGACGGAAGCGATCGGGGCCCTCGTCGCCTTCAAGTTCCTTGACGATGTCGGAGGTACGCATGTCCTGCCAGACAATCGCGTTATAAACGGGCTCACCGGTGTTCTTATCCCACACGACGGTGGTTTCGCGCTGGTTGGTGATGCCGACGGCTGCCAGCTGGTGACGGTTAATTTCCGCCTGCTGCAGCGCATCAGCGACGACCTGACGCGTGGTATCCCAGATCTCGATCGGGTTGTGCTCAACCCAACCGGGGTTCGGGAAGATCTGGGTGAATTCCTTCTGCCCGACAGAGACAATCTCACCGGAGTGATTGAAGATGATTGCTCGGGTTGAAGTCGTACCCTGGTCGATTGCCATGACGAATTCTTTAGTAGTCATGAGTTTCCTTTCGAAAGTAGTGTCACGTCGTTGTGTTTACTCAGACAAGGACGAGGAAGTAGAGGACAGTTCCCAACACCGCACCAATGATGGGGCCGACGACGGGAACCCAGGAGTATGCCCAGTCGGAGCCACCCTTGCCCTTGATCGGCAAAATTGCGTGAGCGATACGGGGGCCGAGGTCACGAGCGGGGTTGATTGCGTACCCGGTGGGGCCACCCAGGGAGTTACCGATAACGACGATGATGAGAGCAACGCCAAGCGGGCCAATCGCAGTTTCGGTGTAGCCGGAGACAAAGACCCAGAGGATAAGGACGGCGGTGCCGATGGCCTCAGTGACGCAGTTCCAAACGTAAGAGCGAATCTCGGGGCCGGTGGAGAAGACACCGAGCTTCAGAGCAGGATCGCAATCCTCATCGAAGTGCTTCTTGAAGGTGAGCCAGCACAGGACAGCACCGACAAACGCACCGAGGAACTGGGCAATGATGTAGATGGCAACGTTCGAGCCGGTGACAAGAACAGCTCCAGCCTTATCTGCCGGAACGCCGTTGAGAGTCGTGCTGGGGTCAAAGAGGTAGGCGACAACCTTTGCAATCGTGACTGCGGGGTTCAGGTGTCCACCGGTACGGAAAGCGACATAAACACCTGCAAATACTGCGAGTCCCCATCCAAAGTTGATCATGAGCCAACCGCCACCCTTGCCCTTGGACTTGGGGAGCAGATTCGTGGCAACAACGCCGCCACCAAGGAGAAGAAGTACTGCAGTTCCAAGGAACTCAGACCAGAAGACCTGTGCCGTTGTCACCGGAAGTGACGTGTCAACGGCTGGGAGAATTGTTGCGAGCATATTTCCCTAACTTTCTCCGTCGCGTCTTCGCGACGGGGCCACTGGCGGGATTTCACCGCCATGCAAGTACCACCAGACCACCCTCATTCGAAGATGCGTTGTGGATCACGTTCAGTATCTCATTTGTTGCCCTTCACCCCAAATGGATGAACGTTTGTTCACGCATTTGGGTCAACCTGTGGACAAGTACATCATTCGGCCTCCACTTCACCTATAGGCAAATTGGTGACTAAACAGCTACAAGTGCGTGCTCATGGATGGCATACTAGGAAATGTGACAATACGTGATGAACAGGCCCACGAAGCGGCCTCGATGTATTACCTGCAGGGGCAGACGATGGAGACCATCGCCCGCCACCTCGGTGTTTCACGTTCGTCTGTTTCACGCCTACTGACCTACGCTCGAAACTCCGGTCTGGTGCGCATCTCCGTTGCTGCGACCCCAGGAAACCGCGGTTCACTCTCGGGCCAAATTAACGAAATATTTGGAATTCGAACATCAGTCGTTCCCGTTCATGACATTCACACGGAAGTGAATCGGCTGCACAATGTTGCACGAGTAGCCGCTGAACGCCTTGTGGATATGCTGAAACCCGGAGACACTCTTGGAATTGCATGGGGTAACACGACCTCTGAGGTCACCCGATGCCTCCCCCGAGTGAATCTCCCTGGTTCAACAGTGGTGCAACTCAATGGCGCTGCAACCGCAACAGAATCGGGTGTCCCCTACGCGGATGCCATTATTTCTCGCGCAGCTACAGCTTTGGGTGCCCGAATGGTTCACTTCCCCGTCCCTGCTTTCTTTGACTTCGCAGAAACAAAGGAAGCACTGTGGCGTGAGCGTTCGGTGACCTCTGTACTTGCGACGATTGATTCGGCGAATGTCGCGCTCTTTGGAATCGGCTCACTTTCTGCCCGACTTCCATCGCGCGTCTATTCGGGAGGCTTCTTGGATCCCGATGAAATTGCGCATGCGCAAGAAGACGGCGTTGTTGGGGATGTCTGCACGGTCCTTCTGCGTGAAGATGGGTCGACAGACATGGATCTGAACAAACGCGCGTCTGGGCCAAGCCCGGCAACGCTACGGAAGATTCCCCGTCGTTTGGCCGTGGTGGCAGGCGCATCAAAGGCATTGCCTTTACTGGGAGCACTCCACGCCGGTGTCATCACCGATCTTGTTTTGGATGATGGCGCTGCGCGTGAGCTCCTGGATTTGGTGCGCCACCGCGCCCACGCCTAACCCACACCTGTGACGCCTTATCACTGCGTTTTCAGGTAGCGCCCACCAGCGCTTAGGTGCACTCTTTACACACAAAGGCGGCCGGCCTCGTCAATTGACGAAAGCCGGCCGCCTTTACGTACTCAGCCCAGGCGCTTCACCAAGGGGAAGGGGATCGTTTCACGGATTCCCTGTCCGGTCAGCACCATCAGCAGGCGGTCAATTCCCATGCCCATGCCACCGCAGGGCGGGAAGCCCTGTTCCATGGCGATAAGGAAGTCCTCATCCAAAACCATGGCTTCGGGATCACCATTGGCAGCTGCCAGAGCCTGCGCTTCAAAACGCTGACGCTGAACAACGGGATCAGCGAGCTCAGAGTATGCCGTTGCGGTCTCAAAACCACGAATATACAGGTCCCACTTCTCAGTCAGGCCCGGACGCGAACGGTGGTAACGGGTCAGCGGAGAAGTGTCCTCGGGGAAGTCATAGACGAAGGTCGGCGCCCACAGCTTCGAGGCAACGAGCTCTTCGAAGATATCCTCGACGATCTTGCCGTTGACTGCATAATCATCAACCTCAATACCGATCTGGTCGGCGTACTTGAGCAGCTTTTCACGAGGCGTATCCACCGTGATCTCTTCACCCAAAGCCTCTGAGGTCGAGCCATACAGGTCGATGTGGTCCCAATCGCCCGAAAGGTCATACTCGGTGCCGTCAGCAAGAGTGACGATTTCCTGACCTTCGGGAAGATCAAAGGCATCGCGAGCAGCCTGCTGGATCAGGTTACGCGTCAACTCGGCCATTCCGTTGTAGTCGGAATAGGCTTCGTAGGCCTCCAGCGAAGTGAATTCGGGGCTGTGAGAGGAATCCATGCCTTCGTTACGGAAGTTACGGTTCATCTCAAAGACGCGATCCACACCACCGACAACTGCGCGCTTGAGGTAAATCTCGGTAGCAATACGCAGGTAGAGGTCCATATCCAGCGCGTTCATGTGCGTGATAAAGGGACGTGCCGAAGCGCCACCGTGGATGACCTGGAGCATCGGAGTTTCGAGCTCGATGTAATCACGGCGGAAGAAGTTCTCACGAATGGAACGGTTCACTGCAGCGCGAATACGGATCATATTGCGCGCGGCAGGACGGGTGATCAGGTCGAGCTCGCGGCGGCGGATTCGCTGATCTTCCGAAAGAGTAACTTCTTCACCCTCTGCGGTCGTCCATGTCTTTGGCAAAGGACGCAGGGCCTTCGAGGCAATTGCCCACGAGGCGTCAGGAGCGGGAAGTGCAGTCGGAGCAGCATCGTAGGCGGCCTGGGCCTCGGGAGTGACCTCGGCTGGGGTAGCGAAGATCGACAGTTCACCGCGCTTGGAAGAAATCACGCGACCGTGAACGTAGAGGAAGTCACCCAAGTCGACATCGTTTTTGTACTGAGCCAGCGACTCTGCCCCGACCGAAGCGGCAGAGAGCATCACCTGGATCTTGTTGCCCGCACCATCCATAAGGGTTGCGAAGCAAAGCTTTCCACCGTTACGTGCCAAAACCACGCGGCCAGAGAGAGCAACGATGTCATCGGTCTCTTCGCCAGCTTCCAGATGGCTGTACTTTTCACGGACCTTTGCAATGGTCGTGGTGATAGGAAGCTTCACAGGGTATGCGGGAATTCCCGCTTCCATGAGGCGTGCGCGCTTGGCAGCACGGATTTGTACTTGTTCAGGGGTATCGTCAACAGGCGAATCAGTCATGACTTCAATGGTAGCGAAAGTCAGCGATTAGTCACGCCCATGGGTATGAGCGGATTGAAATTCACACACCCGAACTTTTCAAGCCCAAGCTTTGGGCGTGGGGCGAAGACTCAGGGACCTGTCCCAGAGCACTCCCCTCTTCGATAATTCGATTCTGCGCATCAACGAAAACGACACTGGGCTTTACGGAGCGAACCTGGGATTCAGGGACCTGGGCATAGGCCATGATGATGACCAAATCATCCAGGTTCACCAGATGCGCTGCAGCTCCATTGAGCTGAATGACACCACTTCCGCGCTCACCGGCGATTGTGTACGTCGACAGGCGTGATCCGTTGTTCACATCCGCGATATCTACTTTTTGGCCGGGAACAATATTGGCCGCATCCAGAAGGTCTTCGTCGATGGTAATTGAGCCAACATAATGCAAATCGGCTCCAGTTACTCGTGCACGGTGAATCTTTCCAATCACCATGGTCCGAGTCATTTCACTCATGACGTGCACCTCCGGCAACTGAAATAACGACATCCGCGTTATCAATCAAGCGAGTCGCTCCGACCCGCGCGGCAAGAAGAATTCGAGCGCGAAGGCTGCCCTGCGTTGCCGCGGCTTCCAGCGCCTTCTCGCGACTATCCTCATCCACTTGCTCTGCGGCGCTTCCACTCCCTGCAAGCAGGGTGAAATCATCATCATCCACGATCGCAACGTAATCGGGAACAACTCCCTCTTCGGCCTCGAGAACAGAGGATGCAGCACGCAAAACCTCGTCAAGAGGAACACCTAAAGCCGCTGCAGCGCGGGCCTCGTCAATCGCACGCGACAGTGAACGCGCGTGCACGCGTTCTTCCTCACTGAGGTACTGATTACGCGAAGAGAGCGCAACACCATCGCTATCGCGAACAATCTCAACGGCCTGAATGCGCACGGGCATATCCAAGTCACGAACAAAAGTGCGAATAACTGCCAGCTGTTGGGCATCTTTTTGACCAAAGAGCGCAACATCAGGACGGATCAGATTCATTGCCTTTGAGACGACCAGGGCGACGCCGGCAAAGTGCGTCGGGCGGGTTGCGCCTTCAAGAATGTGAGCAACCGGACCAGCATCGATACGGGTTGTTGCAGGAGTCGGGTAAGCATCGGTAACGGAAGGAGCCCATACAAGATCAGCGCCCACCGTTGACAGTGCCTCCATATCGGCATCCAATGTGCGCGGGTAGGCGTCGTAGTCCTCGCCCGGAGCAAACTGGGTGGGGTTCACGAAGATTGTGACGATGACATGATCGGCAAGCTCCTGTGCCTGCCGGACAAGCTCAAGGTGCCCTCGGTGGAGCGCTCCCATTGTCATGACCAGCGCGCGCGTCCCCTCAAGTTGGGATAGTGCTTGCGCAAGTTCTTCTCGGGTATGCGTCAACTGAGGCGTAGAGTTCATATGACTTATTCTCGCCCGAAAGGCCCCCGAAACGCCATTTCGTGGGGGTCTAACGGATCACTTTTCACCCATTTCGCGCACGGCTGCGCGGATTTCCGAGGCCACCTGAGAGCTGATTCGTCCCTCAAATTCCAGTAGGTCAACGGTGTGCAGAGTCATTGCCGCGTAGGTCGAGCGTGCATCCTCGAGGCGGTGTGCCCACTGGCCCTCCCCCGCCAAGTTTTCTTCCTTGGCTTTGATTTCTAGAACGCTCAGGTGCTCGCGAATTGTTCCGACATCGCCCCGCGGGATGGGGCCGGAAACCCCGCGATCTCCCGCTCGCAGCGCGCGATCTAGTGCGGCCTCGCACAGGGGACGCAAGAAAGTTCCCGGATCCTCAATTCCAACGGTGGAGAGGATCTGCTTAGACTGCGCGACTACAGTGGCAAGGAAATTTGCACCGTGATTCAACGCAGCGTGGTAGACCCCACGATCTTCCTCCGCGATCTCAAAAGGCTCACCACCCATTTCAACGACTAGCGCTTGGGCAATGGGCAAGGCAATTGCTGGAGCAGTCACTGCAAAGGGTGTCCCCACCAAACGTGGAACGTCAACAGAAGTCCCCGTGAAGGTCATTGCCGGATGAATTGCCAAGGGAATTGCCCCCATACCCGAGGCGGGGCGCAGAATGTCAATTCCGTGCGCCCCCGAAGTATGCACAATCAGTTGCGAGGACTGCCAGGCACCTAATTCAGCCAGCCCCTTGACCAAACCTTCCAGCTGGTCGTCGGGAACGGTCAGAACAACCATCTGACAACGAGAGACAATCTCTTCTACCGAAAGAATGGGAATCCCCGGTAACAGAGCATCGGCACGCTCCCGCGATTCCTCCGAAGAGGCACTCACCCCAACAATCGTATGTCCAACCGCGCGCAGGGCCGAGCCGATCACAGGGCCAACATGTCCCATGCCGATAATGCCGATATCAAGTCGACCGCCGCGCATATTCCGCCTTTGCTGTGGTGTCTGATGGATGGCCGTGAGCGACAAGCCGCGTCTGAATCCGCGCCCCCAGATCGGCGCTATCTTCGCAGCTGCGTCATTGGATATTAACTGTGCATCCCATTTTCTACGCGCAGCATCCATTTCTCAGGAGGCTCGCTGGCGCGGTTGGCCTGCCCCTCGATGAGCAAGGTGTAAATATCTGCACTTGCCTGCGAGGCATCTTGATGCTCCGCAATCATCTTGAACGCACCGGGAACCACATCCATATGCAGGCTCGCCACACCCAGTTTGCGTTCTAACGGACCCGACTGCACCCGAACCGACTGCAGACGTGCAATAGGCGCCCACAGGCTCTTCCAATTCAACCAACCATCGCGGATAACGAATGTGGTCCGCGTGATTGCTCGAGCGCGGCGATGGTAGGCGAAGGGGTCCAAACAGCGCGCTCGAGGCGACATCTGCACAAAGCCCTGCCCGCTTCCCTTTCCCGCGAGCGCTGCCTCGATAAAGGAAGGAACATCATCGACACCCAGATCGTTGAAAACCATCCACAGTGCAAATTCAACGTCTTGGCGCGTACCTACAGGAATAAGGATGTGGGAGCTCTGCTGTTGGTTTGAGTCAGTGTCTTTCGCGCCGTAACCGGCTTGAAGAATGCTCACGCGGTACCAACCCAGAAAACGCCAAAAGAAGGGCTGTTGAACCTGAATCGCGTGAATACGCCTTGGCGGAATGGTCTGCGCGCGCGTACTGAGCAAACCGCGTCGCACGCGGATACCGTCGGGGGAAATCGCTAGGCGGAAGTTGGCCTCGGAGGCAAAACGATTCCACTGCACACCGACGATCGACATTGCCACTGAGAGGAAACCACCCAATGAGGCAATGGCAACGACGATACCCTCTTGAACAGCGGCAATGCCTCCTGCAACGAGGAATACAATCAGAAGCAAAATGGCTGCGATATTGCCCAAAGACAGCATCTGAGATCCAAGCAGGCGTCCCATCGAGACCTGATAAAGCTCGCGTTCGGGTGCAACCGGGATTGAGGAAGGCGCATAGACCTCTCCGGTATAGCTGTAGTTTGCAGGAGTTTGCGAGGCCACGGGCTGGCTGGGCGCGTAGGGATCTGCCGTTGCAGCTGGGTACCCGCTTTGGGCGGGGGCGTAAGGAGACTGAGGCGTCGTCCCGATTGCCGAGGTCTGGGGGGAGGTTTGTGCCTCTACCCTCAGCCCTGCAGCACGAGCAAGGATTTCTCCGCGCAGAGCCTCAAGTTCTGAGACCTTGAGATAACCGATGGTGATGTTGGAGGAGGAGCCACCAGCAACTTCAACATCAAGCTTGCCCAAACCAAGAATTCGTGCAAGGACCGGCTGGGAGATATCAACGGCCTGAATACGGTCCAAGCGCGCATGGCGCTGCTGACGCTTAAGAATCCCGCGGCGCGACCACACTGCGGTTTCCGTGACTGCAAAGGCCAAGGACCACCACTGGAGAAAAACAAAACCAACCAGGACGGCGATGACAATCAGCGCGCTCCCCGCCAAATAAAAGAAACGCTCCGAAAGGAAAGAAAGAAAATACTCAGAGCGCAGCATTTCCTGAATTTCACTGAAATTGCGATAAGTAACCAGGGCAAAACCTGCCACCAGGATTTGCCAGATCTCCAGAAGAGGCGTGATGACGTGGACGCGGCGCCACAGCGAGGGATCAACCCCTTGGTCCGCTGCATACACGTGTTGAGAAGAACTCATGCTCACAGCCCTGCCATCTCAGCGCTTCCACGCTGGGCGAGTTGGTCGCGCAGACGGGCAGCATCCTCAGAGGGGATCCCCTGAACAAAGGCACGAGTAGAGACCGAGGCCGTATGAATGATCACCGTGGAAATACCGAAGAAGCGAGAAACAGGGCCTTCTGAAATATCAACGTACTGAATACGGCCGTAAGGAACGATTGTCATCGAGCGGAAGAAAGCACCTCGACGAATGAGGAAATCATGCTCACCTTGCGCCCATGCGAAATTACGTACTTGCCGGCCGATAATCCACATCATGTAGAGCCATCCGGCACTTAATCCAGCGATGATCCCAAAACCCCACTCTCGTGGAAAATCTGGTGCCATCACCATGCCAACCGATACCGCAGCAACACCGATGACAAAGTAAACACTGACGTTCAGCCGCCGCACCACGGCAAGCGAGCGTTTAACCGGATTAAAGGTCACGCCTTGGGGTTCAAAAAGACTTTGCGAGCTGGATTGAGTCATGCTTGCATTATCTCCCTTTCAATACCTTTTTCATGCGGATTCTCAGAAAAACAATTTCACACAGCAGGCATTCAGGATACATTCAGCTATCTCACTCAAAATGTTGACTATGACGGAATTTGAAAACACTGGAGAAGCACGACTTCTTGTCGTTGACGATGAACCAAATATTCGCGATCTTCTGGCCTCATCTCTGCGATTTGCTGGCTTTGATGTCATTACGGCAGAAGACGGAGCATCTGCTTACCACCAGGCTCAGGAAGAACGCCCCGACCTGATCGTTCTGGATGTCATGCTCCCCGACATGGACGGCTTCACAGTGACTCGTCGCCTGCGCGATGCAGGTATCACCATCCCAGTCCTTTTCCTGACAGCTCGCGATGATATGCGTGACAAGATCCAGGGACTCACCGTCGGCGGCGACGACTACGTCACCAAGCCCTTCGGCCTCGAAGAGGTCGTTGCGCGTATTCGCGCCATCCTGCGCCGCACGCTGGGCGAAACCGGCGACGACGGGAAGCTGCGCGTTGCTGACCTTGTCATCGACGAAGACGCACACGAAGTCACTCGCGCTGGGGTGCCGATCGACCTGTCCCCCACCGAGTTCAAGCTGCTGCGCTACCTCATGATCAATCAGGGACGTGTCGTTTCCAAGATGCAGATCCTCGATCACGTCTGGGAATACGACTGGGATGGCGAGGTCGCAATCGTCGAATCCTACATTTCCTACCTGCGTCGCAAGCTGGCCGTCGAAGGCGCCAGCGGCGAGCTCATTCACACCAAGCGAGGCGTTGGATACATCCTTCGAGACGATAACTAAAAGATGTACCCACGCGGTGTAGTACGCAGATTCTGGTCGTCACGTTCGTTGACGGCCAGAATTGTTGCGCTCACTGCACTTCTTCTCTCCCTCGGGCTCTCCCTTTCAGCAACGGTGATGATCGGCCTCTTGCAGCGCCACCTCATTGCCCAAGTTGACGACCAACTCTCATCAACGGTTCTGTCATTGGCCCCCAAGGCCATTGAGAACCCACAGGAGCTGGCTCAAGAGCCCAACCTCCCCACTCTCTACTACCTCAACATCCAACGGGCGAACGAAGAAGACGTCACGCTGCTCTCGGCCTCGACGCGCGACCACGCGGGTAAACCGCTGATTCCGGAGCTTCTCAAGCCAGGTCAATCCGCGCAGACGGCTACCGGCTGGACCGACCCCGTTACTGTTGAGTCGACGAAACAGGGGTCCACTTGGCGCGTGATTATTGTTCCCATTACGCGCAGTGGCGATAGCACCCCCACGGGCATGCTCACCGTCGCACTTCCGCTCAACGACGTTAAATTCACCATTCAAAATATGGCTGGATACGTCGCGACGACAGCAATTGCGATCATCGCCATCGGCACCGGCCTGGCGACCTACCTGGTCCGACGTGCGCTTCTTCCCCTGCGTGGAATCGAAACGACTGCAGGCAAGATTGCCGCCGGCGACCTCACTCAGCGTGTTCCATTTGCTCCGCCTTCAACGGAAGTCGGTTCGCTTTCGAAGTCATTGAACTCCATGCTGAGCCAGCTGGAACAGTCGTTCGCAGCGCGCGAAGAATCTGAGCGCAAGATCCGTCGCTTCGTTTCCGATGCTTCGCATGAACTGCGTACTCCCCTAGCTGCGATTTCCGGTTACTGCGAGCTCTACTCAATGGGCGGCGTTCCAGCAGAGCGCACCGGCGAAGTCATGGGGCGTATTCGATCTGAATCAACTCGCATGGGTTCATTGGTTGAGGACCTTTTGACCCTGGCTCGCTTGGACGAGGGCCGGCCGCTAGAAATCGTGGATGTCGACGTGATCGCGATGCTTCGCAATGCTCGCTTCGACCTTCAAGCTCTCGATCCCACTCGCCAGGTCAAGATTCTGGGGATCAACGACCAGCCGATTCCGCAATCCGTCTGGATTCAGGCCGACCGAGATCGCCTACAGCAGGTGCTCACAAATATCATCGGCAACATTGTGCGCTATACCCCGCGTTCAACACCGGTAGAGATTGCAGTGGGGCAGAATCCGACCTCTGTCTTGATCGAATTTAGGGATCACGGACCTGGAATTGCGAAGGAAGACTATGAAAAAGTTTTCCAGCGCTTCTATCGAACAGAAAGCTCGCGTGCCCGCTCGCTGGGTGGCTCCGGATTGGGCCTTGCCATTGTGTCCTCAATCATCTCGGCACACGGCGGTCACGCACAGCTGGCAAAGACCACGGGCGGTGGTCTCACCGTCAAGATCGATATGCCAATCGTGCAGTCCAAAGAACGCATGAAGGCGTAAACTGACGAAATTCGGTCTTCGCCGCTTCCTTTCCACGTCGAATGTCTTGCGAATCTCAACTACCAAAGCACCACTGTTTTTCCTTGAGAATAACGCAGAAAACCGCTGGGAATTAAGTGATCACGCGCTGCATGACCTCTGCGAATCCTTCGCTCAGAGGGAAGCTCCGTGCCAAGCGCCCAAAAAGTGGCTAGCATTGCCAAGTAACATTGTCAGACTAGGAGTGAGCGCGCATGGGTGCCGATGCACCTCAGTGGCTTTTTAGTTCCTTCGTGGACACGATGCAAGAAATTGGGGCAAGCGCTCCGATTCCCCTTTTGGAGGCGGAAGCTCGAGATTTGATCTCGCGCTGGAATGCCAAGGGACGAATCCTTCACAATACCCGCCATCTCATCAAGACCTTGGCGCGTATCGACGAGATTGCCTCGACAGCACATGATCCTGATGTTCTGCGGGTTGCGCTGTGGTATCAAGGAGCGGTTCTTAACCGCAGTTTTGACGTTTTCCAACGCGGTACTAACAGCGATGAACAAGAATTCTCCGCGCTGTACCACGCACGTTCTCGCATGGAAGCACTGGGGTTGAGCGAGGATGTTATTTCTCGCGTTCAAGAGCTCATGATGGCGCTTTTCACGCACCGCGCGGACCCTTCTGACATGGATGCTCAAGTCCTCATTGATGCCGACTTAGGAATGCTGGCAGCTAGCCCTCAGGACTTTAAGCGCTTCCGCGAATCATTGCGCGAAGAATGCCCTGATTTGTGCGATACGGATTACGTGCGTGCACGCCGCCTGGCAATTAAGAAGATTTTGGCGCGCGAGCAGATCTTTCATTCACCGCTTGCACTTGCATGGGAAGAAAGCGCACGAGCTAATCTCGAGGCCGAAAGCGCCAAGCTCGCTCGAGTTCTCAAAGCATATGCGCCCGATGTCGATCTCAATGAGCCCGAAGAAGATGTCGAGCCAGAGGAACACCATGAGACGCTCTCATCGGATACTCTTGCCTCTGGCACGATGATTATCCGGCGCCGTCACCTCAACATTAAGAGTCATACTGAGCCTTTCGCCCCCGTGGATACCCCGAGCACTCCTGCTGAGTCTTCGCCTTCCGCGGTCGTAGAGCTTCCGAAGTCAACCCTTTCCGTTGATTCCGATGAGTTTGCCACTGACGAGGCCGCTGGCGTACCTGTGACGCCCGCTCCCCTTGGCAGTGGGGCTGAGGCTCAGGCTCCTTCCAATGCCGCATCTGATAGCGCGGAAGAGTCCGCGGGGGATACTGTGCCCGTATCACCAACGCTTCCTCCTGAAAATACTGAGACACCTGCTCTGGGGATTCCAAGCGGAGAGGCAGCTCCCACGCCCTCTGGCATGGCAGAACCTTCTTCTCAACATGTTTCTCTGCCCAGCACCGTCCACACCCCTCTGCCGGGTGTTGCAGCAGAAAGTCCTTCGCGTAGATCTGCTGTTGATGATGACGACACTTCTTCTTTGGAGTCAGCGTTGGATGACTTGGACATTCCAACTCCTCCCCCACTGTCCTAAATCCTTAAGGTTGAATCATCGTATTCATCCACCGTGTCAGATTGAACCGTTTTTTGCACAGATCGCCTCATCTGCACGGTGACGTCACTTTTCTCTTCCTAGGCTGTGAACACCCATTCACCCAGCCTAGGAGGGCACAATGACCGCGTTTTCCGTCGACTCCGCACACATCGCATCCTGCGCCTCGCGGATCCAAATTACTTGCGACTCAATTCGAAATGAAGTTTCAGCGCTCATGAACGAATTACTGGCGCTCAAAGATACTTGGCAAGGTGGCGCTTCTGCGCAATTTTCCGATTCTGTTGCCTCGTGGCAGCTCACTCAAGCTCAAGTCGAAAGCTCCCTTGACCAGATTTCAGGCTCGCTTTCTCATGCGGCTCAGGTCTACGCGGATGCTGAAGCACAGAGCATCGGACTCTTCGCACATTAGAAGACTGGCCTAGTCAATGTGAGCGCCTAATAAATGCCTGTGGGGGCGCGCTTCATGCGCGCCCCCACAGGGACATTCAATGGGAATGCTGTTTTCTAATCCCTAAGGGATCAGTACATTCCGCCCATTCCGCCGTCAGCAGGTGCTCCTGCCGGTGCCGGAGGCTCGGGCTTGTCGGCAACAACGGCCTCGGTGGTCAGGAACATACCTGCGATCGAGGCTGCGTTCTGCAGAGCGGAGCGGGTGACCTTGACCGGGTCGGAGATACCCTGAGTCATCAGGTCGCCGTACTCACCGGTTGCAGCGTTCAGACCGAAGCCGGGCTCCATCTGAGCAACGCGGTCAGCAACAACGCCACCTTCAAGGCCAGCGTTCTCAGCGATCTGCTTGAGAGGTGCGGAGACGGCCTCGCGAACGATGTTCACGCCGGTTGCCTCATCGCCGCTGAAGTTCAGCGAGTCAAGAGCCTTGGAGGCTGCCTGAATCAGTGCAACACCGCCACCAGCAACCAAGCCCTCTTCAGAGGCTGCGCGAGCGTTACGGATCGCGTCCTCGATGCGGTGCTTACGTTCCTTGAGCTCAACCTCGGTTGCAGCACCGGACTTGATGACTGCCACGCCGCCGGAGAGCTTTGCCAGGCGCTCCTGGAGCTTCTCGCGGTCGTAATCGGAATCGGTGGTCTCGATTTCCTTACGCAGCTGGCGGATGCGTGCCTGGATGTCATCCTTTGCGCCCAGTCCGTCAACGATGGTGGTTTCGTCCTTGGAGACGATGACCTTGCGTGCACGGCCGAGATCCTCAAGGGTGGCGTTCTCAAGAGAGAGGCCGACGGTCTCGGAGATCACTTCACCAGCGGTGAGGATTGCAACGTCCTTCAGCATGGCCTTGCGGCGATCGCCGAAGCCGGGAGCCTTGATGGCGACAGACTTGAAGGTGCCACGGATGTTGTTGACAACCAGGGTTGCCAGGGCTTCGCCCTCAACGTCCTCGGCAATGATGAACAGCGGCTTGCCGGTCTGCATGACCTTTTCCAGGACAGGCAGCAGTTCCTTGGCGTTGGTGATCTTGGTGTCGACCAGCAGGATGTAGGGATCCTCGAGGACAGCTTCCTGACGATCTGCATCGTTGACGAAGTATGCAGAGAGGTAGCCGCGCTCGAAACGCATACCTTCGGTGGTCTCAAGGGTGGTGTCGAAAGAGTTGGTCTCTTCAACGGTCACAACACCTTCGGAGCCAACCTTCTCGAAGGCCTGAGCAATGAGCTTGCCGATCTCGGGATCGTTTGCGGAGATCGAGGCCGTGGCAGCGATCTGCTCGGTGGTCTCAACAGGCTTGGAATCCTTGTGCAGCTGGGCAACGATTGCCTCAACGGCGCCATCAATACCACGCTTCAGAGCGATGGGGTTCGAACCGGCTGCAACGTTACGCAGGCCCTCACGGACCAGTGCCTGTGCCAGAACGGTAGCGGTCGTGGTGCCGTCACCTGCGACATCATCGGTCTTCTTGGCAACTTCCTTGACCAGTTCTGCACCGATGCGTTCGAAGGGATCTTCGAGGTCGATTTCCTTAGCAACGGAAACGCCATCCTTGGTGATGGTGGGGGCGCCCCACTTCTTGTCGAGGACGACATTACGGCCCTTGGGGCCCAGGGTGACCTTAACGGTGTCGGCGAGGAGGTTCAGACCGCGCTCCATGCCGCGGCGTGCCTCCTCATCGAAGTGAATGAGCTTCGTCATGTTCTTCTATCCTTCCGCGATGCGGATTGGACCGATGCCCGCGACGGACGACTCAGGTAACTCCTAAGCCTCACCGGCCTTAGTGCTTATCACTCGGCACTCCCGAGTGCTAAATCCAAGTCTGGCACTCTCAGCCACAGAGTGCAAGATGGGCAGTTTGGAGTTCGCTGAAAAAGAAAACCCCGGTACCAAGTACCGGGGAGAAGCTCCCGCGACTGGATTCGAACCAGTAACCGTCCGATTAACAGTCGGATGCTCTGCCGTTGAGCTACGCGGGAAAGCGACAAGAAGAAATAGTACCGATGAAGCGGGCCAAGAGCAAATCCGAGAGCATCCTATGCTCATGGCCTGCCTCACATACCAATCACTTCCATTCAGGTTTATCGGTATCGACACCGCTCTGACGAGCAACGTGCTCAATTGCAGACGCGAGCCATTGAGCAAAACCATCAAGCTGCGAGTCGTAGTGCGAGCGGAATCGCTCGTCGTGAATGTAGGAACGTGAAATCACGTAGTGCTTTGCGGGAGTTACCGGGAAAAACTCGCTGAGCAGTTCCCTATGCAAGGCGACAAGAGCTGCCGCCTCGTCACTTTCGGGAAGAACACCCTGGCGGATGGCTGCGATCATGTCCTTCTCAACCTGCTGAAAACGGTCAGCATTTCCCTGCCAGTCCGCCGCACTCCACGACGCAGTACGACGCTGAGATTCCTTCCAGTCGTCACTATCACCGTAGCGCTGCTCAGCTTCCTCCTGATGCGCGGCAAAGTCAGCATCCCCAAGGATTGCCCCAACTTCTTCCACACTCAAAGAATTTTCGTTCATTGCATCCTCCAATAACGTATCGATTGCTGCGATCATCTTGTCCGTTTGCTGGCGATGGGCAATAAGGCTCTCTCGCTGACGTTTGAGGTGCACAATCGCAGAGTCATCGGAATCAAGGAGCACCTTGATGTCCCCCAGCTTCATCCCTGTCGCTCGATAGATGATGATCCTTTGGACCCGAGCACAGTCCTCGACCGAGTAGAGCCGGTAGTTTGACCAGCTCCGTTCGACAGGCGCGAGGAGCCCCTGTGCCTCCCAGTGGTGAAGCGTTCGCACAGTCAACGAGAAACGCTCAGCGACCTCACCAACGGTGTAGAGATTGTTGTCATCGCTCATGTCAATCATTGTGAAGTCTCACGTCACGTCATGGTCAAGTCGAGTGCGCAGCAGGGTGCGACAGCCCCAAAGTGGCACACAATGCGGAAACCCCGCCCTACCGAAGCAGAACGGGGTTTCGCAGCCCATGACGGGCGAAAGTCTGACTGAATCAGACGGGGAAAGTCACTTAAGGGTGACCTTGCCGCCGGCCTCTTCGATCTCAGCCTTAGCCTTCTCGGCGTCTTCCTTCTTGGCGTTCTCGAAGATGGTCGAGGGGGCGCCGTCAACCAGATCCTTGGCTTCCTTGAGGCCCAGGCCGGTCAGAGCCTTGACGGCCTTGACGACGGCGATCTTCTTGTCGCCTGCGGACTCGAGGACAACCTCGAACTCGTCCTTCTCTTCAGCTGCGGGAGCATCGCCTGCTGCGGGAGCAGCAACGGCAACGGCTGCGGGAGCAGCAGCGGTAACGTCGAAGGTCTCTTCGAAGAGCTTCACGAAATCGGAGAGCTCGATGAGGGACATTTCCTTGAAAGCTTCGATGAGCTCGTCGTTGGAGAGCTTAGCCATGATTGGCATCCTTTCGATTTTGGCCTGCTACGTGAGCAGATTGTGGATGTGATCGCAAAGGCGAGTGCCTTCGCGGGCCTGTCACGTCAGGCCGCTTCGCCCTGCTTTTCACGCAGAGCATCGATGGTGCGCACCGCCTTGGACGGAAGCGCGTTGAAGGCGTACGCCGCCTGAGAGATCTTCGCCTTGAGGGCGCCTGCAGCCTTGGCCAGCAGGACCTCGCGAGACTCGAGATCGGCAAGCTTCTTGACAGCCTCAGCGGAGAGCTGTGCGCCCTCCATAGCACCGGACTTCAGTACCAGCTGAGGATTCTCCTTGGCAAAATCACGCAGCGTCTTGGCAGCCTCAACGGGCTCACCGGTGACGAAAGCGATAGCGGTCGGGCCCTTCAGGTCAGCCTCGAGGAAATCGAGACCAACTTCGCGAGCCGCCAGGATCGCCAGCGTGTTCTTTGCCACGGCGTAGGTCGCATTGCCAGCCAGGCCGCGACGCAGCTGCTTGAGCTGGCCAACGGTCAGACCGCGGTACTCGGTCAGCAGGAC
>JBHRQN010000033.1:0-19526 GCA_042645485.1 Pauljensenia sp.
AGCCCATCCCCCACCAAAAACACCCAAAAAAGGCGCAATCTTTCCCACACCCACCATGCAGCAGGCACAGAATATCCCGTATTAGCCACACTTTCATGCGGTTATCCAGAAGAAGGGGGCAGGTTACTCACGTGTTACTCACCCGTTCGCCACTCATCCAACCCAGCAAGCTGGGCCATCAGCGTTCGACTTGCATGTGTTAAGCACGCCGCCAGCGTTCGTCCTGAGCCAGGATCAAACTCTCCGAACAAAACTGTAAAAACATTAAGCCCGGAAAACCCACCACAAAAAACCGTGGCAAGCAATCCCAACCAAAAAAATACTCAAAAACAAAAAACAGGCATAAAAACAAAAAACAAACACACTATCGAGTTCACAAACAACACCCCCACACTCCCCAACCAAACCCACCAAAAACCAGCAGGAAAAGCCAAGAAAGAAGGCCACCACCGAGGCCACAAGGCCGCGGCGACGAAAGAAAAATCTACACACCCAACCCCCACCACGTCAAACCAAAACCACGTGAACCAGCACACATTACCGTTTTGGGCCCTAGATTTTTATTGTTATTGCCAATTCTTTACCTTTGCTATACGCTTATCTCAACGTTTTCGCAGCGCCCATTGAGACCTCCCAATCGGCGAGATTCTGCGGTTTTTCTGACCATTTTGACTGAGGAGCTCTCATGGCAAGCATCTTGGATGCAATCTCTACTGCCTTGTACAGCTACATCCTGATCATTCTTCTGATCGGTACTGGCTTGTACTTCTTTATCCGAACGAAGGCACTTCCACTGCGCATGTTCTGGGAGTCGATTCGTGTCGTTATGGAAAAGCCGGAGAAAGATAGCGACTTTTCATCGTTCCGCGCACTGATGATCTCCACGGCCTCGCGAGTGGGCGTCGGCAACATCGCCGGCGTTGCAACGGCTATCGCGCTGGGCGGTGCTGGTGCAGTCTTTTGGATGTGGGTTATCGCGACCGTCGGCGCGGCCTCGGCTTTCATCGAATCAACCCTGGCTCAGATCTATAAGCGCCGTTCCCCTCACGGCCACTCCTTCGGTGGCCCCGCGTACTACATCAAGGATGGCTTGGGCAAGGGATGGTTGGCGGTCGTCTTCGCAGTTGCCTTGATCGTCACCTACATGGGCGGCTTCAATCTGCTTGCCTCGTTCAACGTAAACCAAGCATTCAGCGCATACAGCTGGTACAACGCCAGCTACACTCCCTACATCATCGGTGGCCTGCTTGCGATCGCGATGGCCGGTTCAATCTTCGGCGGAACCCGCCGCCTTTCCGACATCACTTCCTTCCTCGTCCCGGTCATGGCAATTGTCTACTTGGGCGTGGGAATCATCGTCGTGCTGATCAATTGGCACAACATCCCCTCGATGCTCGAATCAATCTTTGCGGGCGCTTTCGACTTCAAGGCGATTTTCTCCGGCTTCGCGGGATCGGCGGTCATGTACGGCATTAAGCGTGGCCTTTACTCGAACGAGGCCGGTGTCGGTTCCGCTCCTAACGCCGCTGCTTCTGCCTCGGTTTCCCACCCCGTCAAGCAGGGCCTGGTTCAGATGCTCTCCGTCTTTATCGACACCATGATCATCTGTACGATCACCGCCTTCGTGGTCCTCTCCTCCAACGTTGAACTCAATGGTGACGTGACCGGCGCTCCCCTAGTTCAGAACGCAATGGCCTCGACCATCGGTTCTTTCGCGGGTCCCTTCACCACCTTTGCCCTACTGCTCTTCGGTTTCACGACTCTGGTTGGCAACTTCTACTACGCCGAGGTGAACCTGCGCTTCCTCTTCGGCGATAAGCCCACTCCGCACTGGGTATTAACAATCTTCCGTGCCGTCGCTTCGCTGTTGGTCTTTGCAGGTGCACTGCTGGAGTTCTCGGTCGCATGGAACATTGGCGATATCCTCATGGGCCTCATGGCCTTGATCAACCTGCCCGTGATCATCATCTTGGGCAACAAGGCCATCCGGTGCGCCCTCGATTACCAGAAGCAGCGCAAGGCAGGACTTAACCCGACCTTCAAGGCTTCTTCGATCGGTATCACCCAGAAGCTGGATTACTGGCAGGACTAGCTAGGGACGAGGCTGGGGTAGGCCTTAGCACTTCCCCAAGCCTCATGCCCTCGACAGAGCTCTCGAAATAGAATTCCCGGTCACCTCACTGAGGTGACCGGGAATTCTATGCCCAAAAGAACAGGAGATACACAAAGGGCCGGGCAATCAGCCCGACCCAAGTTGTGGAGCTAGGGGGATTCGAACCCCCGACCTTCTCATTGCGAACGAGACGCGCTACCAACTGCGCCATAGCCCCAAGGACCTCACCATCATAGCGGCAGAAGTCCGTTTGGCCAAACGGAGCCCCAAGAAGGCTCCACACGCCAAACTACTGAGCGATACGCGAATCCAGCGCGGCCTCGACATCCAAGACAACTGCCTCAAAGGCGACGACTTCCTCGGTCGAGCGCGCATCCTTTGGCACTGGGCCGGCAGCGATCGGGCGAGCAGGAATACGTGCATCCACCCTGGGGATTCCGCGAATATCGGTATCGGGGTGCACAATGCGTCCACTCAGTCGTGCACGCATTGCATAGGTCGGCGCCGGGATGGCAGCAGGTGTCCAAGTACGACGTTCCACCGGTGCAGGGATCTCTTCCTCGATAGCCGAGGCCACAGTCTGCTCCGCAGCAGCCTGCGCTTCAACCTGAAGGTCTTCAGCAAGCTCCTCGGACTCATCCGCGACCTGGTCCGCGCGCAGAGTTTCGTCTTCCAGTTCCTCTTCCGAGGCACCAGAGACAGACGGCTGGACAGTTTCAGCTTCGACCGTGGTCACTTCAGTCGATGCCTTGACAGACGCAGATGAACGGGAGAGCTGGTCACGAAGCCTGCGGAGCTGTGCGACTTCCTCTTCCCCAATGCGCTGGGAACGAATTGCACACGCCCGTGAGAAGACAAGGGTTGCCGCCCCCGCAGCAAAGGGAAGAAGCGGCCAGATCCATGACAGCGAGGTTGCTGCGGCGCAACCAGCAAGGATCAGGGTTGCAAGGGCAGCCACCGCCACGAGCAACACACGTCGGCGGGCAGCGGCGGCCTCGGCACTCAAACGGGCGGCGCGACGGGCGCGCAGTGCAGAAATCTCACGCACTCCGCGACTGCGAACGCGGGCGGCCTCTGCGGTCAGGACCGGAGCATTGTGTGCCACTGGAGAGCTCCTTCGTTGCACGGGACGGGTGCCATTGAGTAGCGCGGGCGAGTCGTCAGCGCATCCGTCGACGGGTACGACGCTAGCCGATTCAACGAGACGCAAGCTGGGAGAAAACCGATCGTTCTCTCGAGATTGCATCATCGCGCTTCGGCGAGCAATAAGGTACGGGAGGGTGGCAAGGGTGACGATGACCGCCACTGCAACCAAAACTCCTCCGTATACCACCCTCTAACGCTAAAACCTCAGCGCCATGACGGAGTCCTATAGTGGGCGCGTGTCTGTGATCATTGCGGGAAAAATACCGCAGTAAATTCACATCATTCACAGTTGTCACATGCGCACCATTGGCAACAGGAATGGGAATGAAACTAGCGCAAGCTTTGACCGTACAAGGATGCGACCATACCACCTTGAGGAAGAGACTCTGCATCCATCGCAAAACTCACGTGGTCGGCCCACCGCCCAGCAATGTTCATATAGCGCTCACGGTATCCTTCCTCGCGAAGACCAAGCTTGCGACAAAGACCCAACGAACGCTCATTTTCGGGGCGGACATTCACTTCAATTCGATGCAGACCAAGTTCACCGATGACCAGGTCCATCATGTAGGCGACAACCAAAGAAGCAACGCCCATATGAGCGGCCTCTTGCGCGACCCAATAGCCAAGGATTCCTTGACTCATTGCGCCCCATTGCACCTGCGAAAGGGTGAATTGCCCAACCGGCTTCCCATCAAATTCGGGCATCAAAATCAGCGAGTGGCCCTCGCGCTGATCCCGGTCGGCACGCCGCATGTAATCCCACAGGGTTGGTAGTTCTTCCACTGCTCCCTCGGGCAAGGTTGCATCCCATGGATTCAGCCAGGCGGAGTTCGCGCGTCGTACGGAATCAACACGCAGATGGTCGCGTCCCAGAAGCGGGCGAATTGTCATGACCGCAGGGGGCACAGAGGATGATGCGCGAATGAAACCTTCCGAAACTGGATCCTCAATGCGCACACTGAAGAAGGACGGATCACGCCCCCACACCGCAGCGGGTGCAAAAAGCTCGCGCAGTCCCATTCCGAGCAGGTACCCAATCAGTCCAAAACCATGCAGCGCAGAGTATCGCCGACGCGCACATTCGTCACGTCTTCGGGGACAACCGCGAGAGCGTTGGATTCGGCCAATGCAGAGAGCAGCAACGAGGCAGGAGCACCCATCACCTTCGCTTGATAGCCACTGTGGGGGTCTCCCACCAGGCGTACACGCACGAATTCACGGCGTCCACGAGGCGAATACCACGAGCGGTCCACTCGAGCTTGAACGCTGGGACGATTAAGCACAGTCCAGCCCTGCATGTGACGCAGTGCGGGACGCACATAGACCTCGAAGCAGACTTGGGCTGAAACCGGGTCCCCGGGAAGGCAGAAAATAGGCGTACCTGCGCGCCCCTGGTCGTCACCGCCGACAGTTCCCACACCAAGGATGTGACCGGGCCATGCAGCAACCGAATCGAAGCGAACCGTACCAAGTGCCGACAAGACCTCTCGGACTGTATCGCCACTTCCGTACGAGATACCGCCCGTGGTCAAGATCAAATCGGCACGAACCAACTGATCTTCAATAGTTTCACGAAGAACAGAACGCTCATCAGGAACAGCAGACACGCGGAAGGTCTGTGCACCCGCGTCAGTGATAGCCGTCGAAAGTGCGTGGCCGTTGGCATCGAAGACCGTTCCTGGGCGCGCTTCACGACCGGGCTCAACGAGCTCATCACCGATGGACAAAATCACCACGCGGGGACGCGGGTGAACCAGAACGCGGGAACGACCAACGCCGGCGAGCAGAGCAACCTGACGGGCACCCACACGGGTCCCCGCTCGAAGAACAACGGTTCCTTCTTCCACATCCTCAGCCTTACGACGGATGTTCTCCCCCACCGCAGGCTGAGTTTTTGCGGAAACCTTAGAAATGCCATGGTCGCTGAATTCCAGAGCAAGAACTGCATCCGCACCCTGAGGCATAGGAGCGCCAGACGCGATGCGGATCGCGCGGCCTCGGATCAGGGCAGCCGGGTGAATATCACCCGCGCGGATTTCTTCCGTAACGGGCAGAACGACAGGGGCATCCGGGCGAGCACCTTCAAGGTCAGCTGCAGCAACCGCGTAGCCATCGCACGCAGCCAGATCGGCAACCGGAAGGTTGAAGGGAGCCTCAACGTCCTCTGCCAAGACGCAGCCCACAGCATCTGGAAGCTGAACATCCAGAGGGGGCTGCTGCCCGACGGCAGAAATACAGTCTTGATAGAAATCAGCGACCGAGCGCATTACAGACCTAGAACTTTCGCCAGACGGCCTTTCAGCTGAGTACCGGCCTCGTTGACCAAGAACTCAGCCAACTTCGGACCAAGCTTCGGGTCTTCCAAAGCCAAGGCAATATTGGCCTCGAGGTAGCCGAGCTTGTCACCGGTGTCGAAACGACGGTCATTGACAACGACACCGTACAGGCCGCCGCCGTCCTCGGGATCGCGGTCGATCAGGCGCGCGAAACCATCAGTCAGCTGATATTCGCCACCGCGACCGGGCTCAATCTTTGTCAGTTCATCGAAGATCGCGGGGTCGAAGACGTAGCGTCCAACAACCGCGTACTCACTCATGACCTCTTCAAGCGGTGGCTTCTCGACAACGCGATCAATACGCATGAGATCGCCATCCTTGAGGGAAACACCTTCGGGGATCTCCAGAGGTGTAACCGAAGTCGACGCGTAGGCGGTCGCCTGTTCTGGAGTCACGCGCAGAAGGGCGACAACCGAACCACCAAGCGCATGGCGCACATCAATCATGTGCTTGAGCAGCGTGGAATTCGGGTGCATGAGGTCGTCAGGAAGCATCACGGCAAAGGGTGCATTTCCAACGTGCTGACGGGCCTGCAAAACAGCATGTCCCAAACCCAGCGGGTGTCCCTGGCGCACCGAGTGCATGCGCGCAAGCTTGAGGTATTCACGGGAAAGGGCAAGAAGCTCGTCCTTGCCTGCCTTCTCGAGCTCATTTTCAAGACCGGGGTCGGCATCGAAGTAGGCTTCGATGGATTCCTTACCGGTTCGAGTCACGAAGAGCATATCGTCGATACCGGCATCCGTTGCCTCTCGAGCGATATATTCAATTGAAGGACGGTCAACAACAGGCAGCATTTCCTTGGGCACAGACTTTGTGATTGGCAGGAAACGCGTGCCGCGTCCGGCGGCCGGGACGACCGCGTGACGCACAGGTACATTTCGATCTGTCATAGTCACCAGAGTAGTCGAGGAAGGGGCGTGGGAGCGAAATGACCATGCATAAAAACTCACTTCGTGCTGAAATTCGTGCGCGTAGGAACCAGTTTTGGGATTCCCGAGGCCGCGGCGAGGGGCGGGCTGAGCGTGATGCTTTGGCTGCAAATTTCCGTCAGGCACTCGATGTTTTTGGAGTCGCCCCCAGTAGCGAACATCCCCTTGCGGCTTTTTATCCGATGGAAAAGGAACCTGATATTTCTGGAATCCTTGCCGGTTTTGACCCCGTTTTACTTCCTGTTCTTGCACGCGAGAACGGCACGTTGCTGCGCGAACCCCGCTGGGCTCTTCATTCTCGAGGCGACGAGTTCACTCGCCCGAACCCGCGCTTCCCCGCCCAAAGCCGCGCCCCCATCCGCGGGGCTGAGGCTCTTGAGGCGGCCTCGGTTGTCCTCATCGCTGGTCTTTCAGTCGACGAGGCCGGAACTCGCCTTGGCCAGGGCGGCGGCTGGTACGACCGCGCACTGCTATATAAGGACGCGTCGGCCCCTGTCATTGCTTGCATTTTTGATTGGGAGTATCGGGGAAAAGAATTGCTCCCCCATGAGGATCACGATATTCCGGTAGATGGAGTCATTACTCCATTGCGCTTTATTAAACTGGGAATCAAGTGAACAGCTCCTGCACAGGCTGGGCGCAATCTGTGAGGAAGACTGCGTATTTTGAGCTTCCCAAGGCACTGGTGTAGCCGATAGGCTTTCTCCTTGGTTGACGCATACGCGTCACGCAACACGTGCGAGTTCGGTGAAACCTGCTGGACTCAGAGCTGACTATCAACAACTCTAGGAGTTTTCCATGCTTAAGGGCTTCAAAGAATTCATTTCCCGCGGAAATGCCATTGATCTTGCCGTCGGTATGGTGATCGGTGCTGCCTTCACCGCAGTCGTCACCGCATTGGTCTCCAAGGTCATCAACCCCCTCATCGGTGGCCTTTTTGGCGAGCAGAACTTCGATGATGTCTTCAAGTTCACCATTGGCACAGCAACCGTGCAGCCCGGTGCCGTCATCACTGCGCTCGTGAACTTCCTGCTCGTCGCCTTCGCTCTGTACTTCTTCATCGTCTTGCCGATGAACGCGCTGGCAGCACGCCGCAAGAAGGAAGAAGCTGCGGAGACCCCCGAGGTCAGCGAAGATGTTCAGCTGCTCTCGGAGATCCGCGACCTGCTTAAGGCTCAGAACAACAACTGATTGTTCGCCTGAAAACGTTACGGTGGTGGCAACCATTTGGCTGCCACCACCGTTTTTCTATGTCATTCTGCGCCAACTAAATCCGCGCTTGGGAGTGCGGAGGAACGTTAGCGGCGAGGCGGGCAGTATTCGACTGATCCGCCTCGCCTACTATATGCGCTTTATCCAGAGCATCTTGGCGTTCTTGGTCGGAAACTCGATCTTCCAGCGAGGTAGGGATCCCCTGTGAAATCAGCCTTTCATCAACCTCGTTGACGAAGAGTACGCGCCTGCGCTTCCGCGAGCGCGTTACCTCAGAGGCCTCACTCACTTCTGATTCCTACGAATCACATGACGCAAGACCGCATCGGTCTGAGCACCGCGACGAGTCAGTCCGAGTGCACGCCAGAGCTCATCAACGGCTTCTTCTTCACCGCGCACAACACCATCGGATACCACCCACAGTGCGATCTCATCCAATTGATCATCGCTATATGCTGCCAGAGGCAAACCGCGCGCAATCGCGGGACGCTCTCCACGCGCGCTATCAGCATCGTTTTCAGACTCAGCCACGGCCTCGTTCTCACGAGCATCCTCAACCAACTCATCACGGCGCTGACGAGCCTGCGAGGCCTCGTCATCCTCCTGATCAGCGTGCGGAGCCTCGGCAGAAACAGAAGCGAAAGCGTCTTCTTCTTCTTCAGCTACGCCAAACTCAGCGTCAGGATCCTCGGGAAGTTCAAGTACTGGCGCGGCGGGACCGTTGATCTCATCAACTGCATCCAGCACCAGCTGGACAATGCGATCCGTTTCCTTTGCGGGGTCAATGAAAACGGCCATCGACAATGCGATATGCACCTTCCACCCCTGCTCCTCAAGCATCGAAGGCCACAGGCGATCGCGCACACGCAATGAAGGCTGAGCAACATACTCATCGTCATCAGTAAGAACCGCGAGAAGCAGACGTCCCGGAACTTCGGGGTGTCCGATCGCAAGGGGGATCCGCAAACCGCCGGGAATACCGATATTTGCAACAACCTCAAGACCCAAGCCGTACAGGCGATCCGCAAGGTCGATGAGCAGACGATCCGGCTCGATCTCCAGGGTCGGCCAGGCATCAATTCCCACACCTGACTGGCCCTGAGCGATCTCCAGCAGATCGACCAGCATGAGTGCACCGCGCTGGGACAAACGCGAAGTATCAATCTCTTCGGGTCGAATCGAAGAGACAACAGTCAGATCGCCGCGCACCGAGCGCAAGACATCAGCCATTACTCCCGCACCCGCAGGGGAAGAAAAAACGCCAAAGTGGTGAATAACGCGACCGTGAGGAGTCTTCGCGAAACCAACAGAAATAATGACGTGGTCGCGGCCCAGGCCTCGTGCACCATCGGGGTCGACAACCACAAAAGGTTCCACGCGTGCGGGATCAAAGAACGAGGCCAAGCCCGGTTCGGCGCCGATCGTGCGCGTCAGTTGGGCGCGGATTCGTTCAGCGTGCTGTGCATTCAACGCGACGACAGCAAGAGAACGATCGGGGGTTGAAGTCGCGTGCTCAAGAACAGCCTCGACAACGGCATCAACTTCCACGGAAGTCGACTCAACAGCTTCACTTCCCGGAGTCGGCATACCCGTGCCCTCTGTCCACACCGCGGTCACCGGAGCGCTGGCAGAAGTCCAAGGAACCGGAACACCCGTGTGGTCAACGCGGTATCGGGCAAGAAGCAATGCCATCTGATCGTTCAAGCGCGTGGGTCGAACATCCATGCGCACCTGCGGAAGAACATCGGCTAGGGCCTCGACGGCATCCTCACTGTGTTCCTGCGCAAGATCGGCAAAGACGACTACCTGCGATGCGCGCGAAATAATCGGAACCAGTTCTGCAATGGGGAGCTCATCAATGCCGTCCAAAATAACGATATCGACCTGTTGCTGTTCAGGCAGAATTTGAGGAACCAGTGTCGGGACCGTCAAAACCGCGGGAATAAGCTTCCACGCCAAGGGGAATTGCGCGTACAAAGACGTCAGCGGATGCTGGTCTTGGACGGCCAATTCAAGAGCGCGCAAGGCTTGCGGATCATCAGCCAAAGCCTGCGTACGTACCCGATGCAGACGCGAAATGACCTGCGGGACCAGAGACGCGACCTGGCGACAATCCAAATCGCGGCCCTCGATCAGGGTTTGCTCCAAAACGGCAGGATCAAAACCGCCCAAGCGCGAATCGGTTGCCAGCATCAAGCCCAAGATCGAGGCCCACCACGCTAGGTCGAGTTCGGCATCCAGTTGGTCGTCAGCGACATGACGCTGACGAAGATCTCGGGTCAGCGGTTCAAGACCAAGCTCGGACAGAGCCTTCAATACCGCAACGCGACGAGGAAGTTCGTAACCACCTTCGGGATCGCCGCTGAGCCTCTCGCACAGTTTCGCCAACTCGGCAATCGGCATTGCCTCAAGATCACCGTGAGCCGTCGCAAACATGGGCGTCAGATGCTCAAGATCTTCCGCAACATCCTGGGTTAGTTCCACAGCCTGTGTCAGGTTCGAGGGCAGTGTCGGCCAGCCATCAGAATCGCAATGCTGACGCCACACATCACGTCGTTCCTGGACGGTCAGCAGGGCGCGGTGAAGATCATTGACGTGGGTACCCGGGCGGAGCATATCCTGCGCTTGTTTGACCAAACGGACCCGCTGAGAACGAGACATCGAAATACCGTGCTCTTGACGCCATTTCTTCGAGGCGGTCGCAATCACCATATCGGCTGCAGAGCGCTCAAAGACGCGGGGCTGGAAGATATCCAGAACCTCACGAACACCCTCGAACATCGACAGCTGCGCATACCACTGACGCATATCAACAGCGGGAGTGATCCCACTTTCACCCGCAACCGAGGACATGATGACTCGCAATTGCGGAAGCGTTTCCTTTGCCAGACGATCGACTCGCTCAAGAACATCGGGAACCTGCTCTTGGGAGCCAATGACGATCCCCTTCCAGGGACCAACCTGTGCTTGGCGCGAGAAAACTCCTAGGGCCGAGGCCTCGTGAAGAAGTTCGCGGGCACGCTCTCCCTGGTCGGAAGCGATCTCAAGAAGAACATCTTCACCAAGGCGTACACGAGTTCGGGGAGCGGGCTTTGTTGCCGTCAGATCAGTCAGAACCTGAAGCGCATTGAAAGCACTGACACCGAAATTCTTGAAGGGACGGTGCAAATAGGTGGTGTAAGAAGACAGGGTTTGACGGATGGTACGCAAACGCGCACGCATCTGCGCAACTTCGGCCGTATCTTCAACCGAGTTCGTATCTTCAGCCGCGTGAAGAAGCTTCTCCCCCAGCAGCGCATCGGTCGCATTCGAGCCATCAATACGCACCGCGGCCTCATCGATACCGAGCTCACGAAGACGCCCATGAACCGCAAGGGCCCGCGAGGGCGAACCTGCAATATGAACCAGCGTGCGTCCATTCGCAGCACTATCGGCGATAATCGCAGAAATAAGGGAAGCATCATCTGCACCCGAAGGCGTATCGACAATGAAGGAATGGCCCTCTGCAACGGCCTCAACAACATCTTGTTGACGCGGGGTCAGATCGCCTGCACCGCGCTCCTCATCGGGGTCACGATCATTGGGATTGGATTGTGGAAGAGGACCAGAGATCGCACTTCTAGCCGCTGCATCCCCAGCAAGAGCGCGAATCACGCGGTTCTTCATCAAAACGGCAGGACGGTCAAGTTCACGGAGCAAAAGCGCAGCTGGATGTTCAAAAATACCAATTGTCAGTTCTTCACGAACATCAAAGTTCTCAAGAACCGAGGCCGCATGCCGCGCATGGTCCAAAACCACAGATGCAGAAAAACCGTGCGTCTGAGTCGACAGATGTGCAACTTCATCCATGTCAATGCGCACGCCTTTGTCCGCGAGCGCATCTTCGAAAGCAGCAGAGAGTTCCATTCCATGACGCAAGGTGATAACGACATCGTCACCTTCAACGGCAAGACGCAAAGGGCGAAGGAAAACGGGGGCGCTTTGTTTGGCCTCGCCACTGCCCCACTGCGCGTGACCGATGGCAATGTGGACAGGGGCAACACCGTGGCGCATTGCCATTTCGTGGGCGAAAGAAACCAGGGAACGCGCGCGCTCGAGAGCACGCTTATGGGCCGCACTTTCACGGATCAAGCTGGACAATTTCGTGGGTCGTCCAGCATAAAGCTGCGCCAATCCTCCCGGGTGCGCCTCAGAGACAGTCAGGCTTGGGAAAGAGTTCCCACCTTCCTGCGAAGTCAAAAGGCGCAGTTGCGCACGCCATTCTTGGACAACATGGTCGCTGGGTGCGCTCGGCGTTTCAGGAACGGTTTCTACCGGTTCCCGTGAGGAATCTTGCGTCGATCGAGAAAAGAAATTAACGGCCACAAAACCACCGTAATGGAAATGACTCCTTTGCCACGAGAGGGAACGCCGTAAGGCAACATTTTCCCAGCACTCGGGCTACCGAGTCCGGCTGCCCGTAGTGACTTAAGCTATCTCCATGAGCACTGTTGCAACTGATTTTGCCTCCAAGCTGGAACCGCTGGTCGAATTGGCCGAACGCGCGGGTATTTCCAGTGAGCACCTTCTCCCCTACGGATTTGATCTGGCAAAGATCGATCTGGCCGCTGTCGACACTTCCGCTCCCCAACGAGCCCGCTACGTCGTCGTGACGGCAACCTCCCCCACTCCTTTCGGCGAGGGGAAAACGACGACTGCTATCGGCCTCGTTCAGGGATTGGCACTTGAGGGTGCTAGTGCAACTTTGACAATCCGTCAGCCCTCAATGGGGCCGACTTTCGGTGTCAAAGGCGGCGCAGCCGGCAATGGCAAGAGCCAGGTCCTGCCATTCGAGAAGATGAATCTGCACCTGACCGGAGATTTCCACGCGATCACAGCTGCACACAACCTGCTGTCTGCGATGATCGATAACCACCTGCATCAGGGAAATGAGCTCCACATTAAGGAGCGCTCCATCACGTGGCCACGCGTTCTAGACGTTAATGACCGCTCTTTGCGCCACGTCGTCACGGGCTTGGGCGGCGCAATTGATGGCGTGACTCGTCAGTCCTCCTTTGATATCACCGCCGCCAGCGAGGTCATGGTCATCATGTCCTTGGCCACCTCTTACGCGGATCTTCGCGAGCGTTTAGGACGCATTGTGATCGGTCAAAATGAGGCCGGCGAATACGTCACCGCCGAGGACCTGAAAGCTGCCGGAGCAATGGCTGCGCTCCTGCGCGACGCACTCTGCCCGAACCTTTTGCGCACGACTGAGGGCAGCCCGGTCCTGGTTCACACCGGCCCCTTCGGCAATATTGCAACGGGTTGTTCCTCGGTGATTGCGGACCGTCTTGCCGGGCAACACAGTGATTACGTGGTGACCGAGGCCGGTTTTGGCGCGGATATGGGTGCCGAGCGTTTCTTCGATATCAAGTGCCCCGTGGGCGGTTTACGTCCCGATTGCGCAGTGATCGTCACGACGGTTCGCGCACTCAAGTCCCACTCCGGTAAGTACCGCCTCGCTCCGGGCAAACCCCTGCCCGATGCTATGACCGAGGAAAACGTCGAAGAGATTCGCACGGGTAGCGCAAACCTTCTCAAGCACATTGACATTGTCCGCGGTTTCGGCCTGAACCCCGTGGTTGCGATCAATGTCTTCCCCACCGACCACGAGGCCGAGCTCGCTGAGATTGAAAAAATTTGTGCTGAGGCCGGGGTGCGTGTGGCGCGCTCCCTCGGTGTCGTTGAGGGCGGCGAAGGCGCGCGTGAGCTTGCACGTGAAGTAGCTGCGGCGTGTGAAGAATCCGCCGATGCGCAGATTCGTCCTCTCTACGAAGATTCTGATTCCCTTAAAGACAAGATTGCAAAGGTCGCTGCAATGTACGGGGCATCGGGAGTGGATTACACTCCTGCCGCCGCAAAGCGCCTCAAGGAATACCAGGCAGCTGGCTTTGGTTCGCTCAAGGTTGTGGTTGCTAAAACTCCGATGTCGCTCAGCGCCGATCCGCAAGCGAAGGGAGCGCCTACGGGTTGGACTCTTCCCATTCGCGAAGTTCGCCTTGCGGCTGGCGCAGGCTATGTCTACGCAATTTCGGGAACGCTTTCAACGATGCCCGGTTTGTCGGCTCACCCTGCGGCAGAACGAATTGGACTGACCACTGACGGTGAAATCACCGGGGTGAAGTAAGCCTACGAATAGATTCTTAGAAGGCTCCCTGTCGATCACTGCTTCATGCAGGTCAACAGGGAGCCTTCTTGTTGATTGGGCTCAGGCTGCGACTAGATGACCAGAGGACATCCCGAACAGTGAAGCATCACCTCGGGAGCCTTATTCCCGTGGCACGCACCCAAGCCCGAAGCGCACAGGGACTGCGCACTGGTTGCATGGCCTCGGCGCTCCATGTCCTCAATGACGACAGTGGCAAATGCCTTCGACACCTGCGCTTGTGCTGCTGCGGCTTCTAGGGTGCACCCCCGCGCCAGCGCCTCTCTGAGACGCTGGACGGGAGAAACAAACTGAGTAGAAGCCATTAGAAAAGCAGCCGTCCGATCTGGAAGACGCCAACAGCCAACAGCCACGCAGTGCAGAGTTGGACTGCAACAGCGGCAGCGGTGAGCTTTCCGCCAATCTGGCGGACCTGTTCAGCTACTGTCGCCATGCAGGGCGTGTAGGTCAGCACAAAGACCAAGAATGCGAAGGCACCGATCGGCGCTGCATCTCCTGCAGACTTTTGGAAGGATTCAGTGACCAACTGAGGCAGTGAACCAAGATCGTCACCGCCGTCCTCGGCATCTCCGCCTTCTGTTTCGGGATCCATGTTGTAGGAGGTGACGATCGACGAGATCACTGTTTCCTTCGCAACGAAACCGGTCATCAGAGCGCCGGTCATGTGCCACTCACCAAAACCAGCGGGCTTGAAGACAGGCTCAAGCACCTGAGCGGTGCGCCCGTAAAGGGAGTCCTCCATTGGGAGTTCGGAATCGGCAAAAGAGTAGTTTCCTGCCATCGGAATGGCGCCCATGAGCCACACGACGAAGGTCATGGCCAAGATGATCTTGCCTGCGCCCTTCACGAAGGCCCACGCGCGCAACCACGTAGTCCGCAAGATCACGAAAACTCGCGGAACCTGGTAGGCGGGAAGTATCAGGAACAGTGGAGAGTCCGTGGTCTTCTTCGTGAAGAACGGCTTGAGGATAAGTGCTCCCAAGACCACCATGATGAGCGAGAGAACATAGAGCGAGAAGATCACCGTTCCAGCACTATCAGGGAAGAAAATCCGCGCGATCATCAAGTAGATGGTCAGTCGCGCTGCGCACGAGGTATAGGGCGTAATGATGGTGGTGACGATTCGCTGGGCAGTGTTAGGAAGCGTTCGCGTTGCTGCCAGTGACGGCAGATTGCATCCGAATCCCATGATGAGCGGCAAAATCACACGGCCATCCAGGCCGATCGCACGCATGACGCGGTCACCAAGGAAGGCTGCACGGGCCATATAACCGGAGTCTTCCAGGATGGAAATCATCAAGAAGATGATGAACATCAGGGGGATGAAGGAAGAAACCACACCCAAACCGGTGCACAGACCACCAATGAGGAAGCTGTGGAGCCAGCCGTCTTGGAGTCCCCCAAGCGTGAGGAGGTAGGTAATACCGTTTGCCAGAGAGGGGAAGCCTTCATCCGTTGAAGAGAAAATGTGGTCGAAGAAGTCCTGGACGGGGCTGACCCATTCGCCTGCGACTTTGAAGAGGAACCACATAAGGACAAAGAAGATCGGGATTCCTAACCAGGGGTTGAGTAGGACTCGGTCAATCTTGTCAGAGGTCGAGAGGATGGGGTCGCCTTCGGCCTTTCCGACTACTGCGGTTTCGACGCGATCAACCCAGGCGAAGAGTTCATCTGCTTGGGTCAGTCCACCGCATCCGCAGGTACAGCTTCCATCAGCCGCGTTGACGGGAAGCCCCTTCGGACGTGCGTGGTGTTCGAGCGCGTGACGGACAATTCCTTCGAGAAGATCTGGATTGTCGTAGTGGCGCGGGTCTACAGCAAGAACGGGAATTCCCAATTCATCGGCAAGTTTATCGACCGGGTATTTCTGGCCGTCTTTCTCAGAAACATCAACCATTGTGGCGACGGCGACAACGGGGTGACCAGCTTGTGCGACCTGTCCCAAAAGGTACAGCGAACGCGTCATTGCACTGGCGTCCAGAAGGACAATAGCCAGATCAACTTTTCGTCCGGTTCGAGGGTCGGTGAATGAGCCCTCGGCGCCAGAAAGAGTGTCACTGACAACTTGCTCATCCGGAGACGACGCGATCAAGGAATAGGTTCCGGGAAGATCAACAAGGTTTGCACCCAGCGCACGCCAAGTACCGCGCTTCATTTCAACCGTGGTGCCGGGAGCATTAACGACGTGCTGGCGGGAACCGGTAATCGCATTGAATAGTGTTGATTTCCCAACGTTCGGGTTACCAACTAAAACAATCGTTCTTTCTCCACCACTTGAGGTCGGAGTGTCCAACACAGCGACATCTGATTTGGGAGAGCAGTGTGGGCAGCTCATGCGATTTCCTCCACTTCGATTGCCCGAGCACTACGGCGGTCAACGGCAACGCGCGCACCGGCGATATTAACGACGAGGCCTCCGAAAGCGGCCTTGTTCACAATGAAGAATTCGCTTCCAGGGCGAACTCCAAGTTCATACAGACGGAGTCGGTGTTCGGGGGAAACCTCCATGTTTCCGAGGCGAGCCCGAGTCCGTAGTGGGAATTGTGATAGTTGCATATCACCAAGGTTAGGCAAGCATTATCCACGCAAGTGACACCTTTGTCCCTCACGTAGAAATTGCGCGCCTATTGCACACTTAAACTCTGCAGAAACGCTTCATAAGCACTCCCTGAACTGCTCTTTTATCTTCTCCATCACATTGGATTTATGATCATCTCATCTAATTTCCTGCTTGCTTTCAGAAGGGATCAATGATGAGCACCGTCCAGGAAGTGAAGGACATTATCGATCGCGCAGCGAAGATGCCGTGGGGGCCCGCGTGCAGTGCCGAGCTTGCACGTGCAGTGGTGCTCGTCGATTCCTTAGAGGGCGAAGAAGAGCTACGCATCGAGACCTACATTCAGCTGGCTACCGCCTATCAGCAGGGAAATGAAGAATGGAAAGCACTGGCACCCACGGCATGGCTCGTCACGAAATTCGAGGCGAATCCCAGTGCTTTCGACGCGGATCAGATCAAATCCTTAGCCTGGTTGTACAAGAACGCCGCGAGTGCAACAGGACGCAACCCCGCAGTATCGAAGGAGCAAGCACAGGAGCTCTCTGAAGGCTTCGGGAAATTCATCCAGGATGAGGGATATTCAATGCATGCGGTCCACGGAGTCCGTTTCGCCCTCGCGCTACGGATGGGTGATCCCGCGGCCGCCCATGAAGAATTGGTGAAGTGGCGGGCAACCCCGCGCGATGAGGTTTCCGACTGCGTCCAATGCGATCCCGAACGCCAGATCACCGAGGCCGTTGTTGCAAAAGATTGGGAACGCGCAGTTGCGACAGCGGTACCTTTGCTCGACATCCGCGAGGGGTGTGGTAATCAGCCTGCAGGTGTCCAGGCACTGTCGATGATTCCTCTATTGATGTCGGGACGCCCTGAAGCAGCGTGGGAATGCCACGTCCGTTCCTATCGCCAGCATCGCCGTAATGCGCAGTACATGGATCTTTTAGGACAGCATATGGAGTTCCTTGTGCTCTCCGGACGCTGGCAGCGCGCGCTCGATATTCTGCGCGACTCCATTGCAGTAACCTCCCGCGCAGAAAGCGCAGCTCTTCTTTTCGATTACCTGAAGGGTGCTGCATTGGCAGCGCGCGAGGCCGTCGACCGAGGTCTAGGAAAACATACCTTCCGCGCGCTGTGTACAGGGCAATCTCAGTGGTGCCAGGGGCCTCGTTTGGATGTCAATACTCCCATGGAGGATGTCGCATCAGGACTCAAAGAATGGTTGTTCTCTGTTGCCGCGCTCTTCGATGCGCGAAATGGCAATGATTTTTACACGGCCTCTGCTGGCGAGGTTCTTGATGAAGGCCCCGTTAACAGTGAAGCAGAAGAACGCGCACAAAAAACCTGGTCTTTTGAGGTTGTGGGCGAGCGCGAAGTTCTTCCCGAAGCGATTTCAAGTAGTGACGTCGATGAAACACCAAAATACTCCACGCGTCGCATCAAGCAGGAGAAAGTGAAGACCACCGATGACACGAATCCATACCCACGTGTTGATCTAAGGCCTTTTACTCCCCCGGCCTCGATGCAAGAAGCCTTCAATCGTTTCTCAGCCCTCTCGGACACAACCGGTTTCGATCCGGAACGCCAGTTCATCGTCGACCACGCAACTGTCATGAACGAGTCAGTTCTGGATATCGATTTCAGTCACGCAGACGTCATGGACTACTACATTTTCGCTTGCGTCATCCTCAAATTGCACCAAAATTTTGATGCTGCTCGCAGGCTTCTCGACCAGGCAGAACAGGCGGTTATTGCACTGGAAGATGACACGGCTATTGTTTCTCCCGGCTCTTTCTCAAAGCTAAGGGGACGCCGTGCTCGCCTCACTCGCCAGCAGCTCAACCTTGCATGGATCAACCTCCAACGTTCTTCCTGTGATGTCATGTATTTTTCCATTCGCGATGAGGAAATCCCCGAAGAAGTGGCAACTCATGCGATGGCCCGCATCAAGAACGCTCGAGCATTAATCGAAGAAGTGGTTCCCGAGCTGAATCGCAATCAGGGAACGGGGAAAGATATTCAGCTCGTTGGCCTCATTCTCAGCCAATGTGCGTCCATTGCGACAATGTGCAAAAACTTCGATGACACTGAAGCAAGCTACGCGCTATGGGAAAACCTCGAGAGGGCTTTTACCCGTTTTGCACCTTCAAAGAAGCATGTTGCGCTTGATCTTCTTTTGGAATACCAGGAATTAGAGCTTGGGCGCGAAAAATACATGGCAGCTTGCCAATACGCTGACCAGGCTCTGCGTCTCAACGATTTGTGCGATCCCTATACCGCCCTCATCTCGCGAGGGACGATTTGCTCGGCTTCACTTCAGGCACACCAACCTGACGAGGCTCTTGCTCAAGCCAGGCACCTCAATGACGTCATCCATGCCTTCCCAACCGCGGTGTGGAATGTCAGTGTCGCACGTCTTTTTTCGCAAGCTCTTGCTGAAAAAGATCGATTCACCGAAGCAACTGAAATCCTCGAAGAGGCCTTCAGCACTCTCAATGATTCCCCGTATATCAGAATGCGCTTGGCCGAAGCTGCCCCAATTTTGGCTCACCTCTACCTCTGCATCGAGGAATACCAAGACGCCTACGACCTTGCGATGAAGTATTCCGCCGTGCTGCGTGAAAATGAAATGTATCGACTGGCTTTGAGCCTTGCCGACACCGCTAGTAATGCGGCGAAGGAGTTGGGGAATTACATTGCCGAGGCCGACGCTGCGGATCTTGCCGCAGAATTGAGCCACGAATGGAAAGAGTATTTCAGGGAGCATCAGTACCTTCGCCGCGAGGCTGCGGCAATGGTCAAGGGACCAAACGTGGGAGAGGACGATCTTGAGCGCGCCCTATCTGTATTGGAACGAGACCGCCAGCTCATTGCAACTATCAAGGCGGAGCTAACCGAGAAACAAGTAGCCATATCGCATGCCGAAAACAACTACACCTTGGGGTGGGTAACCCTGAAGGCGGGCAAACCGGTTGAGGCTATGGACGCTCTTCGCGAATCAATCGCTTGCTTCCGAGCATACGAAGAA